>URIC01000024.1 GCA_900547755.1 uncultured Bacteroidales bacterium
CGCCATATTTCCGTCATAATCCGGCTGCGTCTCGGTCACATAGCCCGCTATGCTCATTCGACTTGACCGGATTCTGCCTGGAAATCTGTCGCCCATAATTAACGTCTATTTTTAAACAGCCTCTTACTTGTGCGGATAGTCAATGGTGAAGTGCAGGCCGCGACTCTCTTTGCGTGCCATGGCCTGACGCATTATCAGGTACGCCACATTTATGGCGTTGCGGAGCTCGCAGAGCTCGCGCGAGGGCTTGCTCACCTTGAAGAGGCGCTCCGTCTCCTGATTCAGTATGTCCAGACGTGCCCAGGCACGGTGCAGACGCAGGTCTGAGCGTACTATTCCAACGTAGTAGCCCATAATCTGGTTCACCTCCTTCATGCTTTGGGTTATGAGTACCATCTCCTCCGGATGCGCGGTGCCCTCGTCGTTCCAGAGGGGTACATCGGCGCGTATGTCGTAGTCTCCTATGTGAAGGGAGGCGTGACGGGCCGCCGCGTCTGCATAGACCACAGCCTCGATAAGGGAGTTCGAGGCAAGCCGGTTACCTCCGTGCAGCCCGGAACAGCTGCACTCGCCCACCGCATAAAGGCGCTTGATGCTGCTCTGCGAATCGGAATCCACCTTAATGCCGCCACACAGGTAGTGGGCCGCCGGCGCCACAGGGATGTAGTCTTTGGTTATGTCGATACCCAAAGATAGGCACTTCTCGTAGATGTTGGGGAAGTGACGACGTGTCTCCTCGGGGTCTTTGTGCGTCACATCCAGATAGACATGGTCGCTGCCGGAGGCTTTCATCTCGGAGTCTATGGCACGGGCCACTATGTCGCGGGGCGCCAGGGATAGACGCTCGTCGTATTTCTGCATGAACTCCTTTCCGTTTATGTCACGAAGCACCGCGCCATAGCCGCGCATGGCCTCGGTAATGAGGAAAGACGGGCGGTCACCCGGATGGAACAGAGCCGTGGGATGAAACTGAATGAACTCCATGTCGGAGACAGTGCCCTTGGCACGGTAAGCCATGGCTATGCCGTCGCCGGTAGCGGTAAGCGGATTGGTGGTAGTGGTGTACACAGCGCCTACACCGCCGGTAGCCATCAGGGTGACGCGAGCCAGGAATGTGTCTACCTCTCCTGTTTTTTCGTCCAGTATGTAAGCGCCGTAACATGTTATGTCCGGGGTACGGCGGGTGACGGTGACGCCCAGGTGGTGCTGGGTGATGATTTCCACAGCCAGGTGATGCTCGTAGATGTCTATGTGGGGGTTAGCCTTCACCTCCTCTATAAGCGAGGTCTGTATCTCGGCGCCGGTGTTGTCGGCGTGATGCAGGATGCGGAACTCGGAGTGGCCCCCCTCACGGTGCAAGTCGAACTTCCCGTCGGGATTCCTGTCGAATTTCACCCCGTGGTCTATGAGGAACTGAATCTGTTCGGGGGCGCCTTTCACCACCTTCTCCACCGCCCGGCGGTCGGAGAGCCAGTCGCCGGCGACCATTGTGTCGTGTATGTGTTTATCGAAATCGTCAAGTTCAAGATTAGTGACGGAGGCCACACCTCCCTGGGCGAGGAATGTGTTCGCCTCTTCCAGGGTGGTCTTGCACACTAACGCCACGCGGGCCGAGGGGCCGGCCACTTTCAGGGCGAAGCTCATGCCTGCGATGCCGGAGCCAATCACCAGATAATCATATTCACGTCTCATATCACGTCTCGTATTAAAAAGCTATCAGCACACAAAATTAACAAAAATAATTGAATATGGGGAACGGGCATAATACCAAAAAAGCCAACCAGGCATAAATGTCGGTTTGGCTTTTCTTTACGGTGTATGTCCCTAAACTATTTTTCGCGCATGAATATGGATATCGGTGTGCCGTGGAAGTCCCAGCGTTCACGTATCTTGTTCTCCAGGAAACGACGGTATGGCTCCTTGACCCATTGCGGCAGATTGCAGAAGAAGACGAAGGTGGGGATTACGGCTTCTTTGAGCATGGTCACATATTTTATTTTCACGAATTTTCCCTTGTTGGAGGGGGGAGGTGTGGTGCCTACCACCTCAAGCATATAAGTGTTGAGCTGCGAGGTGGGAATTATGCGGTGCCGGTTCTCGTACACCTTGACTGCCTCCTCTATCACCTTATAGATACGCTGCTTGGTGAGTGCGGAACCGAAGATTATCGGGAAGTCGGTAAAGGGGGCGAAGCGCGAGCGGATGGCCTCCTCCATGCGTTTCTGACCTTCCAGGCTTTTATCCTCGGCTATGTCCCACTTGTTGACGCATACCACGAGCCCTTTCTTGTTGCGCTGTATGAGGGAGAAGATGTTGGCGTCCTGCGCCTCGATGCCTCGTGTGGCATCTATGAGCAGGATGCACACATCCGAGTTCTCTATGGCCCGGACAGAGCGGATTACGGAGTAGTACTCTATGTTCTCGTTCACCTTCTGCTTCTTGCGTATGCCTGCGGTGTCCACCAGATAGAAGTCGAAACCGAACTTGTTGTACCGGTGATAGACAGAGTCTCGGGTGGTGCCCGCGATGTCTGTGACTATATGACGCTCCTCTCCTATGAAGGCGTTTATAATGGAGGATTTACCGGCGTTAGGGCGTCCTACGATGGCGAATCGGGGCACGCTCGTCTCCGTCTCCTCTTCTTCCTGCTGCGGCAAATCCTTGACGATGATGTCCAGGAGGTCGCCGGTGCCGAATCCGGAAGAGGCGGACACATCCACAGGGTCTCCAAGGCCGAGGGAATAGAACTCCGACACATTGAAGCGGGCATCGTTGACATCGCATTTATTGGCCACCAGGACTACCGGTTTCCGGGAACGCCGCAGTATCTGCGCCACATGGTCATCCAGGTCCGTGACACCGTTGGAAGCATCCACCACGAAGAGGATTACATCCGCTTCGTCCACCGCCACGTGTACCTGCTTGTTTATTTCCTCCTCGAAAATATCCTCGGAGTTCACCACCCAGCCGCCGGTGTCGATAATCGAGAACTCCCGGCCGCACCAGTCCACCTTGCCGTATTGTCGGTCGCGCGTGGTGCCGGCCGTGGGGTCTACTATTGCGGCGCGTGTCTGCGTCAGGCGGTTGAAGAGGGTGGACTTGCCTACATTGGGGCGTCCTACTATCGCTACTAAATTACTCATTCTAAATTTATTGTCCTAATAGGTACGGCAGGTTAGCAACCCGCCGGAGGTATTATTCTATATAGCCGAAAGCGCGGAGCTTGTTCTCGCGGTTGCGCCAGTCCTTCTCCACCTTGACAAAGATTTCAAGGTAGACTTTCTTGCCGAAAAACTTTTCGATATCCTTACGGGCTTCAATGCCGACGCGCTTTATTTTCTCGCCGCCCTTGCCTATGAGGATACCCTTCTGGGAGTCCCGTTCCACATAGATTACGGCCATTATATGTATGGATTTCTCCTTTTCTTCAAATTTCTCTACCAACACCTCGGCCGAATAGGGTACTTCCTTGTCGTAAAGGAGCAGGATTTTCTCGCGGATAATCTCAGTCACGAAGAATCGGGCCGGCTTGTCGGTGAGCGCATCCTTGCCGAAGAACGGGGGGGAGGGAGGAAGCAACTCCACTATGCGGGAACGCAGAACGTCAATGCCGAAATGCTCCTTGGCTGAAGTTGGAAATATCTCGGCAGCAGGCAGCAAGGTACGCCATTTGTCGCACAGGACTTCCAGGTCTTTATTTCCTGAGAGCAGGTCTATCTTGTTTATTACCAGCAGCACGGGAATATTCATCTTGCTCACCTTCTCCAGAAAGTCGTTGTTCTTGACGGGGTCTTCCACAACATCGGATACGTAGAGAAGTATATCGGCGTCGGAGAGCGCGCCCTCCGAGAACTCAAGCATCGATTCCTGCAGCTTGTATTTAGGCTTCAGTACACCCGGGGTGTCGGAGAAAACTATCTGGTATCCGGGAGTGTTGACGATGCCCATTATGCGGTGGCGCGTGGTCTGGGCTTTCGATGTTATGATACTGATGCGCTCACCCACCAGGTCATTCATAAGGGTGGACTTACCCACATTGGGGTTACCCACGATATTTACGAATCCGGCCTTGTGGCCTTCAATGGAGGTTGGACTTTGCTCTGCCTTGTCGGCGGAGAGCTGCTCCCAGGGGAGCGTCGTTTCTTCAAGCCGACGAGTCTCGTCACCGCCGGTTATGTACCTGTGTTCTGACATGATTTTCTTGGGTTATATGTGATGGGCACTGAGAATGTCTATGCCCCTTTGTATATTCGGAACATTCCCGGTGGCGAAAGTGTTCAGCCGGGCCTCGAAGCGGGGCGTAGAATAACGGCACGCTTCGAAGCCCGGCTTATTGTATCGGGCAGCGTCTGTACACAGGCCGAAAAACCTGACAGGTCTTACAGCGACGGCCCGCGCTATGTCAGTCTATGGCCCAAATCAGATACATGGCGCCCCAGGTGAAACCCGCGCCGAATGCGGTCATCATTATCTTGTCACCCTTCTTGAGCCGGGACTTGTACTCGGCCAGACAGAGGGGTATGGATGCGGCCGAAGTATTGCCGGTGTGCTGGATATTCACCAGTACCTTCTCGTCCGGGAATCCGGCGCGAGAGCTTACAGCCTCGATTATGCGTAGGTTGGCCTGATGGGGCACGAGCCAGTCCACATCGTTGACGGTAAGATTGTTGCGGCTCATTACGGAAAGAGTGCTGGAGAGCATATTGCGCACAGCGTGCTTATACACTACGCGCCCTTCCTGATAGATGTAATGCTCGCGGGCATCGACTGTCTCATGGCTTGCGGGCTTGACGGAACCGCCGGCCTTCATGAGCAGGTGGGGCAGACCGTCACCGTCCACATGTACCTCCGCATCCATTACGCCTACATTCTCCTCCGTACCCTCTACCAGCACGGCGGCGGCGGCGTCGCCGAATAGCGGGCAGGTGGAGCGGTCTTCGTAATCGGTCATGGAGGACATCTTTTCAGCGCATACCACAATCACCTTCTTTGCCAGACCCGACATTATGTAAGAGCGGGCAGCCTGGAGCGTGACTATAAAACCGGCACAGGCAGCCTGTATGTCGTAGGCATAGGCGTTGTCCAGGGCGCAACCGTGCTGGATTACGGAAGCGGTACTCGGAAAGCGGTAGTCCGGGTTGGAAGTAGCGCATATTACCAGGTCTATGTCCAGGGGGTCTATGTTGTAGTCGGACAGAAGTTTATCTACGGCCTTGATGCCGAGATAACCTGAGCCGAGCCCTTCGCCGTGGAGAATAGGACGCTGCTTCACGCCTACGCGGGTGGTAATCCATTCGTCGGTGGTATCCACCATTTTGGAGAGCATCTCGTTGTCGAGTATGTCATCGGGCGTATAAGAGGCTATGCCCGATATTTTTGCATTCAACATAATCTTATAGGCAGATTACACAGACTGACTCAAAAGGATTCTGTAATTCAATTCAGGCAATTCAAATTGCCGAAGCTGTTTAAATTCAATGACAACCCAGATTTACGAATCAAATCCAAAATCAGTCGAGGACCTGCATTTTTCAGGTTAAATATTTGCAGCGTTCAAATGTTGAAAACTGCTTATACTCTATTTGTTTGAGTACCTATTGATATAACGCCCCGGCAGAAACAAAGTTTACCGGCGGGGTGGCGCCGCGGGTACTCGCAACGGATTAAAAAATGACAGAGCGGAGCCGGAGCAAAATGTATTTCGCCACGGCCCGCACTGTTTAAGCCTCAGACGGGACTAAATATGTGTCTGAACTCAAGCACGCTTTAAATCCCGCAGTACGTGTCAGACGGCAGCTTTCTCTATGGCTACCTTGCCACGATAATAACCACATTCGCCGCATACGGTGTGGTAAACGTGCCATGCGCCGCAGTTGGGGCAGATTGCCAATGTGGGGGCTACGGCTTTGTCGTGGGTGCGGCGTTTGGCCGTACGTGTCTTGGATTGTTTGCGTTTAGGATGTGCCATTTTTTATTGTCTTTTTTATTTGTTTTTAATATATGGTTCTTGCCCCGGGGGGCGGAATTCATTTAAGTCTGAGATTTACCTGTCAACCCTCCGGTTCCTCCTCGTCATCCTCGACTGCGGAGCTATGTTCGCGGAGCAACGCCTGCATCGCGGGGTCACATCCGCCGGCGGGATGCACATGCCGCATCGGTATGGCAAGCAGCATCATGTCGCAGAACAAAGGGGCCAAATCCAACATTGGGTCGGTTTCCGGCACCGTTATCAGGCCGTCGGCCGTTTCGTCGTATTCCTCGCCCGTGCGGACGGTAAACTTCTCGGCCTTGTCTACGGGCAGGTCCATAGGCTCCAGGCACCTGTCGCAGGGAATCTGCATTACGCCACGGGCACTGACGGTAAAATACCAGGCATCGTTCTTGCTCTCCACACACACATCCACACTCACATCGGCACCTGCTACATCCGGCTGCTCCATAGCCTCGAAAAAGGAGGAGTCCAAGGTGTAACGGCGCTCGCTCACCCCTGCGGGAAGAGTAGCCAGGTTAAGTCTGTATGAGTTCAGAGTGTTCACTTTGCGTGTACTTAAACAATAGAATACCAGTGAGTTAACAGTATAACTCACACTTCGCCGTCCCCGTCCGTACTCCCCGGGAGCGCGGACAGAGCCTTATAAAAAGCGCACAAAGTTACTGACTTTTTGGAAAATACGCAAATTTAATCACTTATTTTTCTTTTTATTCTCTTTTCTTCTCGCTCGGCTCATACTACACATTTAAGCATTACGGGTCAGGCAACCGCAAGCGGTCACCTGACCCGTAACTATTGTCATCTGTTTATAGCGTCTAAGCCCGCGTTTCAAGGAATGAATATCTTCCTGGAAACGTCTCCTGTACGGAGGATATAGACTCCGCTGTCCGGCACCCTTATATGCGTGGGTGTCTTGCCGAACCTGTAATCTCCTATATGCGCGCCGGCTTCGGAATAGAGCGAGCCGCTGACATCGCCGTCTACTGAGACACGGACATCGCGGCCGTCGACCCTGATGTCGGGAGCCGATGAGTCCATGATTTCCGTAACTCCGGCTGACTTGTTCAAATAAAGGGTCTCGCCATTCACAGAGACTTCCAACAGAATACTGCCAAATCCGTTCATATTAAAACTGACGTTGTATAAAATTCCATTGAAAGATGACAGCCCTTTAATCCATATTCCGGTTCTTCCATAGGAAGATGAAGAGGAATCTGACGATTCCTCTATCGTCATCATGCTCCATCCACCCTCTTCGGAAGGCTCCTCAATGCTTACGCACTTTACGTATGTCTTACGAGGAGTATCAGAGTACTCGCCATTGTCTGACATATCATATACGTAGCATCCTTCGCCCGGTTTCAGTCCGAAATCGTATGCCAGATACCATTCGGAAGATTCTGACCAGACGGGTCTAAAGTAAACCTTGTCCCCGTCTACCCGGATAACAGTCACGAGTTCAGGGGTTGGTGAGAATTCAATGTTGGAATTATACATATTGAAACAACCTTCATCCTCAGTTTGCTCTATGCTTACGATTTCTGTTGAGACTAACTCTTCCCCTTCCGACAGAATACCCCCGAATATTCGAGTACGCAACATCATCCCGTCAGTGATATAACACTGTCCGTGCATCAAGAGGGGCACGAGAAGACAACTAAATAAAATAAGTTTTTTCATATTCGTTCAGATTTTAATTCCATTCTCTTTTAACTGCAAAATACTCGGTAGGCTTGAAGTTATATTTATCCATTGCAAATACAGCACCTGAATAGTATCCATTACAATAACCTCCTGTTCCCCAGTCACAGTGAATATATGGGTCAACTATTTCGGTACGGTCTTCGTTAAGACAACAATAACATCCGTCAATTACCCAGGCATGACCGCCACCACCGTTAATGTCGTTCCCACCGATGTATATTATGTGATTGTCTATTATATATTGAGCTACTTTTTTGATATCAAATGTTGTCACATATCCGGACGGAATTGAATAAGACAAAGACTTACATAATTCGTATGCGTCCTCGCTCTTAGCGCCACTCCCCTTCGAGCCATAGGACATATCAACATCTTTACCTATCCAATACAAAAGCCGAGCCATTGAATCAACAGCCTGTTCATAAGTATATGTTGGGTTATAAATGCCGCCTTCAATTCGTTTAGGTAAATTTGCGGGAGTGGAATCAGGCCCTTTGTTAATGGCAGTAATTATGGATTTCAAATAATAAAGGGAATTATGGTATGATATCTGACTTTTTGAATAACTCATTACCAAAGCTGTGGCAACGGCGACACATCCGACAGGACAACCCGGATGTTCCTGAATGACATATTTATCCCAGGGTGCACGTTGGTCTAAAGAATAACCTACTATTGGATGAATATCATAACAAGTTTTAAAGTCGCTGTCACCGACATCATACAAGGTGTCTTCAGGTGTTTCTTCTATATATGTTCCGATTCTGTCAATGAAATTGACTCGTGCATTTTCGTTGTCAAGAGTGAACTGCCCCTCATGAGCAAAAGCGAGTACCGGATAAACCCGTCTGTCAGTGGAGACTATAACGAACCCTCCGTTGTCAGGATAATTCAAAATATACGCTAAGGTATCGGATGTAGAGGCGCTTCGGGTATTTATTCCTCCTACTACATATTCAAATTTCGGGATATTTAGAATCCCGCTGCGGGTTCTGTCCTTTTTGAGAACTTTTTCCGCGATAGCGATAGCATCCGTTTTGCTGACTTTGCTGCGAATGACGGATGTCGTTGTCTCATTCTTACTTCCGGGGACAATCAAATCGTCCAATTCATTGGAGCATCCGGACAGCATAATTACGAGTATCATCAATGCCGCCAAAACTGTATTATTTGACGAATTGAACACTCCGACTAATTTCAAGTAAATCTTTCTCATAGGCTCACGGGTGTAGGTTAATAGATGTTGCGAATATAAGCAAAAAAATTAATCCGACAAAATAAATGAATAAAAAAATTGCTAAACGTAAAAAATAGCCTACATCTTTAAAGCGTAGGCTGATTTTTTAGTCGTTGCGGGTCTCCTGACCCGCAACTTTACATAACACAGGCTTTTAACGGTATTGGATTATGGGCTTTGGTATTGTTGTGGGTCAGAAGACCCACAACGACTTAAAATACCCGCAATAACTGACTACTGATTCGCGACAAATGTATAAAAGCCCGCGTTTCAAGGAATGAATATCTTCCTGGAAACGTCTCCTGTACGGAGGATATAGACTCCGCTGTCCGGCACCCTTATTTGCGTGGGTGTCTTGCCGAACCTGTAATCTCCTATATGCGCGCCGGCTCCTGAATAGAGCGAGCCGCATACCTCATCGTTGGTCAAGACACTGATGTAGCGGCCGTCGACCCTGATGTCGAGAGACGATGAATCCCTGATTTCCGCGTTCCCGGTCTGCCCCTTCAGATAAAGCGTCTTGCCGTTGGCGGAAACTTCCAATAGTTTGGCTATCATTCCATCAAGGTCAAAGCGGTTGTTGTATAAGATTCCTCCGAAAGCCGACAGGCCTTTAATCCATTTCCCGGTGGAAGAAAATCCCGAATAGGAATCGTCATAATATTCCTCTAATATCATCATGCTCCATCCTCCCTCTTCGGAAGGCTCCTCGATGCTTATGCACTTCACATAAGTCTTGCGGGGAGTATCTGAGTATTCGCCTTTGTCTGACAGGTAGTAGACGTAACATCCCTCGCCCGGCTTCAATCCGAAATCGTATGCCAGATACCATTCGGAAGATTCCGACCAGGTGGGTCTAAAGTAAACCTTGTCCCCGTCAATACGTATAACAGCCACAAGTTCAGGAGACGGCGAGTATTCAATGTTGGAACGATACATATTGAAGCAACTGTCATTCCCGTTCTGCTCTATACTTACGATTTCCGTTGAGCGGGTACCTTCCGGCGAATCAGTTCCTATTAATTGAGTATGCCATGTCATTCCGTCTGTGAAACAACACTGTCCATTCATAAAGAAAGGCGCGAGAAGAAAAGTGAGTAAAATAAGTTTTTTCATGGGCTCACGGTTTTTTAAGTTAATAGTATATGTCGCAAATTTAACCCAAAAAAATTAATCCGACAAAATAAATGAATAAAAAACTGCTAAACGTAAAAATAGCCTACATCTTTAAAGCGTAGGCTGATTTTTCCACTCATGGGTTCGGATTGGAGATTGCGCTAGTTTACTTAGAAACTTTATGCTTGTGTGCCAAGTGTTTTTTAAGTCTCTGTTTGCGTGCATGACGGTCCCAGAAAGCGTGAAAGGCTTCTACGGCCCGGTCTTCAACCGTGGCAGGGTCTATACCGGCCGGAATCGGCCGTCCTTCGGCTTCGGCTCTGCGCAACGCCTCGGCATAATGCCGGGCCAGGTCGCGCAACTCTTCCTCATCCTCGTGCATACGCCCGAACATAGACAGAAGCCGTTTAGGGTCATGGACTCCGAAACGCATCCGGTTCAGGTCTATGTAATAGAACCGATAGCCTCCACCCTTCTTGTTCTTCACCAATATGTTTCCGGGGGAGAAATCCTTGTGCCACACCCCTTTGATATGTAATCCGAGCATATCGTCGGCGAAGGCCGCGAGCAGTGGCCCGCTGTCCGTTCTTCTCTCCCAATGGCGTATCTGCGGACACTCCACATCGCGGCAGATGTAATAGCTTTCCCGCAGGCGGCCTCCTCTCCTCACCTCCATATATGCCTCAGGTCGCGGCGTGGCTATTCCCATACGTTCCAGGCGCAGGGCATTCCGGTAGCTGCGCGCCGCCTTGCTGCTGCGCACAGTGACGTATGCCACGGAGTTCACCGCATTAGGACAGCGGAAGGCCTTTACGATGTAAGGCACACTGTCCACATATACACGGAAAAGCCTGTTGCGCTCGTCATAAATGATACGCGCGCCGGGCGGCATACCCTCGCGAGCTATAAGCGAGGCCATACGGTCCATCGCGGCGTTCCCGCCGCGTGTCACTATCCTGTATTTCGGTTTCATTTCTGTCTCAGCGCTGTACCCTTTTCTGTTGAAAACACAGGCCGCAAACACATTGTGCGTCCATTTTGTTTTCTTATTAATGATATTAGCACTACCTTTGCAGTGCAAAGTTACTGAAAAAATATGAAACAGATACAGATAACCATTCCAATAGAGGAATGTAAGTTGCCGGAACTCGCTCAGGAGGACCGCGAACTGGTGGAAGCGGCCATGAAAGCCACTGACGGCAGCTATGCCCCTTATTCGCATTTCCATGTAGGCGCGGCGATACGCATGGAGGACGGGACCGTCGTCACGGGTGCCAACCAGGAAAACGCGGCGTTCTCTTCAGGCACCTGCGGAGAGCGCTCCGCATGCTTCGCTGCAGGAGCCCATTTCCCGGGCATGGCGATGCGTGCCATAGCCATTGCGGCACGCACTGACAACGGCCTCTTCCAGGCCAAGCCTATATCTCCCTGCGGCGCCTGCCGTCAGGCTTTGCTGGAGTATGAACACAAACAGGGCTCTCCGATGCGCGTTTTGCTCTACGGAACGGAGACCTGCTACATACTTCCCTCTGTAGCCTCACTGCTTCCCGTATGCTTCACCGATTTTTAAACAGCCTCTGATGTTTTCACCGCTTGATATCTACAGGTCCGGCAAGCCTGTCAAGGCACTGTATTACTGCGGGTGGATAGCCCGGCGGCTGGTGCCGAGGGCCTGGCGGCGTAACCGCCTGCGCCACCTGCTGAATACCTGGCGGAGCCGTCCGGACGCCGACTACATACGTCGACGGGTGGACTATTATTGCCGGCTTAAGCCGGGCGCGCTCCTGCCTCCGGAAGCCGAGCCCATACACTCACCGGACCGCTCGCGCGGCAAACGTGTATACTACATTGACATGGAGAGGTGGCTGGCATATTTTCCTTCCCACCTCAGGATGTGCTTTCAGCCGGGCGATGTCTACAGAAATCCGCGCGTCCCCACACTCATAAAAGCGGCGCGTCTGGACGACGAGGGACGCGACAATGCCGTTATCCTGCCACTGAACCGCGTGCGCCATTTCCCGCATCCTCACGATAACATACATTTCTCCAGCAAGGAACCGAAACTCTTCTTTCGCGGCAAAATAGTGAATAAGCCGCTGCGCATACGCTTCTTCGAGAAGTGGCACGATTCTCCTTATATGGATTTGGGCGACACCTCGCACACCCCGGTTCGTCCCGAATGGGGAGCGAAGAAGGTGAGCATAGCCGCGCATTTCCGATACCGCTACATCCTGGTATTGGAGGGCAACGATGTAGGGAGCGCCTTGCAATGGGTCATGGGCAGCAACTGTGTGCCGGTCATGACCCGCCCCTTCGTGGAACACTGGCTGATGCACGCATCTTTGGTACCGGGAGTCCACTATATAGAGATAGAACCGGACTTCAGCGATGTGGAACAGAAACTCGCCTACTACGAGGCACACCCCGCCGAGGCCGAAGCCATAGCCCGCGCATCCCGCGAATGGTATGCGCAATTCGCCGACAGACGGCGCGAACTGCTCATAGAGCTGCTGACTCTGGACAAATATTTCACCGCGACAGGTCAGAAAGTACTGAAATGACAACCTCTCAGGACTGACAAGAGAGGTTGGCCAGGAGGCCTTCCAGTCCCATGCGTGTCAGGGAAGTGCCGGCGTAATCCGCACGGAATGTCTCTTCGGTATGGGTCAGGAGTTCTTCGCCGGAAAGTGTAAGAATCGCCGGGACAGCGGCGAAGGCCGGCAGCTGCGTGGGCCTGGCTCCCAGGTTGTGCGGACATACTTCCTGACATCTGTCACATCCGGCCAAATGCACCCGGCCGGTGCGCGGTGCTTTGCCGGGTGTCTCCACCGTCAGAGCCGACAGACATTTACGGCAGTCTGTCAGTCCGTCGGGTCCGAGGGCGCCTGTGGGGCAAGTGCGGATACACACACCGCAGCCGTCGCAGTGAAGAGTACAGGGCTCATCGGGTTCAAGCATCTCGGTAACAAGTATTTCCGTAAGGAAAACCCAGGAACCGTAGCCGGGCACAATCAGACATCCGTTGCGCCCTATGAATCCTACGCCGGACCGCACGGCCCACCAACGCTCCAACACCGGCGCCGAATCCACACAGACGCGACTCACAGTATTCCACGAGCGCAAAAGCGGTTTCAAAATACGTCTTATGGATTTATGATAATCAGCGCAATAAGCATAACGCGCTATAAATGGCAGCGAGTCGTCTCTCAGAGTATCAGGCAAATACGGCCAAGCCACACTTATCACCGTCCGTGCCCCTTCAAGCAATCCACGCGGGTCGAACCGCAATTCCGGATAATTGTCCATATAGCCCAATTCACCGGCCCTTCCAGAGCTGCGCCAGGCCTCAAAACGTGTCCATACCTCGCGGGGCACCCTTTCCGCGCTGGCAAACCCCACAGCCACTGCCCCGGCTTCGAGCAACGCTGAACGCCATAGCTCTTTCAGATTCACAGCCACGCCACCTCCTTGAAGGCATAGCGCCGAAGCGCACCTTCGGGATGTGTGCGAAGCACCAGATGACCCATCGGCTCCACAGCATACACCGAAGCCTGAAAACGTTCACCGGAAGCCACGTCGTAGAAGGGATACATTTTTCCGTCACCCCTCCACAGAGAAGCCATGTATTCGGTATGCACCGCCTCCGCTTCACCCTGTTCCAGGCGCGTCAGACCGGCCTTCACAAGAGCGGCAAGCATAGCGGCAAGTGCCTCTACATCATAATTTTTTCCTGTCAGCTGAAACAGAGACACAGGATTCGGCGCATCGCTGTGGAACTCGCGCTGGTTCACATTAACTCCGACGCCTATCACGGTGTGGGCTATACGCGCATCCCCCTCTTCGCCTGTATGCAGCGAATGGGATATGAGAATACCGGTAATCTTGCGGTCCCCTACATATATGTCGTTGGGCCACTTAACCCGCGCCTCCACACCGGCAGTACGACGCAATGCCTCTACCACCGCGAGGCTCACGACCTCGGAAATGTAAAACTGTCTGCGTGCCGCCCAGCGATTCATGCGCACCAGCATGCTCATAAGCAGGTTGCTGCCCGCCTCGCTCTCCCATGTATTACCCCTCTGGCCTCGTCCTGATGTCTGGAAATCGGCAAGGATTACCGTATCCGAGGCCATGGTGGAGGCGTTCTCGCACACATAGGTATATGTGGAGGGCAGAGAGTTGAAATGCAGTATGTTCATGGAATGGAGATAACGCGGCTCCCGTCCGCCTCTTCGCGTATGGAGACATGCACGGTCTCCGGGGGCAAGATACCCGGTGCCTTCTCGGGCCACTCCACAAAACACCAGTTACCTGAATACAGATAGTCTTCGGCACCTATGTCCATAGCCTGCTCCTCGCCCTCCAGCCGGTAGAGGTCAAAGTGATATATGTCCTCGCCCTCGGCCTCGTAAATATTGATAATGGCAAAGGTAGGCGAGTTCACCTCATCGTCTGTGACGCCCAGCCTGCGGCACAGGGCGGCTATAAAAGTGGTCTTCCCCACACCCATAGGTCCGTGGAAAGCCAATACTCTCGCCCCTTCGGGCAATGCAGACAGGAGCCGGCACGCAGCACGTGCCAGCTCCTCCTGTCCGTTCACAGTAATTTCCGTCATTTCTCTTTCAGGTAATCATCTATGGCCTTGGCGGCTTTGCGGCCGGCACCCATGGCCAGAATCACAGTGGCCGCGCCGGTTACGGCATCGCCTCCGGCAAATACACCGGGACGTGTGGTGACACCATGCTCGTCGGCCACGATGCAGCCGCGCTTGTTGGTGTCAAGACCCTTGGTGGTAGCCTTGATGAGCGGGTTGGGACTGGTACCCAGAGCCATAATCACCACATCGCAGTCCAGACGGAACTTGCTGTCGGGTATCTCCACGGGGGAACGACGTCCGGAGGCGTCAGGCTCGCCGAGTTCCATTTTCACGCAGTCTATGGCCACTACCTTACCGCTCTCGTCACCTATCACGGCTACGGGATTAGTGAGCATACGGAAGTCTATGCCCTCCTCTTTGGCATGGTGTACTTCCTCCACACGGGCGGGAAGCTCGGCCTCGCTGCGGCGATAGACTATCACTGCATCGGCCCCTAAGCGCTTGGCCGTACGCACGGCATCCATAGCCACGTTGCCGCCACCCACCACTACTATGCGGCGGCCTGTATATATAGGAGTGTCATAGTCATCTTCGTATGCTTTCATAAGGTTGGCACGGGTCAGGAACTCATTGGCGGAGAATACGCCGTTAAGGTTCTCGCCGGGGATACCCATGAAACGGGGCAGACCTGCGCCGGAACCTACAAAGACAGCATCGTAACCCTCCTTGTCCAGCAGGTCGTCGATGGTCATTGTGCGACCTATGATTACGTCTGTCTCTATATCCACACCGAGGTCTTTGACGGCCTGCACCTCCTTGGCAACAATCTTGTCCTTGGGCAGACGGAACTCGGGTATGCCGTATACCAGCACGCCGCCCACCTTGTGCAAGGCCTCGAAAATCTTCACCTCATAACCCATACGCGCCAGGTCGGAGGCGCAAGCCAGACCGGAAGGACCGGAACCCACCACAGCCACACGGCGGCCATTGAGCTTGATTTCAGGCTTGGGAAGTGAGTCGGCGTGCTCTATCTTCCAGTCGCCCACGTAGCGCTCCAACTTACCGATAGCTACCGGCTCGCTCTTGATGCCGAGTACGCAGGAACCCTCGCACTGACTCTCCTGGGGACATACGCGGCCACAGACACTGGGCAGCGAGCTGTCTACGGAGATAATGGAAGCGGCCTGAGCCACATCACCCTCGTGAAGGGCCTTGATGAACCCGGGTATATTCAGACCTACGGGACACGCCTGCACACAGCGGGGACGCGGGCAGTTCAGACAGCGGGAAGCCTCGAGGGCCGCCTCCTGTGCGTCATATCCGTAACAAACTTCTTCAAAATTGGTGGCGCGGCGGGCGGGGTCCTGCTCGCGCACGGGGGTACGGGGAATCTTAACTGCCATGGCAAGTGCATTTATGGGTTTCGGGATTTGTCTTTTTATTGTCTCTGTACATATTCTGGCGACGCATGGCCTCGTCAAAGTCTACCTTGTGTCCGTCGAACTCGGGTCCGTCCACACAGGTGAACAATGTCTTACCGTCCACACTCACGCGGCAGGCTCCGCACATACCGGTGCCGTCTACCATCAGCGCGTTCAGGCTCACCATTGTCGGGATACCCAGCTTCTTGGTGGTCATGGCGCCGAACTTCATCATTATCATGGGACCGATAATCACGCAATGGTCAAAGTGACGTCCTTCGCGATTGACCATATCTTCCAGTTTGGCTGTCACAAGACCGTGGAAACCTGCGGAGCCGTCGTCTGTACAGAGATGTACACGGCCTACTTTGCTCATAGGCTCCACATAGGTGAAAAGGTCCTTGTTGCGGGCACCTATAATCACATCCGCCTCCACTCCGTGCTCGTGGAGCCATTTCACCTGCGGATATACGGGCGCTGTGCCCACGCCGCCGGCCACAAAGAGGATATTCATCTTCTTCAGCTCGTCTTCAGGAATATCCAGCAAGTCGGACGGACGGCCCAGAGGACCTGCAAAGTCGGCAAAGAAGTCACCTGCGTTCATCTCACAAATCTTACGGGAAGATATGCCCACTATCTGGGTGACGATGGTCACTGTGCCACGCTCTGTGTCGTAGTCACAGATGGTGAGGGGAATACGCTCTCCCTTCTCATCGGTGCGGACAATTATGAATTGTCCGGGCTTGGCGGCCTTGGCAACGCGGGGCGCGTGTACCACCATCTCATAAATGTTGGGCGCAAGCTCTTTTTTTTCTAAAATCTCAAACATGTGTCGGTATAGATTTGGGTTTTATATTCAAGTTATGAATTCATAAGCCTGTATTCAGCCAATCATGTCGAACCCGCAATATGGACGCAGCACTTCGGGTATCACTATTCCCTCGGGTGTCTGATTGTTCTCCAACAGGGCGGCGACGATGCGCGGAAGCGCCAAAGCCGACCCATTCAGAGTGTGGCACAGATGTATTTTCTTATCGGAATCGCGGTAACGACACTTCAGCCGGTTGGCCTGGTAGCTCTCGAAATTGGAGACGGAGCTTACCTCAAGCCAGCGCTTCTGAGCGGCACTCCATACCTCGAAGTCGAAAGTGATGGCGGAAGTGAAGCTCATGTCGCCGCCACACAGACGCAGTATGTGCCATGGCAAACCCAACTTGTCAAGCAAGCCCTGCACATGGTCCTTCATCTCCTCCAAGGCGGCGTAGGAATTTTCAGGCTTCTCGATACGCACTATCTCCACCTTGTCAAACTGATGCAGACGATTCAGTCCGCGCACATCCTTGCCGTAGGAACCGGCTTCGCGACGCCAGCAGGGGGAATAGGCGCAATTCTTCTTCGGCAGCTCGGCCTCGGGAATAATCATGTCGCGATATATATTGGTGACAGGCACCTCGGCGGTAGGTATCAGGTAAAGGTTGTCGACCTGGCAGTGATACATCTGACCCTCTTTGTCTGGAAGCTGACCTGTGCCGTAGCCGGATGCCTCGTTAACCACAAAGGGGGGTTCCACCTCGATGTATCCGGCCTTCCAGGCCTCGTCCAGGAAGAACTGCTGCAAGGCACGTTGCAGACGCGCCCCCTTACCTATGTAAAAGGGGAAGCCGGCACCGGTCACCTTTACGCCCAACTCCCAGTCAATAATATTGTATTTGCGGGCAAGCTCCCAGTGGGGAAGCGCGTCGGGGCCGAGTTCCGGCATCGGACCGCCGCTTTTTTCAACTACATTGTCTTCGGCTGTAAGACCGTGGGGCACAGCCTCGCAAGGGGTATTGGGCACAGAGAGAAGCACTTCGCGCATACTGTCCTCGACTTGTACCAGTAAATCCTGAATACCTTTCTGACCGCTCTTCAGCGCAGCCACCTCGCTCTTGGCCTGCTCGGCCTCTTCCTTTTTGCCCTGCTTCATCAGCGCGCCGATGGAGGCGGCGAGTTTCTTAAGTTTTGATGCGTCGGAGTCACTCTTCTGCTGCAGACGGCGACGCTCGGCATCAAGTTCCAATATCTTGTTTATGGGACCGGCGGCATCGAAACCTTTCACTGCCAGACGCTCTATTATGTATTGCGGATTGGCCTTGATGGCCTGAAGTGTAAGCATAATACTATATATGTTTTTAGCCTAATAACTCTTTTACTTTGGCATTGATGGCACGCCCCTCGGCACGTCCAGCCAGGCGCTTGGAGGCCACACCCATCACCTTACCCATCTCCTTGAGGGATGAAGCACCGGTCTCGGCGATGATAGCCTTCAGCTCAGCCTCCAATTCGGCATCGCTAAGCTGCTTGGGAAGGTATTCTTCCAATACGGCGGCCTCGGCCAGCTCTCCTTCGGCCAGCTCCGGACGATTGTTATCAGTATAAATCTTGGCACTCTCTTTGCGCTGCTTCACCATTTTGACGAGGATAGAAATAGCCTTGTCATCGGAAAGTTCGCCGTTGGCACCCTTGGCGGTTTTAGCCTCCAGGAACTCTTTTTTAGCGCCACGCAAAGCCTCGAGGCGCACTTTTTCACGAGCGAGCATCGCCTTCTTGATGTCCTCGCTTACCTGAGTGAATAAATCCATAATCAACTAATATTTAATGCGCAATATATTAATGTGCAAAATTAGTCAATTCCTGATTCATTTCAAAACCGATACCCCGATTTTTTATAAAACTACAGACTCATGCCCGTTTTTCATGTCTCATAGCCGTCAGCTACAAGCAGTCTGCAGGTTCGTATAGCGTAGAAATTCAAAATACAAAAACGCCGGCCCATGGTGGGGTCGGCGTCTCGTGGTAGCCCATAGCAGAGTCGAACTGCTCTTTAGAGAATGAAAATCTCTCGTCCTAACCGATAGACGAATGGGCCACATCCGGCTTGCCTGCGGAATCGGATGCCTTACATATTTCCTCTGCAGCCGAAACCGCAGGACTCAAGACATTCCGTAGGGCAAGTGTTTTTTGCGACTGCCGCCTCATGCGACAGCGTGTTACTTTTCTTACAGAGAATTGACGTGCTTGGCCAGCTTGCTCTTCAGGTTGCGTGCCTTGTTCTTGGAGATGATGTTCTTGCGGCCCAGACGGTCCAAAAGCTGCTCTACCTTAGGAAGGGCTGCAGCAGCTTCGGCCTTATCGGTCATTTTTCTGATGCGACGTACCATGGTGCGAGAAGTCTTGGCCCAGTAACGGTTCTCGATTCTTCTCTTCTCCGTCTGACGGATTCTCTTCTCAGATGATTTATGATTTGCCATCTTGTTGTGAATTCTTGCTTTGTGTTGTTAATTTATTGGTAGCCCATAGCAGAGTCGAACTGCTCTTTAGAGAATGAAAATCTCTCGTCCTAACCGATAGACGAATGGGCCACTTGATATGCAGCTACGCCCTACCTTAGGGCGCAATTTGCAGACGCAAAGTTACGAAGTTTTTATATTTCCACAAAATAATTTTATTGTTTTTTTATATATTACACATTTTCAGTGTTTTACAACTTTATTATTTTAACAATTCACCTCCTTTAGGATGTATATATCTTATAAATTTCCTCATTTGCTGAGTTCCAACATCCTTTCGATAGGGCGCAGCGCTTTCTCGGCTATCTGCGGGTCTACGGTCACTTCCGGCGACTCATGCAGCAGGGCCTCGTACACCTTGCGCAGAGTGCCGAGCTTCATGTACTCGCACATATTGCATTGGCACTCGGCATCGTCTGCCGGAGCCGCCATAAAGTTTTTCTCCGGACATGCCAGACGCATCTCCCTGAGAATACCGCTCTCGGTGACTACTATAAACTCGGAAGCCTGTTCGGTCCTGGCATATTGCAGCAAAGCCGCCGTGCTGCCCACCTTGTCGGCGATGAGCTGCAGAGGCTTGCGGCACTCGGGATGAACCAGCACTTTGGCATCGGGATGTTCCTTCTTCAGAGCGAGAATACCCTCCAGGCTAAATCGGTCATGCACATGACAGGCACCATCCCAAAGCAACATATCCCTGCCGGTGACGGAATTGATATACCCGCCCAGGTTCTTGTCCGGCCCGAAGATTATCTTCTCATCGGCAGGCAGGGAGTCCACTACCTTGCGGGCGTTGCCGCTGGTCACCACGATGTCCGTAAGCGCCTTCACCGCCGCCGAAGTGTTCACATAGCTTATGACCGTGTGGTCGGGGTGAGCCTTCACGAACTCTTCGAACTCGTGAGCCGGACAGCTGTCGGCCAAAGAGCATCCGGCTTCAGGGTCCGGAATCAGCACTTTCTTCTCCGGACAAAGAATCTTGGCGGTCTCGCCCATGAAATGTACTCCACACATGACTATAATGTCCGCATCTGTCTCCGCAGCCATCTGTGCCAAGGCCAACGAATCGCCTATGCGGTCCGCTATCTCCTGCACTTCGTCTCGCTGGTAATAGTGGGCCATGATTATTGCGTTCTTCTCCTTTTTGAGCCTGTTTATCTCATTGCGGAGAAACTGCGCCTCTTCACTCTTTTGCCCCATAGGGGAGCAGCAATCCTGCTTACTCATATATTATCGGTGGATTAAAATTTTATTCTTCTAAAAAGATTGTTTCTGTTTATATGGGTGTAGATAATGTAGATAAAGCGTGTAACTGAAAGTTCATTCTTACTTTGTCGGAAAAGGTTATAAAGTCTGTTTACACAGCCTTTGTTTGTCTGTCAGTGTGTTGCATACTTTCTCTACATACTAACTTACACGCGGCAAAGTTACTAAAAATCTCCGTTAGGTATGTAGAAAAACCGCTTTAAAAATGTAGATACATCGGTAAACACAAACAAATAACTTTCTTTGGCTATATGCCGGACAAGTACGCTTATAAATAAAGACGATAAGTGCAAATCAAGTTGTTTCAAATGTATCTGCCGGTTTTATAAAGGTTATCTACAGGTTATCTACACATCCGGGAGGGTTGTGTGTGAGGTAGGAAATTAGTAATTTTGCATCACAATGGACAGAATAAAAAAGAACATAATAGAGCTTACACGTATGGAGGCGTCGCAGTGGCACGACGCTAACAAGCTCCCGTTGCGTCTGCTTTTGGACGACATTCGCTCGCTTAATAATGTAGGCTCCATGCTCCGTACTTCAGATGCTTTTATGGTAGACGAGGTGATAATGTGCGGTATCACCGGCACACCTCCCGGCCCGGAGATACACAAAACGGCACTCGGAGCCGAGGAGTCGGTGCGATGGCGACACGTGTCTTCCTGCATAGAGGAAGTGAAAGCCCTGCAGGCCGCCGGATGGAAAGTGTGTGTACTGGAGCAGACTCATAATTCAGTGCCACTGGATTGCTTCGCTCCCTTAAAAGAGGAGAAATATGCAATCGTTGCCGGAAACGAAGTGCATGGAGTGGACCAGCAGGTAGTGGATGCAGCCGACTATGTCTTGGAGATACCTCAATTCGGAGCCAAACACTCTCTAAACGTATCGGTAAGCGTCGGCATAGCCCTCTGGACCTTCTTCGCGGCCATGAAGTGAAAAATAATTCCTCAGAGACTATCTGAGGAATTATTATAAGGATAGAAATTTATTTTTTGTTTTGTTCCTTCAGGAGGTCACGTATTTCAGTGAGGAGTTCTACATCGGGGGCGGGTTTCTCCGGCTCGGCGGGTTTGGCGGCTTCCTGACGGTGGAACTTCTGCATCAGTCTGATGGCCATAAAGATACAGAAAGCTATTATAAGGAAGTCCACTATATTCTGGATGAACATACCGTAGTTTATGGTCACGGCCTCTTTGGCGCCTTCTCCGGCTGCGGTGGCCGCCTCTCCTTCCTTAATCACATACTTCAGGTCCTTGAAGTCCATACCCCCGGTAAGGACTCCCACCACAGGCATAATCATGTCATCCACCAGAGAAGACACTATCTTGCCGAAAGCACCGCCTATGATAACACCGACAGCCATGTCAATCACATTGCCACGCATGGCAAACTCTTTGAAATCAGATAAAAATTTTCCCATATTTCAGTTTTTAAATAAAGTTCACTAAAATTAAAATACATTTATCGCACAAAAGGTTTGTTGAGTTGTTAGGAAAAATGAAGTTCTTCCGGTAAAGAAGAAGATTGAATTTTGCAAACCAGGTAAAAAAGGAGCGGATTATTGTCCATATCTCAAAAAAAATACTTATATTTGCAGAAATTTAAGGGCGGCATATTGCTGTATATGCCGATGTAAACTTTTTGAGTGTATTAACAGATTGTGAACATTAACTATAACCCCAAAGAAATATTACAATGACAAAAGTAGGTATTAATGGATTTGGCCGTATCGGTCGTTTCGTATTCCGTGCTTCCACAAAGCGTGATGACATTGAGGTAGTTGCTATCAATGACCTCCTTCCCGTAGATTACATGGCATACATGCTTAAGTATGACACAATGCACGGTCGTTTCGAAGGTACAGTAGATTACGACACAGAGAAGAGCCTGCTGATTGTGAACGGCAAGGAAATCCGTGTTACAGCCTGCAAGAACCCCGCTGAGATTAACTGGGGAGCCGTAGGCGCTGAGTATGTAGTGGAATCCACAGGTCTCTTCCTGACGGAGGAGAAGTCCAGAG
Source organism: uncultured Bacteroidales bacterium (assembly GCA_900547755.1). Classification (GTDB taxonomy): domain Bacteria; phylum Bacteroidota; class Bacteroidia; order Bacteroidales; family Muribaculaceae; genus Lepagella. The sequence goes on from URIC01000024.1 coordinate 22,683, forward strand.
CCCACATTGAGGCCGGCGCCAAGTACGTGGTGATGAGCGCTCCCTCCAAAGACGCTACTCCCATGTTCGTATGCGGTGTCAACGCTGACAAATACGCAGGCCAGCAGTTCGTCTCCAACGCTTCCTGCACTACCAACTGTCTCGCTCCTATCGCCAAGGTGCTTAACGACAAGTTCGGCATCATCAACGGTCTGATGACGACCGTACACTCCGTAACAGCCACACAGAAGACTGTGGACGGTCCCTCCATGAAGGACTGGCGCGGTGGCCGTGCCGCTTCCGGCAACATTATTCCTTCCACCACAGGTGCCGCCAAGGCTGTGGGCAAAGTTATCCCCGAGCTTAACAATAAGCTCACAGGTATCTCCATGCGTGTGCCCACACTGGACGTTTCTGTCGTAGACCTTACTGTAAACCTGGAGAAACCTGCCACCAAGGAGGACATCTGCAAGGCTATGAAAGAGGCTTCCGAGGGCGAACTCAAGGGTGTGCTCGGTTACACCGAGGACGCTGTCGTCAGCTCCGACTTCCTGGGCTGCCCCCTCACTTCTATCTTCGATGCGAATGCCGGTGTCTATCTGACTGACAACTTCGTTAAGGTAGTGAGCTGGTATGACAACGAAATAGGTTACTCCAACAAGGTTCTTGACCTCATCGCCATCATGAAGAAATACAACGGTTGATATCCGTTTCCCTTTTACGGGTATTCATAGACCCGCATCTTATAGAGCGACTCAATAGGGCCGCTCTATTTTTTTTGCATCTGTAAAAATATAAAAATGTAATGGGCTGAGGTTTGCACGGTTGGATAAGTTTTGTTATATTTGCAGACGTGAGGAGTATGGCTCTATCATAAGGATAGAGTATAACTTTCGTTATATCAGATTATTAACGTGCCCTTACGGGTGCATCATACCTTCAATGCCGTGTCAAAAGGATTGCAATACGTAAGTAAAGAAGAGAAAAAAATACCCATTGACGACCCTTCCGGAAAGTGGTCGGACATGACCTTGCTGCCTGAGTGGGGCGAGGAGTTCTACGACGTCTATACTGCCCGTAAACATGGCAAATGGGTAATGCTCAAAACCCTTAAGAAGGAGTTTGCCGACAATCCCAAATATTGCGCTATGCTGGACCGCGAGTTTGAGACTCGCTACAACCTGGCCCACCCCAATATAGTGATGGTTAACGACTATGAGGTGATTCCGGGCATAGGCCGCTGCATCATCACTGACGATGTGTACGGCTATTCGTTGCGTCGGCTCATAGACGAGAAGCACCTGAATCCGCGCATAATTCACCGCCTTCAGACTCAGCTGCTTGACGCTTTGGACTACATCGAGGAGAACCATATCGTGCATCCGGATATAACGCCGGACAATATTATCTTCACCGAGTACAATGAGAACCTCAAACTAATCAATGTGGGTTACGACCACAAGGATTCCTTGAGCGAGAAAGACACTGAGGCGGACCTCCGCGCCTACGGCGAGGTATTGGGCGAGACGCTGGACCACCTGCCTGCATCGTTGCCTCGTCTGCGCCACATAGCCGCTCAGGCCGAGGCGGGACGTTACAAATCCATATCGGAGCTGCGTCTGGCCATAGAGCGTCGTTCCTCCGCTACCATTTACATCTGTATCTGTATTTTCATAGCGGTCATGACAGCGTTGCTCTGCTGGCTCGCTTTCAAGGGATAAGAGCCTCTTAAAATGATAGAAGTAAAAGAAATCAAGCCCACGCGCTCCAACCTGCGTAAGTTCACTCAGTTCCAGATAGACCTGTACAAAGGCAATTCCTACTATGTGCCTCCTTTGATTTCGGACGATGTGAATACGCTTGATCCGAATCATAACCCTGCTTTCGACTTCTGTGAGTCCGCTTATTTCATGGCCTACTCCGACGGTAAGCCGGTGGGTCGCATAGCGGCGATAATAAACCGGCAGGTGAACGAGAAGGAGGGCAAAAAGGAAGCGAGGTTCGGCTTCGTGGACTTTATAGATGACCCGGCGGTGAGTGCCGCCCTCTTTGCCGCCGCCGAAGCATGGGGGCGGGCCAAAGGTATGGACTCCATTGTAGGTCCATTGGGATTCACTGACCTGGACCACGAAGGTATGCTGACGGAAGGATTCGAGGAATTGTCCACAATGGCTACTATCTATAACTATCCTTACTATCCGAAACATCTTGAGGGTCTCGGTTACAGGCAGGCCAACGAATGGCTGGAGTTTGTGATGGATGTGCCGGACGCTATACCGGACAAGTATAACCGCATAGCCGACATTGTGAAGCGCAAGTTCGGTCTGCGTGTGCTGAAATATACCTCCCGCAAGAAAATAAAGCGGGAATATGGCCAGGCGCTGTTTGAGCTGATAAACGAGGCTTACGACAATCTATATGGCTACAGCCGTCTTACTCCCCGTCAGATAAACTACTACATAGACCAGTACCTGGGTCTGTTGAATCTGGACCTTGTGACTTTAGTGGTGGACAAAGAGGACAGACTGGTGGGTGTCGGTATCTCCATGCAGAGCATGAGCCGTGCCCTACAGAAGAGTCATGGACGACTCTTCCCCTCGGGATGGATACATCTGCTCAAGGGTCTCAAGGGTAAGAATGACCGTGTGGACCTGCTGTTGGTGGCCGTGAAACCCGAATATCAGAGCAAGGGTGTGAACGCATTGCTCTTCCAGGACCTGATTCCGCAGTACATAAAATGCGGTTTCAAGTGGGCCGAGAGCAATCCGGAGATGGCTGACAACGCCAAGGTGCAAAGCCAATGGGAATACTTCACACGCCGGCAGCACCGCCGCCGTGTGGCTGTATCCAAATCCCTGCGTTGATATACGAATTACGTCTTACGCACTTTTCAAATAAAGTTGAAATATAAACTTTTTTGAAGCCGGATTGTCTTAACTTAAAAGACGTTGATTATGAAGAAGATTTATTCTCTGCTGAGCCTTGTATCGGTGAGCGTGGCGCTGAGCCTTGTCCTCACCTCCTGTGACGACGATTACTACGGACCCCCGGGCGCCACATACGACCCTGACCTTATCGGTACATGGGAACTGTTTCAGGCCGATGGCTCGCCTGTCTACGGATATCAGGTGAACTGGCTTGAGTTCTATCGCAACGGCAACGGTACATATTTCTACTACAATAACGGTGACCAGTACAGCATGGATTTCTACTACGCTGTGGATTGGTACGGAGGCGGCAGTGAACTCTACATAGACTATGCCGACGGGCGTAGCGCCGCCATGGATTATTGGTTCAATTCCAACCGCACATACCTGTACACCCAGTGGTATGAGCGCGGCTACCGTCACACATACGTCTACCGTTATGTAGACGGACCCTCCTGGGCACCCCTCCGCTCCGCTTTTACTTCAGTAGACAAGACAGAGGACAACAGCGCCCTCTTGCCGAAATCCGTGCCCGGACTTACCTCATGAATGTACGACCTAAGAAAGCTCTCGGTCAGCACTTTCTGACCGACCTGAACATAGCGCGGCGCATAGCTGACACAGCCCTTACACCCCCCTGGGAACACTTGCCTCTGTTGGAGATAGGTCCCGGTACGGGGGTGTTGACGCAGTATCTGATGCGGCAGGAACGCCCTCTTAAAGCTGTGGAGATAGACTCCGAGAGCGTGGAATATCTGCATCGCGTATATCCCGGTCTGGATGTGGTGGAGGGGGATTTCCTCACCCTTCCTGCCGACGGGCTGTTTCCAGGCCCTTTCGCGCTCATTGGCAACTACCCCTATAACATATCCTCACAGATATTCTTCCGGGTTCTGGACCTTAAAGACCGTATTCCGCTGGTGAGCGGTATGCTTCAGCGGGAAGTGGCGCGTCGTATCTGTGCGCCTGCCGGTGGTAAGGAGAGAGGCATTCTCTCGGTCCTGCTGCAGGTGTGGTACGATTGTGAATATCTGTTCACGGTAGACGAAGGGGTGTTCAACCCGCCTCCGAAGGTGAAGAGCGGTGTGATACGCCTGACACGCAATTCAGTGACGGACCCCGGTTGTGACCCGGAGCTGTTGCGCACGGTAGTAAAGACGGGATTCGGACAACGTCGCAAGACGTTGCGCAACTCCTTGTCCTCCCTGTTGCCCAAAGGGAGCGAGGCCCTGAAAGAGCCGGTGATGAGCGAGAGGCCCGAGCGCCTTACAGTAGCCGACTTCGTGGCCCTGACAAATTTGATAGCCGAAGCCCGCAAACAATAGATATTTCGGGAAATTATATTTCTACAACTGTGTCTGCGACTTGCAGATACGCAGCGAGGCGCAGGTTTGGCGGGTCAGCTTATCTCACTTTTTTTAAAAGATGAAAGCTAAGTTTCCTTCTGAAGGCAGTGCTGCTCAAACCTTTTGGCAAGTAATGAACCAAACACCCGCTTTCGTACGTTAAATCTAAAAACATCTCTATAAAATGGAAAAGATTCTCTGGGCAGACGACGAGATAGATTTGCTCAAACCTCATATAATGTTCCTGAAGGCAAAGGGCTATGACGTGGTGACCGCCAACAACGGGCGCGACGCCATTGACGCGCTTGCCCATGAACCCTTCGACCTTGTTCTCCTGGACGAGAATATGCCGGGTATCTCCGGGCTGGAAACACTTACGCTCATAAACCAGCAGTTCCCCCAGCTTCCTGTAATCATGATTACCAAGAGCGAGGAGGAAAACCTTATGAACCAGGCCATAGGCAACAAGATTTCCGATTACCTGATTAAACCGGTCAATCCCAACCAGATACTCCTTTCCATAAAGAAAAACCTACATTCCTCCGAGCTTGTGGCACAGCAGGCCTCGACATCTTACCAGCAGGAGTTCCAACGTCTCAGCTCATTGATAAGCCGTGCGGAGACCATAGACGACTTCTACGAGCTGTACCGGCAGCTCGTGTACTGGGAGATGAACCTGGCCACCACCGAAACACACATGGACGAGATGCTGGCCATGCAGACCCGCGATGCCAATTACAACTTTACTAAGTTTGTGAAGCAGAACTACGAGGACTGGGTCAATACCCCGGAACACCCGCTAATGAGCCACGAACTGTTCAAGCGTCGTGTATTCCCCATGCTTGATGCCGGCGAGAAAGTGTTCTTCATCCTTATAGATAACTTCCGTCTGGACCAGTGGCGGGCCCTTCAGCCCCTTATATCGGAATTCTTCAATGTCAGCGAGGACCTGTACACCACTATCCTTCCCACCTCCACGCAGTATGCCCGCAATGCCATCTTCGCCGGTCTCATGCCTCTGCAGATTGCCACCATGTACCCCGGCCTGTGGGTAGACGAGGATGAGAACGAAGGCAAGAATATCTACGAGGAGCAACTTATACGTACGCAGATAGAGCGTTTCCGTAGACACGACACTTTCTCCTACGCCAAGCTCAACGATTCCACTGCCATTGAAAAGTATCTGGCCCGATTCAAGCAACTCACCCCGAACCAGCTGAATGTGGTGGTACTAAATTTCATAGATATGCTCTCGCACGCGCGTACCGAGAGCAAGATGATACGGGAGCTGGCTAACTCTGACGCCGCCTATTGCTCCCTTACCGAGTCCTGGCTGCGTCACAGCGGCGCGATAGACCTGTTCCGCCGCATAGCCGAGTCAGGCTTCAAGATTGTGCTTACCACCGACCACGGCACAATCCGTGTGGACAACCCCATAAAGGTGATAGGTGACCGCAACACAAACACCAATCTGCGCTACAAAGTAGGCAAGAGCCTCAACTACAACCGCAAACAGGTGTATGAAATGACTAATCCCAAGCACTTCGGCCTTCCGGCGCCGAATCTCTCCAGCACATTCATATATGCCTGCAACGAGGATTTCTTCTCCTATCCCAACAACTACAACTACTACGTACAGTACTATACAGGCACTTTCCAGCACGGAGGCATCTCCATGCAGGAAATGCTCGTACCGCTGATAACCCTGACTCCCCGATAAGAGGTATCGGTATTTGACATTTTTTAGCAAAGGAGGATTGCCGGACTAATAATGCTTAAATTTAAGCAAGGCGTGGCAATAGAGGCCCTTATCAGGCGTTTACTTAGAAAAATTATCCCAAGAATGACTAAGAAATTTCTGATGATGCTGGCCCTTGTGGCTATGTGCGCTTTTTCTGCTTCAGCCCTTCTGCCTTTGGACAAATATACCATTTCCCGCAAAGAACTTCCCGCCGAGGCTCAGGAAATGCTTTCCGAACACTTCCCTAAGGCCAAGGTGAGCATGATTAAGGTGGACCGTCATCTACTCAAGAAAACAGACTATGACGTGCGCCTGACCAACGGAGCCAGGATTGAGTTTTCCAACAAGGGTGCATGGACCTCTGTGGAGGTAAAAAAAGGCTCTGTGCCGGAAGCTCTTATCCATAAGACCATCCGCAGACATCTTGACAAGAACTTCAAGGGTCTTGATGTGCGCAGGATTGAAAAGAAGATTTCCGGATATATCATCTGCCTGTCCGATAAATCCGAACACCGTTACGACCTGCTCGGAATCTATAAAGGGATTAAGGACAAAGAGTCCGAAGAGTCTGAAGACTGAGATATTGTAAATATACGGAACCGGCTTGTATGTCCACGGGAATATCCCGCTGGCATACAAGCCGGTTCCGTGTGTGTTGCCGTATATGTGTCAGCGCAGATACATGGAGTCTCCGTAACTCAGGAAGCGGTAGCCCAGTCTCAGCGCTTCCTCATATAGACCTTTCCACTCCGTACGGTAGCCTCCGTGATATTCCATCCAGGAGGCTACGAGCAAAAGCAGTGTACTCTGCGGCTGGTGGAAATTCGTCACTATGCTGTCCACGACGCGCCACTTGAAGCCCGGCGCTATCATTATCGCCGTTGTGGCTGTGAGGTGGTCCAGCTCCCGGCTGTCCATGTATGCGGCGAGAGCGCGCAGAGCCTCCGCAGTGTCGAAATCCTCCTTGTAGGCGTCCCATTGGCCCACATGCAGGGTTTCCGGCGAGCGTCCCAGGTGCGGAAGACTCTCCAGGGTGCGTACTGTGGTGGTGCCAACGGCTGTGACGGGACGTCCGGTTTCCAGAGCGTCAATCAGGGTCTGCAACAGAGCGCGGTCCACGCATACTGTCTCCGTGTGCATGGGATGTCCTCCTATGGCGTCGCACTTTACAGGCTGGAACGTCCCGGCACCTACGTGCAGGGTCAGTTCCCGTATCTCCACATCCCGTTTCCGTATGTCCTCAAGTACCTTGTCGGTGAAATGCAGTCCGGCGGTAGGAGCGGCTACGGAACCTTTGATTTTGGAGTAAACCGTCTGATAGTCCACCGAATCCGACTCTTCGCTATGCCTGCAGAGATATGGGGGAATGGGAATGAATCCCGCTGCCGCGATTACTTCCGCAAAGGAGAGGGACTCGGGAGTCCAGGAGAAGGTTATGAGACGCGCTCCACCTTTCGCTTCTCCGCCCAAAGAGGCCGAGAGAGTGAAAGGAACTCCGCTTGCCGACACGCAATCCTTGGTCAGCGCGCCGGACTTCCAGCGCTTCACGTTGCCCACCAGGCAGACCCACCGGCAGGTACCCTGTGCCTGGAAAGCCTGTGCGTAATCCCTTGGCTCCTCGGGTTCGAGACAGAAGATTTCGATTTCCGCCCCGGTGGATTTCCGTATTCTGATACGGGCGTTGATGACACGTGTGTTGTTGCATACCATCAGCGACCCTGGCGGAAGCAGGTCCGGAAGGTCTGTGAATACGTGGTGGGAAGCATGCCCTGCTTCCTCGCGTACCAGCAGGCGGCAGGCGTCGCGAGGTTCGCAGGGATGGGAGGCTATCCGGGCTTCCGGCAGGATGTAGTCAAAGTCGGCTATGCGTATGTCTACCGGCGCTTCCATCAGAAGCCGGTGTAGTTGAGAGGAGTAAGCTCTTTGAGGCGGGCCTTGACTTCCGGTCTGATTTCCAGCGAGTCTATGAACTCCTCGATACTCTGTTCTGTGACCTCGGCATTGGTGCGGGTAAGGGCCTTGAGCGTCTCGTAAGGCTTGGGATAGCCCTCGCGGCGCAACACGGTCTGTATAGCCTCGGCCAGGACATTCCAGCGGTGTCCCAAATCGGCGCGTATGGCATCTTCGTTGAGCAGCAGCTTGCCAAGTCCCTTCAGGGTACTGGAAAAAGCGATTATGGAGTGGGCCATAGGCACACCTATGTTGCGCAACACGGTGGAGTCTGTAAGGTCTCTCTGCTGACGCGATACGGGGAGTTTGGCGGCCAGATGCGCGTAAATGGCGTTGGCTATGCCGAGGTTGCCTTCGGAGTTCTCGTAATCTATGGGATTCACCTTGTGGGGCATTGCGGAGGAGCCGACCTCGCCGGCCTTGATTTTCTGTTTGAAGTACTCCATAGAGATATACTGCCAGAAGTCACGGTCCAGGTCAAGCACGACGGTATTGATGCGGCGCAGTGCGTCGAAGAGAGCCGCCAGGTTGTCGTAATTGGAAATCTGGGTGGTGTACGTCTCCCTCTCTATACCGAGCCGCTCTTTCAGGAATCCGGATGCGAAAGCGGGCCAGTCGATATCCGGGAAGGCCACGCGGTGGGCGTTCATGTTGCCGGTGGCTCCGCCGAACTTGCCGCTCACGGGCACGGCCTTGAGCAACTCTTCCTGACGGCGCAGGCGATATGCGAACACCTCTATCTCTTTGCCCAGTCGTGTAGGAGTGGCGGGTTGTCCGTGGGTGCGTGCCAGCATGGGAATATCCTTCCACTCCCGGGCGAAGTTCTCCAGAGTGCCAATCAATTCCTCCAGCAGAGGCAGGTAAACTTCCCGGATGGCATCGTTTACACTCATAGGCACACTCGTATTATTGATGTCCTGGCTGGTGAGGCCGAAGTGAATGAACTCCTTGTAATCCTGCAGGCCCATGGCATCGAATTTCTCTTTCAGGAAATATTCCACAGCCTTGACGTCATGGTTGGTGACGGACTCTATTTCCTTGATGCGGGCGGCATCGGCAACCTCAAAGTCACGGTAAATATCGCGGAGCTGCCCGAAAACCGAGGGATTCACTCCTGACAGCTGGGGCAAGGGAATCTGACAGAGAGCGATGAAATACTCCACCTCCACCTTCACGCGATAGCGAATGAGGGCATATTCGGAGAAATACCGGTCAAGTTTCTCGCATTTGGAGCGATAGCGACCATCGATGGGGGAGATTGCTGTAAGAGAATTTAACTGCATATAATGTTGAGTATTAATTTGTTATCATAAAACAACGGGGCTCGGCCCGAAAATTTTTACAAAATTAGTAAAAAATTATTTGGCAGAGCGAAAAAAAAGGTCTAACTTTGCAATGCAAAACGGTAAAAAGAAGACGCTGTGAAGCGTGGTATTTAGGCAGTTTAAGTTAGTAATAAAATCTCAGGGCGCTTAGCTCAGTTGGTTCAGAGCGTCTGCCTTACAAGCAGAGGGTCGGGGGTTCGAATCCCTCAGCG
>URIC01000025.1 GCA_900547755.1 uncultured Bacteroidales bacterium
TCGTTTAATTAGACGAGGCGACTCTTTATTGCTTTTCCTTTCGCTGAATAGTTACAATTTAGCCTTGTGAAATGTTAATTTTTTTAAATATTTATTCCTCGCTTTAAATATAATGTACCGGGAAGGCCATGAGTGTGTCCGAATTTAACATGAATTATAGGTTTTAGAGCATAGGAGCATCGCTTTACGGCCCTTTGAAGGGGCTTTCGGATAAAATACTTTTATTGACAATGATGTGCCGCGAAGACCGGGGGGTTGCAAATTTGGGGGTATTTGTTTAATTTTGCAGTTTGAAAAGCGTTAGACAGTCTCTTGGCCCCATGAAACTGAAGAGATACAGACTGACTTTGGAGGACGTGCAGCGTCTGAGCAAGGTGTGGAGCGTGCGTATCAGCCGTGTGCGGCTGATTTGCACCCTGGCGTTGTGTGCTTTGCTGTTCATGGGTCTGGGGGCCTCGATAGTCTTTTTGTCCCCGTTGAAGCGCCGTATGCCCGGGTTTATGACCGAAATGCAGCGGCAGGACGTGATAGGGGCGTTGGCCCGTATGGACACGCTGGGCCTGGTCATGGCCTCCAACCAGGCCTATATAGATAACGTGAAGACGCTGATGGACACGAGTCGCGAGCCTGCTGACTCTGCCCGTGCCTCGGTGCGTATCGGTGCGTTGCCGTTGGATTCGCTCAAGACAGCGTCGCCGGCGGAACGCCGTTTCGTGGCCTCTATGGCCGAGAGGGAGAAGTACAATCTGAATGTGCTGAGCCCTGTGGCTGCGGATGCCGTGATTTTCTCTGACCCTTCCGACGGAGGAATCATCGTAGGAGAGTCGCGCACGGCATCCATGCTCCAGGTGATTATGCCTGCGGGCGAGGGAGTGAACGCCATAGCCGACGGATATGTGGTGGACCGCACGTATGATTCCGGCGAGGGTACATACTCGCTTATGGTGCAGGGGCATCGCGGTTTCCTGACCCGCTATTCACATCTGGGCACACCGCTGGTGGACAAGGGTGACCCGGTGCTGTCCGGTCAGCGCATATCGCTGGCGCCGGAGCGTCGCACCCGTCGGAACACTGCCGTGGGCATAGAGATGTGGCGCGAGGGGACACGCCTGATTCCGGGCGATTACCTGATGCGTCCGCGTGTGGAGGGGCAGGTGGACATAGCCGCGCCCCGAGGCCGTGAATAATAAATATGGTATAGATGAGTGAGACAAAAAATATAGCTATTCTGGGCAGTACCGGTTCTATCGGGACTCAGACGCTGGACATCGTAGCCGAGTATCCCGACCGCTTCCGGGCATACGTGCTGACGGCAGCCAGCAACGTGGAGCTGCTTGTGGAGCAGGCCCGCCGGTTTCTGCCGGCAAGGGTGGTGATAGCCCGCAGCGAGCTGTTGCCGGGTCTGCGTCAGGCTCTGGCAGACCTTCCCGTAGAAGTCCTGTCCGGTGCGGAGGCAATAGCGGAGAGCGCCGCGCTGGAGCCGGTGGATACCGTGGTCACAGCCATGGTGGGGTACAGCGGCCTGGCTCCGACAATCAGCGCCATCAAGGCCGGGAAGTGCATTGCGTTGGCCAATAAGGAGACCCTGGTGGTCGGGGGCGAGCTGATACATAATCTGTTGGCATCCTCCGCCTCTCGCATAGTGCCGGTAGACAGTGAACATTCCGCCATTTTCCAGTGTCTGGAAGGGGAGGGGACAGTCCATGCCTCGAAGATTATTCTTACGGCCAGCGGCGGTCCGTTCCGTACATTGAGTCGCGAGGACATGGAAAATGTCACTGTCGCCGATGCCCTGAACCATCCGAACTGGAGTATGGGCGCCAAGGTGACGGTAGACTCCGCCTCGATGATGAACAAGGGTTTTGAGATGATTGAGGCCCATTGGCTGTTCGGATGCCCGGCATCGCAGATCGAGGTGGTGGTGCATCCTCAGAGCATAGTCCACAGCATGGTGCAGTTTGCCGACGGGTCCATAAAGGCGCAGCTCGGAGTGCCGGATATGCACTTGCCCATACGTTATGCCTTGGGTTATCCGGAGAGACTGCATACCAGCGCCCCGGCATTGAAGCTGGAACAGTACAGCAACCTCACCTTCGAAGCTCCGGATATGGAGAAGTTTCCGCTGCTGGGTTACGCTTTCGATGCCATCAAGGCCGGCGGCAATGTGCCATGTGTGCTGAACGCGGCCAACGAAATAGCCGTGGCCGCCTTCCTGAAAGGGGAGCTGCGTTTCGTAGATATGCCTCGCCTGGTGGCTGCCACACTGGAGTCCATTCCTTATACTTCCGCACCTGATTACGAGACACTGGTGAATACCAATACGATTGCCCGCGACAGGGCCGCAGAGCTGTTGCGCGGGTTCATGGTTTAAGTTTAATTTTCTGAGACAATTTGGAAACTTTTTTGATTAAAGCGGCGCAACTTATTCTGGCGTTTGCGATATTGGTGATTATTCATGAGTTCGGCCACTTCCTGTTCGCCCGCATATTCGGGGTGAAGGTGGAGAAGTTCTATATATTCTTCGACCCCTGGTTTGAGCTGGCCAAGTGGAAACCGCGCAGGTATCTGGCTGTTTTCGGCAAGAAGAAAAAGCTGAGAGACGCAGACAAGCCGGAGCCGGAAGAAAAGACCGGCTGCGAGGGGACAGGAAAGAGGAAATCATCTTTCTGGGGCAACACGGAGTATGGGGTGGGCTGGCTGCCCTTGGGCGGTTATTGCAAAATCTCGGGTATGATAGACGAGTCTATGGATACCGAGCAGATGAAGCAGCCGCCGAAGCCCTGGGAGTTCCGCACCAAGCCGGCCTGGCAGCGTCTGCTGATAATGGTGGCCGGCGTACTCTTCAACTTCCTGCTGGCCATACTCATATATGCCGGCATCACCTGGTGGTGGGGCGACGACCATGTGGCTTTCGGTGATACCAAGGGTATGCTCAAGTATAGCGAAGTGGCCCTGAAAGCCGGTTTCCGTGACGGTGACATACCGTTGACTGCCGATGGCAAGCCTGTTGAGAACATAGCCGACGATATGTATGCCATAGGTTCGGCCCGTCAGGTCAAGGTGCTTCGTTCCGGCGCAGACACGGTGAGCATAAATCTCCCTGCCGATTTCCTCATGCAGCTGGAGAAGGGGGCCGAGACAGACAGACGCAGCATTGCCTTCATGCAGCTGGACATACCGGTGGTGATACACTCCATAGCCAACGAGAGCAGTCGCCGCGCCGGTTTGCGCGAGGGGGACGAAATAATAGCGGTGAACGACACCCTGCGCAAGGGCGCCACGGAGTTTATGCCCTCGCTGGAGGGTAAGGCCGGCAAGACGGTGAAGATAACGGTGGTACGCTCCGGCAAGGACACGCTGGACATACCTGTGAAGCTGGACAGCTCCTCCAAGATAGGTTTCCAGTTGGAGAACGATATGCGCAAGCTCTTTCATGTCACTACCGAGAAGTACGGCATATTGGAGTCTTTCCCGGCGGGTATCTCCAAGGGAAGCCAGAAAATGGTCGATTATGTCTCAAGTCTGAAGTATGTGTTCACCAAGGAGGGGGCACAGAGCGTTGGCGGCTTCGGCGCCATAGGCAGTATGTTCCCCGACAGCTGGAACTGGTATGCTTTCTGGAACATAGCGGCGTTCCTGTCCGTAGCCCTTGCGTTCATGAACATATTGCCGATACCTGGACTGGACGGCGGTCATGTGCTGTTCCTGCTCTATGAAGTGGTGTTCCGCCGCAAACCCTCCGAGAAATTCATGGAATACGCCCAGATAGGGGGTATGATTTTCCTGATATTGCTGCTGCTCTACGCCAACGGCATGGATATAGTGCGGCTCTTCAAATAACCTGAAAGAATATGTCATTACCTGAGATACGCCTCAAACGAGGCAAAGAGGAGAGCCTGCGGCGTTTTCACCCGTGGGTGTTCTCTGGCGCCGTGGCTTCGCTCCCCGATACGCTGGAGGAGGGAGACCTGGTGCGGGTGGTGACCCATGAGGGCGAACTCATGGGTGTAGGCCATTGGCAGATAGGCTCCATAGCCGTGCGTATGTTGGCTTTCGGTGTGGCGGAGCTGCCTGCCGGCTATTTCGGCGAGCGTCTTCGCAAGGCATACGGACTGCGCCGTGCCCTCGGACTGATGCGCGAGGACAACGATTGCTTCCGCCTGGTACACGGCGAAGGTGACTTCCTGCCCGGGCTGGTGGTGGACATCTACGGCTCCACAGCCGTGATGCAGGCCCACTCGCCCGGTATGCACTTCTGTCGCATGGAAATTGCCGACGCCCTGTCCACCCTGCCCGGTATACGCAGCGTCTATTACAAAAGCGACACGACGCTCCCCTTCAAGGCACACCTTGACCCGGTGAACGATTATCTGTTGGGCAACTACGACGGCAGCGTGGCCACCGAGAACGGACTGCAGTTCAACATAGACTGGCTGCGTGGTCAGAAAACAGGCTTCTTTGTGGACCAGAGGGACAACCGCGCTCTCCTGGAGCATTACGCCAAGGACCGCGAGGTGTTGAATATGTTTTGCTACACCGGCGGCTTCTCGGTCTACGCCATGCGCGGAGGTGCCCGCAGAGTATGCTCCGTGGACTCCTCGGCAAAAGCCATAGCTCTGACAAATGCCAATATCGAGCTCAATTTCCCCGGAGACACACGCCATGCGGCTTATGCTGTGGATGCCTTCAGATATTTGGGCGATATGAAGCCCGGCGAGTTCGACCTGATAATACTTGACCCGCCGGCCTTCGCCAAACACCGGGGCGCTCTGAAGAACGGCCTGCTCGGTTATCGCCGTCTGAATGTCCGGGCTTTCGAGAAGATACGCAGCGGCGGCGTACTCTTCACTTTCTCCTGCTCTCAGGCGGTAAGCCGCGAGCAGTTCCGCCTGGCTGTGTTCAGTGCGGCGGCCCAGTCGGGGCGACGTGTGCGTATACTGCATCAGTTGAGCCAGCCGGCCGACCATCCCGTAAATATCTATCATCCCGAGGGGGAATACCTCAAGGGACTCGTACTCTATGTGGAATAATATAATCCTGTTCATTCAGCTTTCTCAAGCTAAAACCGAGCATACGAAACTTAAATAAAAAAACATATAGTCATGAAAAAAACGATTTCCGCCTTGGCCGTTTGCGCGGCGCTCTCCGGCGCGATGCCTGCACTGGGTGTAGAAAACAAGGATTTCAAGTATGTCGTGGACCGTTTCGCGGACATTGAGGTACTCCGCTACGAAGTACCCGGATTCAAAGACCTCACCCCTCGCCAAAAGGCTATGGTCTACTATCTGAGCGAGGCCGCACAGGCTGGCCGTGACATTATCTGGGACCAGAATTGCCGCTACAATCTCCCCGTAAGGGTGACCCTCGAGGCCATTTACAACAATTACAAGGGAGATAAGAACTCAGCCGATTACAAGGCTTTTGAGCAGTATCTGAAGCAGGTGTGGTTCGGCAACGGCATACACCACCACTACAGCACGGACAAGTTCAAACCCGGTTTCTCCCAGGCCTTCTTCGAGGAACAGGTCAACGCTCTTCCGGATGCCGCCCTTCCCGAAGAGTTTAACTCTAAAGCCGAACTTTTGGCCGAATTGAACAAGGTGATTTTCGACCCCACATTCATGGCTAAGAGAGTGAACCAGGATGGTACCCAGGACGTTATAGCCACTTCCGCCACAAACCTCTATGGTCCCGGCGTGACACAGGCCGAAGTGGAGGCGTATTTCGCCAAAATAAAGGACCCCGACGACAGAACCCCTGTTTCTTACGGTCTGAACTCCCGCATGAAGAAGGACGGGAACGGCAACCTTGTGGAGGAGCATTATCAGCTCAACGGTCTATACGGTCCGGCCATTGCCAAAATCATCTATAACCTCAGCAAGGCTCGCGAGTATGCCGAGAACGATGCCCAGAAGGCTTATATGTCCAGCCTGATTGATTACTATATCACCGGTGACCTGCGCCTCTTCGACGAGTATTCCATAGCCTGGGCCGAGGATACCAAGAGCGAGGTGGACTTCGTGAACGGTTTCATCGAGAACTACGGCGACCCCTTAGGCATGACTGCCTCCTGGGAGAGCTACGTAAACTTCAAGAATGTCCCTGCTTCCAAGCGCACGGAGATTATCAGCTCCAATGCCCAGTGGTTTGAAGACCACAGCCCTGTGGACCCTAAGTTCCGCAAGCCTGAAGTAAAAGGTATCAGCGCCAAGGTAATCACAGCCGCCACACTCGGTGGCGATGCCTTCCCCTCGACCGCTATCGGCATCAACCTTCCCAACGCCGACTGGATTCGCGCCGCTCACGGCTCGAAGTCTGTGACTCTGGAGAACATTACCGAGGCTTATGCCATGGCTTCTTTAGGCAACGGCTTCAACGAAGAGTTCGTGATTGACGCTCCTACGGCCAAGCTCATGGACGATTACCTTTACATCACCGATATGCTCCACACCGACCTGCATGAGTGTCTCGGCCACGGTAGCGGCCGTCTTATGCCAGGCACCGACCCGGACGCGCTCAAAGAGCATGGCTCCACTCTGGAGGAGACACGCGCCGACCTCTTCGCGCTCTATTATCTGGCCGACCCGAAACTGCTGGAACTCGGTATCCTCGACAATCCCGAGGCTTATAAGGCCGAGTACTATAAGTATATGCTCAATGGCCTTATGACCCAGCTGAACCGTATCAATCTCGGCGACGACGTGGAGGAGGCCCACATGCGTAACCGCCAGCTCATTGCCCGTTGGGTATATGAACACGGCAAGAAGGACAAAGTGGTGGAACTGGTGAAGAAGAATGGCAAGACCTATGTCAAGATTAATGACTACAAGAAACTCCGCAGCCTCTTCGCGCAGCTCCTTTCCGAGGTGCAGCGCATCAAGAGCGAGGGAGACTATGCCGCCGGCAACAAGCTGGTCAACGACTATGCCGTGAAGATTGACCGCAAGCTCCACAAGGAGGTGCTGGACCGCTACTCCAAACTTGACATTCCTCCCTACCGTGGCTTCGTAAATCCCGTCTACACTCCCATATTCAATGAGAAGGGCGAGATTATTGACGTTACTATCGACTATACCGAGGGCTATGCCGACCAGATGCTCCGTCTGAGCCGCGACTATTCCACTTTGGTAAAGTAATTGTCTGACGATTTAATGATTACGAGGCTGTGACATGGTGTGCCACAGCCTCGCCTTACAAATACGCTTATGGAACTTCAAGATGCTTTAAAGGGTATAAAACGGCAGTTCATGGCCTACCGCAACGGCATAGTCGCCGACACCCTGCGTGGCGCCGGAATGGATTGCTACAATATTATTTTCGGCCTTAATGTGCCGCAGTTGGCGCACATAGCCGGTACAATCGGTCCCTCGCTGGAGATTGCCGAAGCTCTTTGGGCCGACGTCAAAGTGCGCGAAAGCCGCCTACTTGCCACCTACCTTTTCCCTAAAGAGAAAGTGGATAAGGCACTTGCCGTGCGCCTTATGGACGAGGCGCAGACTCAGGAAGAAGCCGATATGCTCGCTTTCCGTCTGCTGCGCTATCTTTCTTTCCTGCCGGAGCTTAAAGAGGGCGCCAACGGCTATGCGGCCGTAGCTTTAAGCCGATACTGAATGTTTTAATCAGGAGAAGAGTGTCTCGAATGATGAAAGAGGCATACGCACGAATATGGGATTGCCGGAGGGGGTGTGGGCCGGATTCGGGAGGGAGAGCAGCTCACCTACAAGATGCTCCATCTCGGCACCGCTCATTCTGTGGCCCCGCTTTATTGCGGCGGCACGGGCAGTGACAAGCGCCACGCGGCTCTTAAGGTCAACGCCCTTGGCGCCGTCGCTGGTGCCGTAGGCCGCTCCTTCATCCGAGACGGAGTCAATGATTTTCAACACTACATCTGCGGCCGAGCTTGGTTTGAGCGATGCCGGGATGCCTGTGATGCGCACCTCGGTTTCACCTTCCTTTTCCAGGGTGAAGCCGAGGCGTGTTATCTCTTCGGCAAGTCCGTCGAGCAGGGCTGACTGTGATGTGTCCAGTTTTAGAGTCTCCGGGAACATTATACGCTGGGATGCCGCGAAACCGTTGTCTTCACCCCCCTGATTCATATAGCGCTCGTATAGTATTTTCACATGAGCGCGATGCTGGTCTATCACCAGCAGGCCATCGGCGTCCGGAGTTACGATATACTTATTTGCGCATTGGATGCAGAGAGGCGCTATTCCCTCCTTTTCCAGCGGCAACTCACCTTGTGCGGGTGAAATGCCAAGGGGTGCCGTATAGCTGTCCTGAGGGGTGCCGTCGCTTGCTCTATCGTTCATGAAGCCGTTGTACAGGCTTTCCCAATCGGCGGTGTCCTGTGTTTTCGTCCGGTAGCTCTGAGCGGGGGATGAGGACTGTCTGAAGGGGTTGTAGGAACTGTCCAGACTGGATGTCGGGGCACTTACGAAGTCTCCGGTCCGGGCCGGGTTGAGCTGCAGCGCATCCTGGGTGAAGTCTATTGATGGAGCCGCGCCGAACTTGCCGAGAGCGGCGCGTACAGAGGCTGTGAGCAGCCGGTATATGTCCGCCTCGTTTTCAAACTTGATTTCGCTCTTTGTAGGGGATATGTTTACGTCGATAGTATGCGGGTCCACCTCGAATTTCAGGAAATAGCAGGGCTGTGTGTCGGTGGCTATATATCCTTCGAAACAGGATAGGATGGCCTTGTGGAAATAGGGGTGGCGCATATTGCGGCCGTTCACTATCAGGTACTGGAGCGGATTACGTCGTCTCGCATGCTCCGGGCGGGACACGAAACCGGAAATCCTGACCAATGAGGTCTCCACCTCTATAGGCAGAAGATGGGAGTCCAGATTGTTTTTCCAGATTTCAGCGATGCGTTGCTTGAAGGAACCGGGGCGCAGCGAGAGAGTACGTGTGCCTGTGTCTATGGACATACGCAGCTCGTTGTTTACCAAGGCCAGGCGCTCAAACTCGCGCATTATGGCCCCCAACTCCACATTGTCGCTTTTCAGGAACTTGCGGCGTGCCGGGACGTTGAAGAAGAGGTTCCGGACCATTATGTTGGTACCGGGCGAGCATACCGCAGGTTCCTGCACCTCTTTGTGGCCGCCGCTGTATATCACCCTTGTGCCGAGTGTCTCGCCTTTCTGACAGGTCTTGAGCTCCACCTGTGATATGGCGCATATGGAAGCCAGTGCTTCGCCACGGAAGCCCATGGTATGGAGGGTGAACAGGTCTTCGGCAGCGGTTATTTTGGAGGTGGCGTGGCGCTCGAATGCCATACGCGCGTCGTTATGGCTCATTCCCTTGCCATTGTCCACTACCTGGATGAGAGTGCGGCCTGCATCCTTTATAACAATCTGTATCTCTGAGGCTCCGGCATCCACGGCGTTCTCCACCAGTTCCTTGAGGGCCGAGGCGGGGCGTTGCACCACCTCGCCGGCGGCAATCTGGTTGGCCACTGTGTCCGGGAGTTGTCTTATAATGTCGGTCATATAGGTCAGTGTGGAGCAGGGCGCAGGAGCAGGTCGGATTCGGGGGGCAGAATCCCCATGTTGGGGCTGGCGAAGTATTCGTCAAGTTCGAAAGAGGTCTCGCCCAAGCCATCTTCCCAGCCCTTGCGGTACCAGGCATACTTGGGGCGGAGCGCCTCAAGTGTCTTCAGCGCCTCGTCCATTTCCGAGAAACGGGTGGCGCCCGTAAGGTTTATGAATTCAGGCAGATAATATTGCGACTTCTGCAGGATATAGAGCGGAATTACCTGCCCCGTCACCTCATTGCCCTCGCGTGTATGGAGTTTCAGTTTCTGTATGCGTGTGGAGTCCATGTCCACACTGAGGGTGTCCCCTTGCGCGTTCAGCAGCTTATTGTAGGTGGAGTCGTTCTCCATAGGCAGCAGAATGGCCTGCACATCGGTGTGTGCGTCCAGGTGCTTCAGCGATTCGTTTTCCAGAAAGGCGGTCAGATGTCCGGCTCTAAGCTGGTTGTAGAATCCTTCGCCCACTTCCTCGGCTACCAGTCCACGGGACGGAAGGTCTACACGGTCGGCTGTGGAGTCGTTGAAATGAACTATCATCCTGGAACCGGCCACCATTCGCGGACCGCTCCATACAATAGGCTTTCGGTCCATGTACAGCAGCGAGTCTTTGGAAACGAGGGTTATGGAGTCGGCGATTCCCTGTAAGTCCTGACGGAAGAAACGTGCCTTGTTGAAGGCCTTGGCCACATGGTATTCGGCGTTGGCGTTAAGCGAGTCTATGCGGGAGGCTTCTATGGAGTCCTCGTGAGTCGCAAATTCATCTATATTCAAGGTCGGTACCGGCTTCACTCCGTAATTGTATGTCTTCATATAGACCTTTTCGGCGCGCAGGAAAGTGGTGTCTGCGCGGGAGTATTCCTTGAGCAGCGGGTATCGGTCGGCGTATGCCTCATGGTCCAGGTCTGAATAATAGCCGTAACCGCCGGTGATTATTGCCTTGCGGGCGGTATCGGTAATCACCATCGGACGCGGATTGAGCGCGGGATTGGATGACATGTACGCCTCGCTGCGTCGCAGCGCGTTGGTGTAAATCATACTGTCCCCTTCCAGGGTGGTGACGGCCCCCACGCTGTCTGTGTGGGTAATCAGAGAGCGGGTGGTGAGGCGGGCGTCGCCGGTGGCCATGTCATAGAATCCGGAGGCGGTGGAGATATAGTCGGGGCCGGAGTGTATTTCCGTAGGCTCCACAAGGTCTACCATACGTGTGTCGGTGTGATAGAGCAGACGTTCCGTATTCAGACGTGAGGTGCCGTTATGTATATCCACATTGCCGTTTACTTCGGCTATACGTGTGCCGGTATTGTATTCTCCATACCGCGAGGTCAGTGTGTCGCGCTCGCCGGTGCGCACCTTGTGGTTATACATGCGGCCCCCGTCGTTGAAATAGGCGAGCTGACGCAACAGGTCATAGTCCAGGGAGTCTGTATACAGATACTTTTTGGTGCCGTCGTGGCGTGAGGTATGCTCCAGAGATACCTCTCTACCACGCCCTGCCGTGCGCAGACGTGCCAGCTGGGTATTGCCGTCGTAGAAGATGAAGTCGGCCTTCACCTCCAGTGTGTCGCCTTGCAGCATACGCACATTGCCGTAGGCGTTGAGACTTGCCGTCTCCGGGAAGTACCAGGCGGAGTCGCAGAACAGCACGGTGCCGAACTTGCTGAACTTCACATTGCCGCTCACTACCTGCCGGGTAGTGTCCCAGTCTTCGCTGGAGTAGAGGCGGTCGGCTCTTTCAAGAAAGAACTTGCCCGGCTGCAACCGGTTTACCGACGGCATATAGGGCTTTATGGGTTTGGTGGGCTTGGGGCGTGTATAACTCTTGGGGTGTAGAGAGAGGCTGGCCTTGCGCTTGGGAGCGGTCTGGGCAGTCTTGGTGTTCTGACCGCGCTTCCACTGCACAGGCTCCTGGCCGTAGGACATACACCACACCAGCGCGATGACGATGGCCACCACCGCGCGTACGGGAGAGAGTCTGCTGAAGTCTGAAAGACCGCCCATGTCGCTTATCCGCTTGTGTTCTTGTCGTTTGGAACTTATTTTATCCAGCCTTGATATTCGAAGTCGCAGCCGTCCCAGCCATCTTCAATATGGACATAGGTGTGTTTGATTTTCTTCTCCACCCAGTCTTTAAGGATTTTCTCCTTGGCCTTCTCTTCATACAGGGACTTCAGCAGGGCGAAGTCATCCGAGAGATTCGCCTTGTGGGCCGGAATACGGTTGGTGAGTCTGACAATGGCGACTACCTCGCGGTTCTTCTTCTGGTCCATCATCACAAAGGCGTCGGAAACCTCGCCTGGCTGCATCTTCTCTATCTGGCGAGCCACTTCGGGCGGGAGTTCCTGCATTTCGAATCGGGAAGAACCGGTTTGCGGATTCATCATTATGCCTTTGTTGTTCTTGGTGTCGTTGTCCTGGCTCACGTAGCGGGCGGCCTCCTCGAAGGTGAAGACCCCTCTGCCTATCTCGTGGTTCAGAGAGTCGAGTTTCATTATTGCGCTGTCCATAAGCTCTTTGGACACTTTGGGTTGCAACAGTATATGTCGGAAGTTGGCCTGGTCGCCGCGTTTCTCTATCAGCTGGATTATGTGGTAGCCATATTCGGTTTCCACTATTTTGGATACTTTGTCGGGGTCTGATAGGTTGAAGGCCACCGAGGCGAATTCAGGCACTACATCCGACCGGCTCACGAAGCCGAGTTCACCACCCTGTTTAGCCGAACCTTTGTCATCGCTGTAGAAGAAAGCGAGCGTGGAGAATGAGGATTCGCCGGAAGTGATTTTGTCGGAAAACTCACGCAGGCGGGACTTAATGGAGTCTATTTCGCTCTGTGGCACCGGAGGGATGGACTTTATAATCTGAACTTCCACCTGCATGGGCACGGAGGGTATGCTGTCTTCGGGCAGCCGGGAGAAAAATTTGTGTACGTCGGCAGGGGTTGCCTTCACGTCTTTGGTCAGATTCTGCTGTACTTGCTGGATAGTGTACTGGGTGCGGAAAATGTCGGTGAGCTGTTCGCGGATGGCGCTCATAGGTTTGCGGAACTGCATTTCCACACGCTCTTTGGACCCCAAGTTGGTGACAAAGAAATTGATACGTTGGTCCACGGCGTTGCGCACGGCGCTTTCCGGCGGCTGGATAGTGTCAATTTTGGCTTGATGCAGATACAGTTTCTCTACGGCTATCTGCTCGGGAATGGCGCAGTAGGGGTTGTTCTTGAAGGTGGTGCCGTCGTATTGTGCCTGTTGGTACATCTCTTCGATTTCAGAGCGGTAGATAGGTTCGTCGCCTACCACCCACGCCACTTCGTCAATTATATTTGTGTTGTCGGCAATGGCGAAACAAGTGGCCAACAGGGCGGCCGCTCCGGCCATAGCCGTTCTCAGGGTCTTGACTTTCACGGTTTTGTGCTTGTGTTTTGGTTTCTATATTTAATAGGGGTATAGGCCCCTGTCTTAATTGTCCTGGCGTTTATGCCCTCGGTGAAAAGGGAATTGAGGAGCTGGCGGTCATAGTCTCCGCGTTTCTGCTCCAGGAGTTGCTCGCGTATGCCTGCCTCGGCAAAGGAGAGGGGTGTCTGTTCGCCGGATGTCAGGAAATCGGTGATGCGCAGCATGTACACCGAACCCTTTTCAGTACATTCAAAGTAGGAATTGTCGCGTACGAAATTGTCCGCATCGGAGAATCGGTAGGGGATGTGGTCGGCTATGGTCTGCCAATCCACCCATGTGTCGCCGAAGTAGTCGTACTCCATGGCGCTCTTCAGGCCGTAGTTCTCCAGATTGTCGATATCGTTGTCCGAGCCTCTGCGTACCCATGCCCGCAGTTCGTCCAGGTCCGGCGAGTTTTTCTGCACCTTGAGATATATTCCCTTTATGAGGGGACTGGAAAGGCGGTATTGTTCCGGATGTGCCTTGTAGTACTCTTCGATGCTCGCCTGGGAGATGCCTCCCGCCTTGTCGGACGCCATCATTTTGCGGTATTCGTTGGCGAGGAGTTGCTCGCGGTATTGCTCCACCATACGCTCTATCTTCTCTATATCGGGCACCTGGCTGCCGGCTAAGTTGACCAGCATATTGCGTTCCACCCATGCCTCCACGATGGCGTCGAACATACGTATGGAGTCTGCGCCGCCCAGTCCGGAGGGGATAAGCTCGGTCACCATCCGGCGGGTAAGGGCCGAGTCCCCCACTTCTATCAGCACATCCGTGGAATCCACGCCCTTCTGTTCTTTGGCTTTGGAGCAGGAGAGCTGGGCTGCGAGGCTTAGCGCAAGGAATGAATATGTGGCTGCTTTCTTTAGCATGGGCATGATTGCGACGGGGCGCTTCAACCCCGTAGAATATGCAAATTTACAAAAAAAAAGTCACCTTGTCGCCGGATTTCCTCCGGCTCAGGGGACTTCATGCTTGCATTGATGTGTAATAAGTTGATTTATAGAGAGCTGACATCTCGGGCAAACCGGATGTTTAACAAAATTAAACACTCTGCGGTGACACCGGTTCACTCTACGAGCGTGTCGTTGAGTATGAGGTCGCACTTGCTCTCGAGCTTGCGGTAATCTCTCGAGCATAAATATCGCTTAATCGCATCCAGGTGTCCCATGCGGTGCAGGTCGCTTCCCACAAAGGAGACCATGTCGTGGCTCAGGAGCCATTCGGCGGTGCTTTTGGCCGTGCGTCCGTAGTGTCCTGCCAGAGAGAGGAGATTCACCTGCAGACATACATTGTTGGCGTGCAGCTCTTCCAGCCTCTCGCGGTGTCGCTGATAGTAGGCATAGCGTTCCGGATGCGCCATTATCGGTTTAAGGCCCTTTTCGTTGCGCAGGTCGAAGAGCAGGCCGTCCAGTCCGAAGGGTTCCTGAAACCAGGAGTTCTCCACCAGCAGATAGCCGCCGGGCAGAGGTGTCACCGTGTCCTGTTTGAGCATGGAGAAAAGTATGTCGTCTATGCGGTATTCGGCAGAGCAGTGAAGCTCCATTGGAAGCCCCGCTTCGGAGCAGGCATGACGAAGATGCTGGAAAGACAGGGATATGGTCTGCGGTGTGTTGGGATATGTCTCGTCAGTGACGTGAGGGGTTACAATCATGCGGGTAAAGCCCATATCGGCCATACCGCGCACCAGCTGGACACTCTTCTCTCGTGTGGGCGCCCCGTCGTCTATGCCCGGACACACATGGCTGTGGACATCCGTATGCCAGAAAAGCTCCGGCAGGGTATGCGAGTGGAATAATCCGAACATGTCTCTTTTTGCAGATGAAGATAAAGTTACAGGAAAGAAAAGATAGGATTACGGGCCGACCCGCACCTGGGTCGGCCCGATATGAAGAGAATATCACTTGACGCCCAATTCGGCAAGTATGCGTTCTATCTTGGCTTCGGCACGGGCCACGCACTGCTCGTACTCGGCCTTGTCTTTCATGTCGTCGCGAACCTCGATGTAGAATTTGATTTTCGGTTCGGTGCCGGAGGGACGGATGCTGATTTTGTCCCCTTTGTCGGTAAAGAACTGAAGTACGTTGGAGGTGGTGGGGAAATCCATTTTTTCCACCTTGCCCGTCTTGAGGTCCGTACAGTTGAGGTCAAGGTAATCCTTGCGGTGGGTAACGGCCACGCCGTCAATCTCCTTGGGCGGATTCTCGCGGAAGTCCTTCATCATCTTCACTATTTCCTCGGCTCCGGCCTTGCCCGGACGTACCACGCTCACGCCCTTCTCGTGGGAAAAGCCGTACTTTGCGTAGATGTCTACCAGCATCTCGTACAGGTTTTCGCCCTTGTCGGCGGCCCATGCGGCGATTTCGCACATCAGGGATATGGCGGAGACGGCGTCTTTGTCGCGCACGAAGTCCTCGGCCAGGAAGCCGTAGCTCTCCTCGCCGCCGCCTAAGTAGCGGGAACGGCCTTCCTCGTCACGCATCACATTGGCTATCCATTTGAAGCCGGTGTAGCAGTCGAAGCACTTCACGTCGTTGGCCTCGGCTATGCGCTTGATTGTCTCGGTGGTGACGATGGTCTTGACGCAATACTCGTTGCCCTTGAGCAGGCCTAACTCGGCGTTGCGGGTTATGAGGTAATACAGGAAAATCATCACTATCTGGTTGCCGTTGACTAACTGATAGTTGCCGGCCTTGTCCCTAACCACCAGGCCGATACGGTCAGCGTCCGGGTCAGAGGCAACTACCACCTCGGCGCCGGTCTCCTTGGCTTTGGCTATGGCCATTGCCATGGCTGAGGCGTTCTCGGGGTTGGGGCTTTCCACTGTGGGGAAGTCGCCGCTCTTCACGTCCTGCTCGGGCACATGGATTATATCGGTGAAGCCCCAACGGGCCAGGGAGTCGTAGATGAGCATTGAGCCAGTGCCGTGGATAGGGGTGTACACAATCTTCATGTCGTGGTGGCGCTTGATAGCGTCGGGAGAGAGAGACAGCTTGTGTACATCGGTCAGGAAGTCATCGTCTATTTCCTTGCCGATAATCTGAATCAGCTCTTTGCGGGGAGTGAACTTGATTTGGTCCACGGAGGTGATGGCGTTCACATACTCGATGGTCTTTACGTCGTGCGGGGCAATCATCTGAGCGCCGTCGCTCCAGTAAGCCTTGTAGCCGTTGTACTCCTTGGGGTTATGGGAGGCAGTCACCACCACTCCGCTTTGGCAGCCGAGATGGCGTATGCCGTAGGAAATCTCGGGTGTGGGACGGCAGTCGTCGAAGAGATACACCTTGATGCCGTTGGCCGAGAAAATATCTGCGGCCAGCTCGGCGAACTTGCGGGAGTTGTGGCGTACGTCGTGGCCTATGCACACGCTTATCTGCGGCAGCTCCTTGAATACGTCGTTCAGATAATTGGCCAGGCCCTGGGTGGCGGCTCCTACGGTGTAGATGTTCATGCGGTTGGAGCCGGCTCCCATTATGCCGCGTAGACCGCCGGTGCCGAATTCCAGGTCTTTGTAGAAAGCCTCGATGAGCGGGGTCTTGTCTTCCGCGTCAAGCATGGCGCGCACCTCGGCGCGTGTCTCCTCGTCGTACTGGGGACTGAGCCACTTCTCGGCCTTCGCTATCACTTGTTCCAATAATTCTTCTTGCTTTTTTTCCATAATTCAAATCTTGGGTTTTACACACTCTTTCTTTTGTGTTAACAAACGAAACGGGAAATTGTAGGACCGGGATATGAAAAATTACCGCCCGGACTCCTTTACACGACGTGCTATGTCCTCGTTGAAGTCTGTCTGCTTCATCAACTCCTCCACTGTCAGGTGCATGCGGTAGCGCCAGTAGTGACGGGAGATGGCGGGTATGTTGATTTGTTCGTCGGCCGGATTGTTGCGGCGCAGTTTGCCGTCGGAACTCAGCCAGTCCTGGAGAGGCAGGATGCAGAGCATGGAGGGGGAGTCGAGCTGCAGGTCCAGGATACGGCTGCAAATCCACGGCTCGGCATAGAACGGAGCCTCGCCGTTCTCGTGAAGCACCTGGTTGTAGAATCGCTGAGCCATGCCGTGGTCGCTCTCCCACCATCCGCGTATGCCGGGCATGTCGTGGGTAGAGGAGGTGCAGACGCTGTAATAGGGGTAGCTCCATGTGTTGCCGAACTCCACTTTTGGGTCTTTGGGCATACGCTGGATTTCCAGGCTCAGTATCTGAAGGTCGTGCATCACTGCGGGCACGCAGTCGGGTATCATGCCGAGGTCTTCGGCGCAGCAGAGCATACGGGTGCTGTCTATGAGTGGAGGCAGTTTCCACATGGCTTTGCCATACCAGAAGTCGTTGTGGCGGTGATAGAAGAAGTCGTTGTAAAGACGGTCGAAGCACCAGCGCTCATAGTCGTTGAGACAGCGGTACTGATAGGTCGTCTGGGCGGCGATACGCGGATGGTATTTGCCTTTCTCCACCGGGTCTTCGATAAACAGGACGTTGTCAATGAGGCCCATGAGTCCGTTGCAGAGCTGCTCGTTGTCCTCGTTCTCGGGCTGGGAGGCGAAGTATTCGGTCACCTTGCGCTGTGTGTCCACGAAGGGAAGCAGCTCGTATCGGTCACCCTCTACGTGCTTCAGGAATTTAGCCTTGGCGGTCTCGGTATTGCCGCCGAAGAAGTCGGTAAGCATCCACTCCAATATGAGAGGATGCGCCTGTATGCCGGGGTTGAGCCAGAAATCGAACTCGTGTCGCAGCTCGTCTGGGCTGAAGGGGAGGGCGGGGGAGAAGATGCCCAGCAGGCCGTGGATGGCATCCATCGGTATTTGCCAGATGCGGAAGAAGCCCAGCACGTGGTCTATGCGATAGGCGTCGAAGTATTCGCTCATCTTGCGGAAACGGGACTTCCACCAGGCGAAGCCGTCGCGGGCCATCTCTTCCCAGTTATAGGTGGGGAAACCCCAGTTCTGTCCCATTATGGAGAAGTCGTCGGGGGGTGCGCCGGCCTGGCTCTCCAGGAAGAAGAGCTGCGGATAGACCCATGCGTCCACGCTGGTGCGGGATATGCCGATGGGGATGTCTCCCTTCAGCACCACTCCTTTCTGATGGGCGTAGTCGCGCACCTCGCGCAACTGTCTGTCCAGGTGATATTGCAGAAAATATGTGAACTCCATCTCGTCGGTATGCTCGGCCTCCAGGCGGTCCACCTTCTCGGGTGAGTAGACGGCATATTCGCCCCATTTGCTCATCTCCGGAGTGCGGTTCAGGTCGCGGAGCGTGCAGAAAGCGGCGTAGGGACGCAGCCAATATCCGTTCTCCTTTACGAACTTTCTGTAATCCTCCTTCTTGTGGGTGGCATCCTTCACCTCGGCGTACAGTTCGCGCAGGAAAGCGAGTTTGCCGGAGTTCACCTGCTCGTAGTCCACGGCGTCCAGACGGTTCAGGGCTTTCCCTAACTGTTCGAAGTGTTCCTGGCGCTCCCTGTTCTTGAGACGCCCCACGGCCTGAAGGTGCAGATACATCGGGTGAAGGGCGAAAGTGGAATTGGAGTTATAGGGGTAGGAGTCCGTCCAGGTGCCGGTCATGGTCGTGTCGTTCACCGGAAGCAGCTGGAGTACTTTCTGACCGGTCAGCACGCACCAGTCCACCATTTTCTTGAGGTCTATGAAGTCGCCCACGCCGAAATCGTCCTCCGTGCGCACGGAGAATACGGGGATGGCGGTGCCGGCACCCTTCCAGGGGCGCAGCGGGTTGACGAATCTCATGCCCGCCACTACCGTCGCATAACCCTTGTCGGACTTATCCAGGGGGGACAGCACGCGGTTATTACGCATCTCCCAGGCTACTGCCTCGCCGGTATTCTGATTTATGATAAGGAACTTATATTCGCAGGGGAAGACCATGTCGCGGAGAGGGACGTTTACCTCCCATTCGGGGAAACGGGCGTCGTTCATGCGCACGGCCTGCTTCACGTCCCACTCTCCGAGAGCTTTACATTCGCCGGCGATGGCGAGCACCTCGTCCGGCCCCACCATGGGAGCCTGCACGCGCACGTTCAGCATACCGGGTTCCACCTTCAGAGGCTGGGAGCGGAAAGGACGGTGCAGCATGCCGTCGATAAAGGCGCTCGAGTAGTAGGGCTTGTCGTAAGGCTGGTCCTGCCAGCGGTCGTAAATCTCGGCCTCCGTAATGCCGGGAGCGGGGTTGAAACGGTGCGGGTCACCCCATTCCATACGCCATGCCCCGTGGTCGGGCTTTACTATATAGCGATAGTCGAACTCTCCGGCGAGGTCATTTACGTCAATGGTCAGATGCCATGTCTCGCCCCCCAGGTAATCGAGGCGGGGGGCTTTGCTGTCATCTCCGGCTCCCAGTTCGGGAAGGCTGCCGCATATATACAGCGACTCACCCCATTTGGTGCGGTAATTGATGTTGAACGAAATTTTCATGCTTATGGATGCGTTATTTGTTTTTCACTCTATCTTCAGGGCGGGACTTGGAAGAGTCCGGGTCCGCTATGGGACGCGGTGTAATCCGCTCTGACTGCAAAGATAGCGAATTATGCGCACAAAGGGAGCCTTTGCGGATATGTTCTGTAACACATTCAGGCTTTATTTTGTTTTTTGCCGTCAGACGAGCCCTTCCCCGCCGAGGTCTTGCGTACTGAAAAGCCGAAATGGCCGAGATGTTCGCCAAGAGCGTAGTAATGGCCGTGGCTGTAGCAGAGCAGACGCGCCTTCTCCAAATCGAAACGTCCGCTCACAGGGTCTATGTACCGCTCGTCGGCGCGCACGCCCAATACGCGGGCCATGAACATGTCGTGGCTGCCCAGGCGCATTATCTGTGTCACGGCACATTCTATGCTCAGCGGACTCTGCTCCAGGGTGGGACTCTTCACCAGCAGTCCGGGCAGAGGGGTGAGTCCGGTGGCGGCGAACTTGTCGGTGTCACGGCCGCTGCGGACGCCGCACCAGTCGGTGGCCCGTGCCATTGACGCTGTGGTGAGGTTGATGGTAAACTCCATATTGCGCTCTATCAGCGCGTGGCTGTGGCGCTCCTTGCGCACCGATATGTAACACATCGCCGGCTCGGTACAGACAGTGCCGGTCCAGGCCACGGTGAGCAGGTTCCAGTCCTCGGGGCTGCTGCCGCAGGTCACGAGTACGGCGGGCAGCGGGTTGACCATCGTGCCGGGTTTCCACAGGGTCTTGCTCATGTCGTAGAGGGGACTGAATTAATGTACGTCGTGTTCGCAATAGGCGCAGCGCACATTGCCGTCAGCCTCGATGAAGCGGGAGGGCATGGGCTCGTTGTTGCAGATGCACTTGGGGTTGTCGCACTTCAGAGAGGCGTCTTTAACCTCCTTGTGCGCCACATGCTCTTTCTCCACGGCGGGCAGAGGGTTGCCGTCCGGGTCTATGCCCAGGCATTTGCAAATCATGGCCTGGCGTGCGAACAGACCGTTGCGGGCCTGCTCGAAATAGTAGGCGAAAGGTGTGTCGTCCACATCCTGGTCTATCTCGTTGACACGCGGCAGGGGGTGCAGCACACGCATTGTGGGACGTGCGTCCTTGAGCATGGCGGCGTGCAGTGCGTAGTAGTCCTTCACACGCTCGTATTCGTCCAGGTCGGCGAAGCGCTCGCGCTGCACACGGGTCATATACAGGATGTCGGTATCGTTTATGACCTCCGGGCTGAAGTCCTCGGTCTCGGTGAAGGGAATGTTGTGTTCTTTGCAGAAGTTGATGAACTCCTCGGGCATCTTCAGTTCGGGACAGGCCACGAAGTTGAATCTGACGCGGAAATGGCTCAGGGCCTGAAGCAGGGAGTGGACGGTACGTCCGTATTTGAGGTCTCCCACCATCGTGAGGGTAATGTCGTCCAGCCGTCCCTGGGTCTTGTAGATTGAATAGAGGTCCAGCATGGTCTGCGAGGGGTGCTGGTGCGCGCCGTCGCCCGCGTTTATGACAGGGGTGTCCGTCACCTCGGTGGCGCGTTGCGCGGCACCCTCCAGGTAGTGGCGCATAACGATGAGGTCTACGTAGTTGCTCACCATCTTGATGGTGTCCTTCAGCGACTCCCCCTTGGAAGTGGAGGTGGCCGCCGGGTCGGAGAAACCGATTATGCGGCCTCCCAGACGGTTTACGGCTGTCTCGAAACTGAGGCGCGTGCGTGTGGAAGGCTCGAAGAACAGGGTGGCTATCACTTTGCCGTCAAGTATCTTGCGGTTGGGGTTTGCCTCGAATCGGGAGGCGGTCTCCAGCAGGTCAAGAATCTCCTGCTTGGAAAGGTCGTTGATGGAGACGATGTTGCTCATAGGTTTTCGGGATTGTAATGGGGAGAAAGACCGGTTCGGGACAGCCGGTCTGCTTTCCTATTGCAAAATTAGTCAAAAATAGATGCTCCTGCAAGTTCCGGGTAAAAAAAGTGCCCGCTGCCGTTGTAGCGGGCATCTATAAAAAAGGAGAGAGGGCCGGCCGGCCCTCTCTCGGGAAGGTGTGAAATCACTATTCGGGTCATTTTACAATAACCTTGAATGTCTTGTGGTTGCCGTTGGCGTTCACGTCAAGCAGGTAGATGCCGGCGCCGAGGCCACGGATGTCGATGGAGTTGCTGGTAGAGGGTGCGTTGAGCTTACGCACTATCTGACCGTGCATGTTTACCAATGTGAGCGTGGTGTTGAGTTCGGTGTAGTCGAAAGGAAGGTCTACGTGCAGCTCGTCGGAGGCGGGGTTGGGATAAACCGCCGCTTTTACCTGGGCTGCCTCCATCTCGTCTATTCCGACGGTGTGGAAGAGGTCGAACACATATCCTGTGGGTACGTCGCCGTACATGCCGTAACCGCAGATGTAACGTCCGTTGGGGGACATATCGTATACAGACGCGATGGCGAAGTTCCTGAGGCTGTGGCCGAGCTTGCTCTCCACATATTCCTGAAGGTCCATGCGGCCGTCTTCCTTTTTCCAAATCCATGCGCCGCCACCGGGGCCTGCCCATCCCACTGCCGTTGTGGCGTCGGCGTTGATGTCGGCAACCGTGCTGTCCTCGTTGGGGTAGATTACATTAAAGCCTTCTTCCTCGTTCCAGAGCCATGCGCCGCTGGTGCCCATGCCGGGCAGACCGCGACCGGCCACCCACTTGCCGTCGGCGCTCACTGTCTGGGCCGCGCCTACAAGTTTGGCGGCTGTGGCCAGCTTTTCTTCGTCAGTGGCATAGGTGAGTTCGTCTATGTCTGTGTCGGAATCGACTGTCAGAATCTTCTGGATGTATGTGCCGTCATCCTGCTTTTGCCATACGCAACCGAACCAGGGACCCCAGATGTCCTGCCAACCGGCCACCATATCACCGTTTCTGCTTACGCCGTTGGCGCGGCATGCGCGTTTTTGGCCGTCAAAATGGTTGCCGAGGACTGTTACATTGTCCGTGCCGTCCCATATTGCCGCGTAGGAGACCACAGTTTCGCTTTCGGCGCAGAAATCATGGGCTATACCTACCACATGGTTTCCGTCGCCGGAGAAATTCCAGGACGAGGAGGCGGAGTCGCTGACATAGCCTGTGCTTACGAGAGGAGTCCAGGTATTCGCCTCCACATCGTAGATGCCTGCGGTGTAGCCTGAGATGAACTCTCGGTCTTCTTTGCGCCACACGTTGCCCTCTTCTCCGATTACAGTTGTGATTCTGCGTGCGTCACAGAACACAGTGCCGAGGTCGCCTGTGAATCCGTTGACTTTGGTGAATGTCTTGCCATAGTCGATGGAACGGTATACGCAGGCGTCGGTGCCTACTATTGTCAGGTAATCGTCTGTCCATACGGCGTCGTTCCATGTCGAAGAGTTGCCTACATAGCCTATGCCGTTGGAGGGGAACACCTCTGTGAGAGTCCAGATTTCGCCGCCGTCTTCTGTCACGAAAACGACATTGTCCGAGAGGGCGACTCCATATTTCTCGTCACGGAACACGATACGGTGTATAGGACGACCTTGGGTGTCGGTCAATACGGTCTGCCATGTCTTGCCGCCATCCTTGGATACCTGGATGAGTCCGTCGGATGTACCGAGGAAAAAGTCCTCGCCGTTGTTTCCCAGAGTCTCGGGTTTAGCCGAATGGCCTTCTGCTACGGAGAATGAATCGGTGCCGTCCTCTGTATACACGAGCGCGTATGTGCCGTCCTCAAGCTCCAGGAGAATATAGCCCTTGTCCACTGATGTCCTTCCGTTCTCATCCTTGGAGTATGTGAAAGTCATGTCGCGATAGACTGCCACAGGAGAGTCAAGGGTGAAGCCGGTCAACGTCGC
The DNA here is from genome assembly GCA_900547755.1 of uncultured Bacteroidales bacterium. Lineage (GTDB taxonomy): Bacteria > Bacteroidota > Bacteroidia > Bacteroidales > Muribaculaceae > Lepagella. Next base: position 23,231 of record URIC01000025.1, read on the forward strand.
CTCGCTCCATGAAAAACCGTTGCGTCCGCCTGTCAAAAGTTTGCCGTTGCCGCCGCCGACAAGTAATTTGTTGGTGGATGTGCCGAGACTTGAGATGCAATATATAGGAAAATCAGGAGTGTAGTTTTCCCATTTGCCTTCTTCGTTCTGGCGTGCGAGCAGGTCGGCGCGTGTCCAGGAGATGCCGTTGTTTGAAGACTTCATTATGGCGCCTTCTTTGCCGTCCGGTGTCGAACCCACAGCGAAAAGGTCAAAGTCTCCATAGTAACAGAATCTGTGGAACTTATACGGAGTCATGTCCGTGATAGTGTTGTTCGTCCACTCGGTGAGGACATTGATTTTGTCGCTCTGCATGGGAGCCGCGATGAGCTTGCCGTCTTCGGAGAAACGGGGCACGCCTCCGATGCCCGAGCCGGCAGAGATACCGCCTATCAGCTTCTGGGTATCGTTAACCGCGTCCCAGATATAGAAGGGATTGTTCTGGTCATTGTAGCCCACGGCCACACCCTCGTTGGTGACGCTTGTCACGTTGGGCAGTGGCTCCCCTTCAGAGATGTAGAATTGAGCGTATGCTCCGTTTGCCACACACTATGGCAAACGATGTAAGAAACTTTTTCATGTCTTAATCAATTAGGTTAAACATCGGGTTGGAACCTTTTTCCGAATAGGATTTCCGACAGCAAAGTTAGTGGTGCCCAAACATTTACGCAAATCAAATATCTTTTAATTCATGAATTGAAAAAGGTTTGTCGGCATTTTCCCGATTTCAAAAACCTAATTCCCTGTTTTGCGGGGTCGGCGGTGTAAGCGATACAGGAGCGCAGGTCCCGGGACCTGCGCTCCTGTATCTTATTTATGTGTGTCCTATGAGCCGGAGTCGTGATTGCCGGTATCTCATGGTGCGGTCATTTTACTTTCTTGAGTTCCTTTTCGAATACTTCCACCGGATACTTGTTCTGCAGCTCCTCGACCCATGCGGCCTCCAGGGCGTTCTGGTAGTCGGCTGTGACCTGTGCCTTCACATCGTCTACCTCCTGGGGAGCGTCTATTACAGTGAGACCGGAGATGAAGTAAACGGGGAATTTGCTGTCGGCGTTGTCCACTGCCGGGCCACCGAACACCAGCGCGTCCACAAGTTGGTTGTCTCCTTTGGCCATGAGGATGCGGTCTGCGCGGACTTTGCCGGACAGCTCCTTGCGAATCTCCAGCACTGCCTCGGCGGGTGCCAGGGAGTCCAGGATGGCGCGGGCGCGGGTGGCTACAGAGTCATCGGCTGCCTGTACCAGCACTCCTTTGGCGCGTGGAGCCTGCCATTTGTAGTCGGAGCGGTTATTCTCGAAGAAGGCCTTCAGACCCTCGGTATCCTTGGCGGCTTTGTCCCATACCTTCCGGTTGCTTATCTCGAACAGCAGCATACCGTCGCGATACTCGTTGATGAGGTTGCGGAAGTCTGTGTTGTGATTGGGGAGGTCCTTCAGATAATAGTCGTAGAGCTGGCGGGACTCGTATGTGTCGAAGCGCTTCTTCAGGTCACGCTGTCCGGTGGAGGGGAAGCTGACGTTGCGGTAGTGGCTCAGGTCCTCCAGGAAGTCGCCTACTGTGTATTTGCGGTCGGCGAAGCTCATGAACGGCTCTGCGGCCATGGAGGCAAAGTGTTCTCTGAACTCATGGGTGAGGCCGTTCTGCGCCACATACTCCATCATCTGCTTGCATACCTTGTCGTTTTTTTTGAGTTTGTACTGCTTGGCCAGCTTGTCGGAGAACTGCTTTGCCATGGCGCGGCCACGGGTGTCGGAACGATTCTGCATGGCCTGGCGGAGCATGGGTTCGGCATCCTTATAGGAGGGGACTCCCTTGGAGTCCATCTTCTTGACGATGTGGTATCCGAAGTCGGTGCGGAAAGGTTCGGAAATCTGGCCGTTCTGCAGGGAGAAGGCCACGGCGTCGAACTCGGGAACCATGCGGCCGGTGCCGAACCAGCCTACTGAGCCACCCTGGCGAGCGCTGCCCTTGTCGTCGGAGAACTTAGAGGCCAATGCCTCGAAACTTGCGCCAGGCTTGACGGCCTCGTCGTAGATGCTGTCCATCTGAGCCTTGATGGCCGCTTCCTGCTCGGGGGTGGCGTCTTTGGGCACGAACTTCAGGATGTGGGAGGCCAGCACCTGCCCGCGGGCCGGACGGCGGTTGCCACCTTTTATAATATGGTATCCGAAATCGGTCTCGACAATGTCGCTGTACTGGCCTTCGGGAGTATCGTAGACGGCTGTCTCGAACTCGTAGGGAGTCATGAATACGGTCATGTAGCCCATGCTGCCGCCGCGCTTGGCACTCCCTTTGTCATCGGAGAATCGCTCTGCCAGGTCAGCGAAATCGGCGCCTCCTTTAAGCTCTGCGAGCAGGGAGTCGGCCACATGGTAGATGTCTTTGGGGGACTCGATGCCGCGCGGTTTGGCCAGCATTATATGGTTAGCCTGCACCTCCTGCTGCATGCGGTCGTAAGCCTCGTGCATCAGTTTGTAAACGTAAGTGGAGTCCACGGTGTAGGGGGCACGCAATTCCACCAGGTAGCCTGAATATTCGTTGCGGAAAGCCTGGGTGGTGTCTATGCCGGCTTCCAGGGCATCGGCCACTTTCATCTTGTAGAGCTTGAACATCTCGGCATACTCCTCGATGGTCTGGGGCTGAAGCTGCTGGTTGGCGTTCTTGTGATAGAGGTACTCAAACTCGGAGCGGGGTATATCCCTGCCGGCGACCCTCATGACAACGGGGTCTTTCTTGGCCGCGAAAGTAGCGGCCACTGTTCCGGCCACGGCGAGCGTCAGAAGGATTTTCTTGTTCATGTCTGTAAGTTATAAGAAGAGCGTGAGGTATCCTTATGGGATAGCTCACGCTTATGTAACGTGGAGCGGCCGGATAAATTATATCCGCGACTCAAAAAAATTGCCTCTCAGGAGCGGGAATAGTTGGGTGCCTCGCTGGTGATGGCCACATCGTGCGGGTGGCTTTCCAGCACACCGGCGGCGGTGATGCGTGTGAAGGAGGCGTGGTGCAGGGCCTCTATGTCCTTGGCTCCGCAGTAGCCCATGCCGCTGCGCAGGCCGCCGAGCATCTGATATACGACCTCATACAGGCTGCCCTTATAAGGCACGCGGGCGGCTATGCCCTCGGGTACGAGTTTCTTGGCGTCGGTCTCGTTGCCCTGGAAATAGCGGTCTTTGCTTCCCTTTTCCATGGCCTCCAGAGAGCCCATGCCACGGTAGGATTTGAACTTGCGTCCGTTGAAGATAATCGTGTCGCCGGGGCTTTCCTCCACTCCGGCCAGCATGCCGCCCAGCATCACGCTGTGGCCGCCGGCCGCCAATGCCTTCACTATGTCGCCGCTGTAGCGGATACCTCCGTCGGCTATCAGTGGCACACCGGTGCCCTCCAGGGCCTTGGCCACGTCGTAGATGGCGGAGAGCTGGGGCACACCCACGCCTGCCACCACACGGGTGGTGCAGATGGAGCCGGGGCCGATACCTACCTTTACGCCGTCAGCGCCATTGTCCGCCAGATAACGGGCGGCGTCGCCGGTGGCGATATTGCCGACAACTATGTCAATGTCAGGGAACGCGGACTTAGCGGCTTTAAGCACTCCGATTACACCGGCGCTGTGGCCGTGGGCCGTGTCTATGACCAGTGCGTCCACACCGGCCTTGACGAGAGCCTCGGCGCGCTGCATTGAGTCCGGGGTAACGCCTATGCCTGCCGCCACGCGCAGACGACCCAGCCTGTCCTTGCAAGCAAAGGGTTTGTCCTTGGCTTTTGTTATATCTTTGTATGTGACGAGGCCGATGAGCTTGCCCTCGGCGTTCACCACGGGGAGTTTCTCTATCTTGTGGCGCTGCAGTATGTCGGCGGCCTCCTCAAGGTTGGCGCTCTGGGTAGTGGTGATTATATTCTCGGAGGTCATCACCTCGTCTATGGGACGGTTGAGGTCGCGCTCGAAGCGCAGGTCGCGGTTGGTGACTATGCCTTTGAGCATACCGTCGGTGTCCACCACGGGAATGCCGCCGATGTGGTATTCGTGCATCATGGCCAGGGCGTCGGACACTGTGGCGCCGCAGCGTATGGTCACGGGGTCGTAAATCATACCGTTCTCGGCACGCTTCACCGCGTGTACCTGACGGGCCTGCTCCTCGATCGACATATTCTTGTGTATGACGCCGATACCGCCCTCGCGGGCTATGGCTATGGCCAGCTGGCTCTCTGTGACGGTGTCCATGGCGGCGGAGACTATGGGCACGTTCAGGGCTATGCGGCGTGAGAAACGACTGGAAAGATTCACTTCGCGGGGAAGAACTTCCGAATACGCGGGAATAAGAAGGACATCATCGAATGTGAGGCCCTCCATCTTTACTCTATCAGCAATAAACGACATAGGAATTTTGGGGATTTATTGCGTGCAAAATTACTAAATAATTCCGAGACCCGCAAATCCTTTTTTCGCCGGCAATCCAAGAAACCGCATAAAACGATTCTGTGCCGGACATCTCTGCCCGGTACAGGAACAATCAGGTTTGCGGACAAGCGGGTCAGTTGCCCATCTCGGAAAGGAATTTTATGCGCATGAGGCGTATCTCCTCGTCGGTGTAGTCGCCGTCGAACTCCTCTATGGCCGCCTCTATGTCATCTTCTTCCGACTCGGCGAACCAATCGGTCAGTTCCTCCTGGTGGTCTTCGTCTATCATCTCATCGATGTAGTAGTCCAGGTTGAGATGGGTTCCGGCATCCACTATAGCTTCGATTTCGTCCAGCAGCTCGCTCATTTCCAGTCCCTTGCTTTCCGCCAGTTCCTCCAGGTCTATCTTGCGGTCGATGCCCTGGATTATGGCGATTTTCATCTTGCTCTTGTTGGGCATGGTGCGCACACGCATGTCTGTGGGGCGTTCTATCTCGTTCTCCTCCACATAGCGCTTTATGACCTCCAGGAATCTGGCGCCGAACTTGCGGGCCTTTCCGGCGCCTACGCCGGGTATGGTCTGCAGCTCTTCCATCGTTATGGGATATGTGGTGGCCATGGCTTCGAGGCTGGGGTCCTGGAAAATTACGTAGGGGGGCAGCTTGCGTATGCGTCCTTCCTGCTTGCGCAGGTCTTTCAGAATCGAATACAGGTTCTCGTCGGCGGCGCAGCCGTGCATGGATTCCTCTATGTTTTCACATTCCGAGAAGTCATTGTCCTCGGTAATCTTGAAGCTGACGGGGTGTTTCAGGTACTCGTGTCCGGCTTCGGTGACGCGCAGTATGCCGTAGCTCTCCACGTCGCGTTCCATCAACTCGGCTATCTGCGCCTGACGCAGCAGGGAGTGCAGGAATTTTTCGTCGCGGTCCCTGACGCAGCCGAACATCTCCAGTTCCTGATGTCCCCGGGACTTCACCTCGTCGGTACAGCGCCCTATCATCAGGGTCACTATATATTCGGCTTTGAACTTCTCGCCGGCGGCGAGCACGGTCTCCAGGGCCGCTATAAGCTCTTCTTTAGCCTCTATTCTGGCTTTGGGGTGCAGACAGTTGTCGCATTTGCCGCAGTTCTCTTCCGTGTACTCTTCTCCGAAATAATGCAGCAGCATACGGCGGCGGCATACGGATGCCTCGGCGTAGGCTGCGGTCTCCTGAAGAAGCTGTTTGCCGATTTCCTGTTCGCCGGCAGGTTTGCCCTGCATCAGTTTCTCCATCTTCTGTAGGTCCTTGCGGGTATAGAAGCAGATACAGTTGCCGCTGCCTCCGTCGCGGCCGGCGCGGCCGGTCTCCTGGTAATAACCTTCCAGGCTCTTGGGTATGTCGTAGTGCATCACGAAGCGGACGTCGGGCTTGTCTATGCCCATGCCGAAAGCTATGGTGGCCACAATCACATCCACCTTTTCAAGCAGGAAAGCGTCCTGGTTGGCGGTGCGGGTGGCGCTGTCCATGCCGGCGTGGTAGGGCAGCACACGGATTTCGTTCACACGCAGGGTCTCGGCCAGCTCCTCCACCCTCTTGCGGCTCAGACAGTATATTATGCCGCTTTCGCCCGGGTGATTCTTGATGTATCGGATAATGTCGCGGTCTATCTCGGCGGTCTTGGGACGCACCTCATAATAAAGGTTCGCGCGATTGAAGCTGGACTTGTATACGTCGGCGTCGGTCATGCCCAGATTTTTTTGGATGTCATGCTGCACCTTGGGGGTGGCGGTGGCTGTGAGGGCAATTACCGGGCGGTTGGAAATCTCATTTATAAGCGGACGAATCTTGCGGTATTCAGGACGGAAATCGTGTCCCCATTCGGAGATGCAGTGGGCCTCGTCCACTGCATAGAAGCTGATGGGGACGGTGCGCAGGAACATGATGTTCTCCTCCTTGGTAAGGCTTTCGGGAGCTACATACAGGAGTTTGGTGCGGCCTGAGCGCACGTCGTTCTTGACCTCCTCTATGGCGGCTTTGGTGAGGGAGGAGTTCAGGAAATGGGCAATGCCGTCGTCGTTGCAGAACTGGCGCATGGCGTCCACCTGATTCTTCATGAGGGCTATAAGCGGGGATATGACAATGGCTGTACCCTCCATAAGCAGCGCGGGAAGCTGATAGCATAGGCTCTTGCCTCCGCCCGTTGGCATAAGTACAAACACATCGTGCCCGTTCAGGAGGTTCAGGATTATGTCTTCCTGATTGCCCTTGAAGTTCTCGAAACCGAAGAAATGCTTGAGCGCCTGCTTCAGGGTGGCGGATGATATGTCCGCTGTCGAAGGCTCTGTGGCGTAGTTGTTGTCCGTCTTCATGATTAGGTTTTTGAGAGAGGTATTTAGTGTTTACAAAGTTATATAAAAAAAATGAATCAAACAACTTCTTGATGCGAAAAAACTTATCGGGCGGGGTCGACCGGCGAATCGCATTTGCCCTTGGACTTCGCATTTCGCACTTTTTGGAGGCTGCGGTGGGAGGTTTCGTTATTTTTCATTAATTTTGCAGACTGAAAAATATCCCATTGACAATGATATACTCAATGACCGGCTTCGGAAAGGGAGTCGCGTCTTCAGAAGACAAGAAATTTACAGTCGAGATAAAGTCTCTTAACGGCAAACAGATGGACCTGTTCATGCGTGTGCCCGCCGCGTATCGCGAGAGCGAGCTGCCTATGCGTGCGGCGATTGCCGAGTCCCTGTGCAGGGGCAAGGTGGAAGCCACCGTCACTGTCGAGAATATCACGGCCCAGGCCAATACCTCTATTAATGTGGAGGTGGTGGAGAAATACAAAGAGCAGATAATGGATATGGCCGGCCGTCTCCAGATAGCATGGCCCTCTGATTGGTATGCCACCCTGTTGCGGCTGCCGGATGCCTTGCGCACGGAACCTATAGAGGTGACCGAACAGGACACCGAGGCCATGAACAGGGCTGTGACGCTCGCCCTGGAAGGAATAAATGAGTTCCGCGCCCAGGAGGGCGCCAAACTCTCTGTTTTCTTCGAGAAGAAACTCGAGGCCATCGGCAATCTTCTGGAGGAGGTGACACCCTTCGAGCAGGCACGGGTGCGGAATATCCGCGAGCGCCTGACAAGTGAGCTTGAGAAACTGCGTAGCGTGGATTACGACAAGGGACGCCTGGAGCAGGAAATGATTTTCTACATAGAGAAACTCGATGTCACCGAAGAGAAGACACGTCTGCGCGCCCATCTGGGCTATTTCGCCGAAACCATGCGGACTCCCGGCGCCCAGGGCAAGAAGCTCGGCTTCATAGCCCAGGAGATGGGACGCGAGATAAACACACTCGGCTCCAAGAGCAACGACGCCGATATGCAGCGCATCGTAGTGCGCATGAAGGATGAGCTGGAGCAAATCAAGGAACAGGTCCTAAATGTACTATGATATGGCGGATACCGGAAAAATAATTATAGTCTCGGCTCCCAGCGGTACGGGCAAAAGCACGATTATAAGCCGTATAATCGACGACCCGAAGCTCGCCTTGGGCTTTTCAGTCTCCTGCACCAGCCGCGCTCCCCGCACCGGCGAGACCGATGGCAAGGACTACTACTTTGTCAGTCCTGAGGAATTTGCCCGCCGTGTCGGGGATGACAGGTTCATCGAATGGGAAGAGGTGTATCCTGGCACCTGTTACGGCACTCTCGCCTCTGAGGTGGAGCGTGTCACCGGTCAGGGCCGGAATCTGATTTTGGACATCGATGTGAAAGGGGCGCTGAACGTGAAGGAACGCTATGGCGACAGGGCCATGTCTGTATTCATAATGCCTCCGAGTTTGGAGGTGTTGGGCCGGCGTCTGCGTTCTCGCGCCACAGACAGCGAGGATGCCATACGTACCCGTCTGGCCAAAGCCGGGCAGGAGATGGAGTTCGCTCCCCGTTTCGACAAGATTGTGGTCAACGACTCGCTGGACAAGGCCGTGGATGCTCTGCGCGACACCATAGCCGACTTTGTGAGCTGACATGGAAATTGCCGTTTACTCCGGAAGTTTCGACCCGCTACACACCGGTCATGCCTGTCTGGCCTCATGGACAGCACAGTTCTGTGCCTTTGTGGACGAGGTCTGGCTTCTGGTCTCGCCCCGCAACCCGTTGAAACCGCAGGGCACCGAAGCCTCGGAAGAAGACCGCCTGGCTATGGCGACTCTTGTGGCCGACACACTGCCGGGAGTGCGTGTCAGCGACTTTGAGTTTTCGCTGCCACGCCCCTCGTACACGCATCTTACGCTTCGGAGACTCTCCGAGGCTTATCCGCAGCACCGGTTCCGCCTGCTGATAGGAAGTGACAATTGGCTGATTTTCGACCGTTGGAAGAACTATGGGCAGATAATCCGGGACTTCGGGGTACTCATCTATCAGCGCCCCGGTTATCCGGTGGAGGCA
>URIC01000026.1 GCA_900547755.1 uncultured Bacteroidales bacterium
CGTGGAGGACAATGCGGTCCGGGGCGGCGCTGATTATCTGTGCGAAGGGCTTGTCGGAGTCTTCCAGATATATGTATCCGGTCTTGCAGTCAAAGGTGTAATCGCTTGCGCGCGATTCCCAAAAGTATCCGTCCGGTCGGTAATATTCCGTGAACTTGCCCTCTTTGACGGAGAACTGTAAACCCAGGTCTGCACCTACGTTGTCGCCTAACACGCGGTCAATGTCAACCTCTTGTCCGTTGCTTGCGAAGTAAGCTACTTTGTCAGTCTCCCATTTGCCGGTGCCGCAGATTTCTTCCAACGTATTGAACTTGTAATCCTCTGTTTCAGGCTCATTATTGTCAGAACAACCCATAAGCAAGGCAGCTATACAAATTGATAAAACAGAGCAAGAAAGAATTTTAAAGATACTTTTTTTCATGAATCATTGATTAGTGAAGTTTGTGTTAATAATTTATGGCGGCAAAGATAGCGTTTTTAATTAAATAATGCAAATATTTATTAAAAAAACATAAATTTTAGTCGTTGTGGGTCTCCTGACCCACAACTTATATAAGTGTCTTGTATTCAATGATATACGCTTGCGGGTCAGGAGACCCGCAAGGACTGGAAAAACATAAATTTCGGGACGGGATGATTCGAAAGAGGATTCTAAATTGATTCTCATTGTTTCTATATTGGATTTTTGAACAAATCGGACCGTTGGTTTGTAATTAAAATATAAACTATATCTGTATGAAAGTCGGATTTTTTGTGCCCTGCTATATGGATGCTCTCGCACCTCAGGCTGCAATCTCGAGTTATAACCTGTTGCGGCGCTTTCCTGAACTTGACGTCGAGTTCATAGACAGTGCCGTTTGTTGCGCGTTGCCCTTTACAGACATGGGCTACGACCGTCATGCCTGTAAGATAGAGACCCGTCTGGTGCCGCTGTTGCGGGGCTATGACGCGGTGGTTGTCCCCTCGGGAGTGTGTACGGACCAGTTCCGCGCGCATTTCGATTCCGTGGAACAGACCGAGGAGGTGAAGCGTATACGCGCGAGTGTGTACGACGTGGTGGAGTTTCTGCACGACGTGTTGCAGGTCAAGGCTCTGCCCTGGGCGCACTTCCCGCACAAGGTGGCGCTGCACAACGGCTGCCACTCGCTGCGCTATCTGAGGCAGGCTCGGGCCACCGAGCTTGTGGAGCCGGACTTCTCCAAGACCGCCGACCTGCTCGATATGGTGGACGGCCTGGAGATATGCTACGCCACCCGGCGCGACGAGTGCTGCGGGTTCGGCGGCATTTTCGCCCTTTGGGACGCTCCGTGCGCCGGGCAGATGGGCCTGGACAAGGTGAAGGACTATGAGGCCAACGGGTTGCATTACGTCACTTCGGCGGACTTCTCCTGCCTTATCCACCAGAGCACGGTGGCGCGCAAGTATGGCATAGACCTGAAGATGTACTATATAGCGGAAATATTAAACGGAGACGCAAAGCCATGAAACAAGTGAATCAAGTGAAGCGAGGAGCCGAGTTCATAGAGGACACGGCGCACCGGGTGAGCCACGACCGTTGTCTGTGGGAGGCGCGTATGCGTCGCGACCGGGCGGTACGCGCCCTTCCGGAATGGGAGGAGATGCGGGAGACTGCCTCGCGAATCAAACTCCACACCCTGGCGCACCTGGCCGAATACTTAGAGGAGTTCGAGCGCAATGCCACGGCATCGGGCGTACATGTGCATTGGGCGGAAGATGCCGCCGAGCATAACCGGATAATGGGCGACATCCTGCAGAGCCACAAGGTCAAGATTGTGACCAAGAGCAAGTCCATGCTCCAGGATGAGTGCGAGATGCGTCCCTACTTAGAGGGGCTCGGCATAGAGGTGTATGAGGCCGACCTGGGCGAGCGCATACAGCAGTTGGACGAGCAGCCCCCCTCCCACATTGTGATGCCGGCCATACATAAGCTGCGCAAGGATGTGGCCGAACTGTTTGCCCGCACCATGGGCAGTGACCCGAATAATGACGACCCGGTATATCTGAACGGGGTGATGCGCAGCCGTATGCGTCCCAACTATGTGAAGGTGGACGCCGGCCTGAGCGGCGTGAACTTCGCCGTGGCCGAGACCGGCGGCATAGCCGTCTGCACCAACGAGGGGAACGCGGACATCAGCGCCAATGTGCCCCCGTTGTTTGTGGCCAGCATGGGCATAGAGAAGGTCATACCCCGGTGCGAGGACCTCGCGCTCTTTGTGCGTATGCTCTCCCGCAGCGCCCTCGGGTTCGACATAACGCAGTACACATCCCATTATCACGGCCCGCGCCCGGGACAGGAGATGCACATAATCATCGTAGACAACGGGCGAAGCAGCCGCTTGGCATCGGACTACGCCGATGTGCTGAAGTGTATACGCTGCGGCGCCTGCATGAATACCTGCCCGGTGTTCCGGCGCACCGGCGGCCTCAGCTACGATGCCGCCTACATGGGCCCGATAGGTATCGTGCTGGAGCCGAGCTATGACCTGCACCGGTATGCGCGGCTTCCCTATTCATGCACCCACTGCGGCTCCTGCGGCAATGTGTGCCCGGTGAAGATTCCTATCCCGGAGCTTGTATTCTATTGGCGCAATGTGATTGTCGCCGAGCATCAGGATGAGCTGACCCATCGCCTGGAGGAGGATATGGCGGCGCTGGTGCTGAACAGCCGCGGCAGCTTCATGGCCGCCGAGCGTCTGGGACTCTGGGGACTGCGCCATCTGCCAAAAGCCCTGATGGAGTCCAAACTCAACCCGTGGGCCGAGGCTCACGCCAACCCGGAGCCTCCGAAGGAGACTTTCCGGCAGTATTACGCACGAACAAACAAAAAGGAGGGAAAGAAATGACATCACGCGAGGCAATATTGGGCCGTATACGTGCGGCGCACAGAGAGGACACGCCGCATCCGGAGGTGAAAATGTATGAGGTGCCGGGGGATGCTTTGGCAAACTTCGAGCGTAAGCTCAGGGGCTTTGACGGACAGTCGATGCGTTTCGGCTCCCGCGCCGAGGCCCTGGAATGGCTCGGGAGCAAGATTAATGTCGGGGAGCAGGTGATTTTCTCGTCACTTCCGGATTTCAAGGGAAATATTTCGGCGGAAGAACTTGCCGACCCGCACGCCGCCAATGTGGTGCAGGTCTGTGTGGGAGAGGGGGAGCTTGGCGTGGGCGAGACCGGTTCGGTGTGGGTCACGGACCGCTCGCTGGGTATCGTGGCTGCGGCATTGTTCTGTACGGACCTTTATCTGTTGCTTGACTCCCGAAAGATTGTAGGCGGTCTGCACGAGGCATACAAGAGTGTTGGCTTCGGAAGCACTCATTACGGCGCGTTCTACACTGGGCCCTCAGCCACCGCCGACATCGAGGCCGTACACATCACCGGCGCACAGGGGGAAATCTCCCTGACAGTCCTGCTTTACTGAGGCACCGAAAAAACTCTGATTTTTCGGTCATTTTCAGGACGTAATCGAGTAGACATCGGTTAATTCAAAAAAAAATTGTAATTTTGTAGCTAATGTGGCGCTGAGGCGACACGTGGATTTTGATATAATCGGTAAGTAAACAGACTCGCATCACGTTCTTGGAATGTTAGGTAAAGACTTGAATTTCAAATCAATATACAGGCGCATCACCCTGCTTGGGATGGTGTGCCTGAGTGTGTGTCTGCTCCTGTGTGCCCTAACTTCGTGCGGAGAGGAGCGCGGTCAGTTGGAGCAGAAGATTCAGGAGGCTGTGCAAGACCCGGCCATGCTTAATGAACAGACATTCAATGAGTTGGTCGCTATTATCACTGCCTCGCCGGAAGACTATCGGCAATTTCTGACAGAAAACGGACGTGTGGATTTATCCAGGCTCCAGGAACTGGTGGACCGCATAGGCAAACGCCACAATCCCGAGTTTGTCTGGAACCTGAGCGAATACGGGGGCGCGGTAAATGGCCCTCTAAGCCTGCGGCTGATGCTGGAACGCAGCGGGTCAATGGACGGATACGACGCGCGTAGCGGCAGCGGCGACTTCAAACGCGCTGTGGGCGAGATGCTTACACGTTTCCCCGGCGATTCCAAGGAGGTGTTCATAGTCAACGACGGTGTGTATCCTTACACCGGCTCGCTCAACTCCTTTGTGCAGGACAAGGATATCTTCAGCTCCACAAAAGGGGTGGGAGACCCCTCATATACCGATTTCGCAAAAATCTTTGACTTCGCGCTTACCGACACAGTGCCTGAGCGGATTACAGTCCTCGTCACAGACATGATTTATTCGCCGCGAGACACCCGGGGGGTCAGCGCCAGCAAGATATTCAACGAGGCGGGGACATTGGCCACGACCCTTTTCACATCCCATAAGGACAAGAGCGTGATAGTGGTGAAGCTGACGGGTGATTTTCACGGCACCTATTACCCCTATTCGCGCCCTTCGGGTGTGAATTATTCAGGCTCACGTCCTTACTATATGATTGTCATAGGGTCTGCTTCGGCCATGCAGAAGCTGCGTGGAGATTCCGGGTATGCCTCTTTCGCGGACTTCGGCTCCTTGCCCGGCTATGAGGCGGACTACTTCTTCAACCGCAACAGATTGCCGCTCGGCTACTACGGAGTGATGCCCCGAGGCAAGGGTACGACAGGCTCATACGAGCTGGCCGGTGACGGCGACGGAGCGGCCCATGCGCTGAAAGAGGTGAGAGGAGAGAAAGGAGACGGACTCTTTACCCTGCGTGTGGCCGTAGACCTGAGCCAGGTGCCCGCTACCGACGATTATCTTTGCGACAAGGCGAATTACGAGGCCGACGGAGGCCTGACGATAGAAAAAGTGGAGGCTGTGACGCCGGCCATGACCGATGCGCGCACCAAGCGATACCTGGAGAAGGCGACTCACCTGATTACCTTGAAAGGGTCGGCCAGGAATCTGCCTGAACGGAGTACCGTCACTCTGAAGAACCGTATGCCCTCCTGGATAGCGCAGTCCACCGCCGAGAGCGATGCCGAACCGGCGGCCCCCGGCTTCTCCACTTCCACTTTCGGCCTGCTCCCGTTCATGCAGGGAATATATTCGGCGTACTACGGCACGGCCTCTGTACCCGATTTTATAAACTTTACCATTAGTTTTAAATAATATACATGAGACCTCAGACAAAATATGCGTTACTTATGGGAGGAATACTTCTGACGGTGATGTACCTGGTGTCAGGCGGCCGGATATTCACTTCCGTTTACCTGGGAGTGCCCGACGCGGAGGGTAACCTGGACATGATGCGGGAAGACCTCAAGTCCTGGACTCTCCACCTGAGCGCCCTGACAGCCGTTCTTCCCTGGCTTATGGCCGTAATGTTCTACTATATCATCGACTCGGTGAATTTCGACCGATGGTGGAACTGGCTGATAGTGTTGTGCCTGACGGCGTCGCTGTCGGCCTGGGGCGGCATCAATATGCTGGAACGGCTCATGGAACGGTTGGAGCCGGGCCTGAGCGACTACTATTCTCCTTATCTCGCACCCATGGCAGGGTGGTGCGCTGTCTTCTCGGCCATACTGTTTGTGCTGGCCTCCTTCGCCTGCCGGTGGTGGAGCACCAACTGCCGACATACTCCTTTCCCTCAATAAACAGAAATCATGCGACTCTTTATTTTCGCCATAGGGGGCACCGGCTCCCGTGTACTCAAATCCCTGACGATGCTGTGTGCCGCCGGTGTCCGTCCGCGTGACCCCGCCACCGGCGCGCCGATGGAGCGTTTCGAGATAGTGCCTATGATTGTCGACCCGCACCAGAGCGGTCAGGATGTGAAGCGTACAGTGGAATTGCTGCGGGATTATGTGAAGATACGCAAATCCATATATACGGACCTTGACAGGGCCGATGGCTTCTTCGCCGCAAAAATCAGCACCCTGAAGTCGCTGATGCCTGACAGCGGCGCGCCTCTGCCAGACTCTTTCCTCTTCAACATGAGCGCGGTCGAGCGCATGAAGTTCAGCGAGTTCATAGACTACAACGGACTGGACGAGGAGAACCAGGCGCTGATGCAGATGCTATTCTCCGCCGGACAGTTGGACACCTCCATGCGCATCGGTTTCGTGGGGGCGCCAAACATAGGCAGCGTGGCCCTGAACCGCTTCAAGGACTCAGAGGAATTTCACGCTTTCGGCAATGTGATAGGGGAGGGAGACCGCATCTTCTTCATCTCTTCGATTTTCGGAGGCACCGGTGCCGCAGGTTTCCCGATAATGGTCAAGAATATGCGTCATGCGCAGGATGCAGACATCACTGGCCGAGGATACCTGCACACTGCCAGGATAGGAGCGTTGACAGTACTCCCGTACTTCAACATAGAGCATGACGCCGAGTCAGCCATCAACAAGAGCGACTTCCTGGTAAAGACGCGCTCGGCCCTGCACTACTACGACAAGGCGCTCACCGCCGAGGGGCGTTCTCTTGTGGATACTATCTATTACCTTGGCGACAAGGCTGTATCGGCTCCTTATACCAACGACCCGGGAGAACATGGACAGAAGAACGCCGCCCATCTGATAGAGCTGACGGGGGCCCTGTCGGTGTTTGACTTCGCCGGCAAAAGCGACGACGACCTTATGCCTCCGGTGCGTGCCTACGAGTATGGTCTGGACCGCGACACAGGCAATGTGGACTTCACCGCTCTCGCCTCCTCTTCCCGATCCCTGACCGCTGTCCCGCTGCTGTCGCTGCATCTGCTCTCTCTGTTCCTGGACCGCAAGATGGCGGAGTGCATGGGACGCGGCTTCACCAAGGATTCTCCGGAGATGAACCGCGATTTCCTGTCCTCGGACCCATACAGGGCTCTTACCCAGGGCTTTTTCCCTGCCTACTGGGACTGGTTGGAAGAGATGGAGGGCAACCATCGGCATGTTAACCTCTTCGACCTGGACAACGCCGGGAAACTGGAGCGGATATTGTGCGGAATAGAACCCAAGAAAGGGGTATTCGGCAATTCGCGCCTGAGTTATGACGACATTTTCTCCAAACTGAACTCCATAAGCAAGAAATACAACGGCAAGCTGCCGAAAGACCGGCTGATGCGTAAGCTGATGCTGCTCTTCCACGAGGCCGCCCTCTCGATTGTCGCATCCAAATATCCCGCACTTAACACTTTCTGACGACATGAGCAAGATTCTCTCATACAGCGACAATACCAC
The DNA here is from genome assembly GCA_900547755.1 of uncultured Bacteroidales bacterium. Taxonomy (GTDB): domain Bacteria; phylum Bacteroidota; class Bacteroidia; order Bacteroidales; family Muribaculaceae; genus Lepagella. The sequence goes on from URIC01000026.1 coordinate 7,181, forward strand.
CGGGTCAGGATGGATTTCGCGCGACCCGTACAGCGGCGATGACATAGCCCGAATCACCGACCCCAACGGCGACCTGGTGGAGCGTCCCCGCACCTCCATCCCCAGCCCCTTCGCACGTGTGGACCTCGTGGCTACCGCTTTCGCCACGTTGGCCTCCTCGGGCCTTAAAGGAGCCGCCATGCACCACAGGCTGGTGAGCGACGCTCTGGACGTGGCCCAGCTGCTGTTCGGCTATTCCGGATTCGCCGACAAGGTGAAGCTGTTGCGCTGGCATCCGGCCCGCTGCCTGGACCGTATGCGCTCCGGCAGTGAGGCGCACCGTCTGTTGGCCGACACACTGGCCCTCTACATGGATTCCGACCGCGAGGCATATAACTTCGATACCGAAGACCCGTGGTATATACTTACTTATCGCAACCGGGCCATAGGCGCCACCTGCCCCGGCACCTTCACCTTCGGGGCTCCCTGCGAAGGTCCGGTGGAGGACCTGATGATAGAGGAGGGCGTGCCCATGTTCAGCCGCGCCGTGCGCCATCTATGGCAGAGGGACGCCGACTTCGTGGTCTACTTCGTACACTGGTTCAACGCCAATCCCGAGGTGCGTCGGCGGCTGAAAGGAGTGTATGACTATGTGCTTGTAAATCTGGAAGAGATACGTAGCCGCAACCCTGATTTGTATGCCCGTATCACAGCCCGTGTGGGGAATCCGCATGCCATGCGTGTCGAAGCCGCCGCCGACCTGCGCGCCTCGCTGGACACCGGTTATTCTCCCTTTGAGGGCGAGGTGCGTCCCCGTGTTCTTGGACAGCCTCTGTATATGCGCCGCGACGAGGACACTCTGCGCGGGCCCAGAGAGAGCGATTTCCTGCTCCTCCCCTCGCTGCCGCAGCCTGAGGATGAGCCATTGCCCTTAGTGCTGAGACAGGGCTTCACCAGCCCCGGCACCGAGCCATACATATATATTACACGCCCCTGGAGCGATGCCACCCTTGTGGAGACCGGAGGGGTGGAACCGGAGGCCCGCGTGCTTCCCGGCACCTCGGTGGCCTACCCCTGGGTCACCGACTGCGACTTCTTAGAGGATGAAATAATAGAGTTGGCCACCCCGGTGGACTCCGCCCACTTCTTTGACGGCAACCTTGTCAAGAACCATGCGGACTCCCCCAACGGATTCCTGCTCCCCCTGAAGCCCCTGTTCTTCCGCTACTTCCCCGCCACATACCTTACCGGCAACGTGGTGCCGGGCTGCAAGGTCCTGGAGATGCGCCACACCGAGGGGGTAGTGACTGTGACCCTGCGTGTGCCGGTGCGCAAGGGATATGTGGAGCTTGTCAAGACCTACCGTCGCGAGGGAAACAGCTCCGACGGCCTGATAGTGCCCGAAACCATTGTCTCGGTGGCGGTGATGCCCTTTATCCGTACCGGTATCGGGGATATGTACAACGTGCGCCTCTTTGATATGATGCCGGACTCCGCCGCCTCCATATCCTTCTACGCAAACGCCGTGGCGGCTCCGCTTCCGGTGCCTGAGCCGCAGGAGCGCACCCTTACCCGCGCCATGCGCACCTTATACCATGAGGTAGACCATACCTGGGACTACGCTCGTATAGAGACGGCGTCCCGCGACGGCCGCGACCGCTGTAGGGGAGTGATGCTTCCGCTTTGGAGCGAATACCATGCCGGCCCTGCCAGCCACGTGTTTGCCGTGGACTTCGGTACCACCAATTCACATGTGGAGTACAGCGTGGACGATTCCCCTGCACGTCCGCTGGAGTTCTCCGAAAGCTCGGCGCAGACACTTGTGGCGACTCTTGACGCTCCCGGTTCTCTGGCCCAGGCCGACACTCTGCTGGATGTGGAGTTTGTGCCGCGCGGCATAGGGGATGCCTACGGTTTCCCCCTGCGTACGGCCCTGGCCCGCAACGATACATCCGCCTCCTCTCCCCGCGCGCTGATGAGCGTGAACATACCTTTCCTGTACGAGCGCAAAGCCTTCAACGGCTACAAGGTAAGCACTTCGCTCAAATGGAGCGAGGACTCGGTGCTGTCCGAGCAATTCCTGCGCGAACTGATGATGCTGATACGCATCCGTGTGTTGCTGGACAACGCTTCTACCCGGAATGTCCGCATAGTCTATTTCTATCCTGTGAGCATGAGCCGGTCACTGCAGAACCGCTACATGACTCTCTGGGAAAATCTTTATATGCGTTATCTTGACCCGCAGAAAAGCGATGTCCGCGCCTATCCGGAGTCCGTGGCCCCGGCATTCTTCTACAGCGACAACACCTCCGAGGGCACCGACTATGTGAGCATAGACATAGGAGGCGGTTCCTCAGATGTGGTGGTATATAAATCCGATGAAGAGGGACTCTGTTCCGACCCGGCGCTGATAGCTTCCTTCCGCTTTGCCGGCGACGTGCTGTTCGGGGATGCCTTCTCCGAGGCCGACGCGGACAACAATCCCATGCTGAAGCGCTATATATCTTATTTCTCATCGCGTCTTACCGCCGACCCGTCTCTCTCTTATCTGAATGTGATTCTCTCCGACATAGCGGCCACCAAGCGCAGCCGTGACATAAGCGCTTGTCTCTTTTCCGTCGAGAACGCACCCGCGCTACGCAACCTTCCGGCTCTGGACCGTGCCCCCTTCTCCTTCAACTCGCTTTTGGGTGATGACGCGCGGCTCAAACCGGTGTTTGTCTATTTCCACACCGCCCTGATATACTATGTGGCGCACCTCATGAGGCATGCAGGGATAGACAAACCGCGTAAGATTTGCTTCAGCGGCACCGGCTCCAAGGTGCTTAACATCCTGGGCCGTCCGGACCTTGTGGAGGACTACACCCGCCATATCCTCGAGTACGTGTGGGGCAAGGACTATGATTCCGCCTCCCCTTTCTCGCTCCGCATAGAGCGTGAGGCCCCCAAACAGGTGACTTGCAAGGGCGGTATAGTACTGGAACGCCGCTTGCGTTCCGGCAAGGCCCGCCCCGACATTTTCCGCCCGCGCGACATAATGGGACGCAAGGTATATTTCTCACTTACAGACCGCTCCCCTTACACCAACGCCGACCTACGCAGCCGCGCAGTCCGGGATGAGGTGCTGGACACTGTCCGTGCTTTCAACGCGGACTTCATGGATATCCTCACTGCCGACTGGAGAGAGGAGTTCGGCATAGGACGCACCGCCGTGGAAGCGCTGGAGAAGAATCTGAACCGGGACATAGAGGCCTACATGACCGCCGCCGTCAATGCACTTATTCCCGGAGACGCCGCTCCGGACGAGACGGTGGAGGATGTGCCTTTCTTCTATCCTATAATCGGAATTATCCGTAATTCCCTTATCCCGGCTCTTTGTGAACTGAACAACTGATTAATTACCTAATATACAAAACAGACTGCAAGATGAAACGAATCGCATACACTCTTTCTCTGGCACTGCTTTCCGCAGTGCCCTTTGCCGGACATGCCGCTACCCCCGACCAGATGGAGCAGGCCAGAGTGCAGGCTTTCAAGGCCTGCCTCAGAAACATGAACGACGCTTCCGGATACCTGGACGACTTGCATCCCAAATCCATGGCGGAACTTGAGAAAAAACTCAAGGACAAGGAAAAGGACAATATCGGAAAGCTGAAGGGCATAGACATTCCGTCCGAAAGCGAATACGCCGGGTGGGACAAGGCGCAGTTCGAACAGTTCTGGGTAGGTACTTTCGTCAACAAGGCCGGTGTCAAGAGTTCCGGCTTCTGCAAGGGCCAGGTGAAGAACGCCATTTCCGGCATCAAGGTGACCAAGGCCGAGAAGCCTGTCGCTGAAGAAAAGGAGAAAGCCGCCGCCGGGGGAAATGCTCCGGCGGAGTCCGCTAAAGCGGTACCCGTGGAGCAGCAGGAGGTAGCGGTGGAGCGGCAGACTGCCGAAGTGCAGACACAGGACATACCCGCTGTGGCCACCGAGGATGTCAAGCCCGCCGCTCCGGAGGAGTCTAAGAAAAATTCCAACACAGCCTCGATAGTGGTGCTGTGCATCCTGGTGCTGGTGGTGATAGCCCTTGTGGGTTATGCCCTGAATGTGATGAAGAAGAATAAGGTGCGTCAGGCTCAGTCTCCCCGTGCCGCACGCCGCAAGGCTCCCCGATATGAGGAGGATAGCTACCGCCCCGCCGCAACCGTGCAGTCCGACCCGGAGGAGGAATCTCCCTTTGCCGCCTACTCCTCCGCGCCTGAGCCGGAACCGGTGCGTCCCGCAGACCCCAAGGACCGCGAGATAGAGCGTCTGCGCTCCGAGATAGCCGCTCTGCAGTCTCAGATGAAGAGCCGTCCGTCCGCTCCTGCTGCCTCCGCTTTCGGAGCCGCTCTCCGCCGCAACCCCCGAATCATCTATCTTGCACAGGCAAATTCCGACGGTGTCTTTACCCGTGCCGACGCCCGCTATAACCGTGGCAACTCTATCTTCAAGCTCGTGACAACCGACGGCGTGTCCGGCTCATTCTCCGTAATAGAGGACCCCACGGTCTTTGAACTCGCCCTGATGATGCCCACGGACTTCCTGGTGAACGCCTGCACAGGCCGCAACCTGCAGCTAAGTGAAGGAGCCCGCATTATTGTCAACGAGGCCAGCGGTACGGCCCTCTTTGAAGATGGCCGCTGGCGTGTGTCCCGCAAGGCGCAGATTCGCTACTCAAGATAACCGATTAATTTAGAGGCTGTTTAAAAATAAACGTTGATTATGGGCGACATATTTCCTGGCAGAATCCGGTCAAGTCGAAGGAGCATAGCGGGCTATGTGACTGAGACGCAGCCGGATTATGACGGGAATATGGCGGACAAAGGAAATTTTCGTTATTTTTAGCCTCGACTATTTAAAACATCGACAATGTCAATTACCCATGGACCCGGAATCTCGAATGTATTCTGCCCTTTGTCTCAGTCGCATAGCCCGCTATGCTCTCTCGCCTGCATGACAGAATCCAAGTCGCGATTCCGACCCATAATTAACGTTTATTTTTAAACAACCTCTAAGCTCCGCAATGGCCAAGATAGCAGAAACCCCGCTGATGAAGCAGTATTTCGAGATGAAGAAAAAGCATCCCGATGCCGTGCTGCTGTTCCGTGTGGGAGACTTCTACGAAACGTTCAGCGAGGATGCCGTCACTGCATCCGAAATACTGGGTATCACACTTACACGGCGCGCCAACGGCAAAGCCATGCACGTGGAATTGGCGGGATTCCCCTATCACGCGCTGGAGACCTACCTGCCGAAACTCATACGCGCCGGCAAGCGTGTGGCCATTTGCGAGCAACTCGAAGACCCCAAGCTCACCAAGAAGTTGGTGAAGAGGGATATAACCGAGCTGGTGACTCCCGGAGTGAACATATCCGACTCCGTACTCACTGACAAGGAGAACAATTTCCTGGCCGGCATACACTTCGGCTCCCGCAACATCGGCGTGGCCTTCCTGGACATCTCCACCGGCGAGTATATGTGTGCCGAGGGGGACGCCGACTATGTGGACAAACTGCTCAACGGCATACGCCCCAAGGAGATTCTGATACTGCGCGGCACCCGTGAGCGCGCCTCCGGCGAGTTTAAGGGCAAGCATTTCTTCTTCGAGCTGGACGACTGGATTTTTACAATGGATGCCGCCCTGGAAAGGCTCTTGCGCCATTTCGAGACCAAGAGCCTGAAGGGCTTCGGCGTGGGCGATATGCCCGATGCCATTGTGGCGGCCGGCGCCCTGCTCCACTACATGGACATAACCAGGCACCCCAATATAGGCCATATCACTTCTTTGGCCCGCATTGACGAGGATAAATATGTGCGCCTGGACCGTTTCACTGTCCGTAACCTGGAGTTGGTGACCCCTATGGGCGAAGGGGGCAAGAGTCTTGTCGACATTTTGGACAAGACAGTCTCTCCCATGGGCGCCCGTCTGCTGCGCCGATGGATTCTGTTCCCGTTGCGCGACATTGAGGCTATCGGCCGTCGCCAGAATGTGGTGGAGTATTTCTTCAGACACCCGGACACCCGGACACTGCTCCAGGAACATCTGGAGACAGTGGGAGACCTGGAACGCATTATCTCTAAGGTGGCGGTGGGGCGCGTCAGCCCTCGCGAACTGGTGCAGCTCAAGAATGCGCTTCGCTCCCTGGAGCCGGTTAAGAACGCCTGTTCCCGTGCCTCCGGACCCGAACTGCGCCGCTGTGGCGAGCGTCTTGACCCCTGTCCGGACCTGATTGCCCGAATCGAGAATACTCTTAAAGAGGATGCGCCCTCGCTTGTGTCCCGGGGCGACTTTGTGCGTGAGGGCGTCAACGCCGAGTTGGACGAATTGCGCGGCCTGGCCTCTTCCGGCAAGCGTTATCTGGACGGAATGCTTCAGCGCGAGATTGCGGCTACGGGTATCAACAGCCTCAAAATCAGCTTCAACAATGTATTCGGTTACTACATTGAGGTGCGCAATACCTACAGGGACAAGGTACCCGAAACCTGGATTCGCAAGCAGACGCTGGTGAATGCAGAGCGCTACATAACCCCTGAACTAAAGGAGTATGAGCAGAAAATCCTGGGAGCCGAGGAGAAAATCTCTACTCTCGAGACCGGCATTTTCAATGCTTTGACAGAGTCTGTCACCCGCTATATAAAGCCTATACAGCAGGATTCCGCAGTGGTGGGAGAGCTGGATTGTCTGCTCTCCTTCACCCGTGTGGCCGAGGACTACCGCTATGTGCGTCCGCTCGTGGACGATGAGATACGCATTGACATCACTCTCGGCCGCCACCCTGTGATAGAGAGGCAGCTGCCACCCGGCGAGCCCTACATAGCGAACTCCTTGCACCTTGATGCCGCCAACACCCAGATAATGATGATTACGGGGCCTAATATGAGCGGTAAGTCGGCACTGCTGCGCCAGACAGCCCTGATAACCCTTATGGCGCAGACAGGCTCGTTTGTGCCTGCCGATGCCGCCAAAATCGGTGTCGTGGACAAGATTTTCACACGTGTGGGCGCTTCGGACAATATCTCTTTGGGCGAGTCCACGTTTATGGTAGAGATGAACGAGGCCGCCTCTATCCTGAATAACATGAGTCCCCGGTCGCTTATCCTGTTCGACGAGCTGGGGCGTGGCACATCTACCTACGACGGCATTTCAATAGCCTGGGCCATAGTGGAGCATATACATCAGAACCCCAAGGCGCATCCGCTGACACTCTTCGCCACCCACTACCACGAGCTGAATGAAATGGAAAAGCTCTATCCACGTATCTCCAACTACAATGTGGCTGTGGAGGAGCGTGCCGGTAAGGTGATTTTCGTGCGCAAATTGCAGAAAGGGGGCTCGGCACACAGCTTCGGTATCCATGTGGCCAGACTGGCGGGCCTGCCTAAGTCTATTGTGCGCCGTGCGGACCAGGTGCTGTCACAGCTGGAAGAAGCCGGGGCCAAGAATCCCGCCTCAGCCTCGGCTCCGGACACTTCCGCCATCAAGGAAGGGGGTGCGGATGCCTGTCAGCTCACATTCTTCCAGTTGGATGACCCGCTGTTGTCTCAGATACGCGAGAATATCCTGAACCTGGATATCGACAATCTGACACCCCTGAACGCCTTGCAGACGCTCCATAACCTGAAATCCCTGCTCCTCGGCAAGTGAGGCCGTCTCAGCGGTTGCGGGCCGCGCGCACATAATGAGAATTTGTGCGTGTTTCTGATGCGCCGCTGCCTGTATATGCGTTGTTGGCGCCCGGCACTGTCGATGACCAGAAGGCGCCTTTATCGGTCATAGCCGCGTTGCCGTACCAAGACGGTGCGCTGCCAAACTGGCCGCTGGCCGGCAGATACCAGTTGATGTCTTCGGCCTTTATCAGCGGCGAGGTAGTGGTCATTCCTCCGTCGTCTATTGAGGTGGTGTTGAGGTAATAGCGGTTTTTCTTAAGCACCAGCAATAGCATCTGGCTGTTATTGATTTCTTCACCATTAATCCAATTCGGCACGTCTGACGGGTCATTGGATGCTCGTTCTCTATAAGCGAGTTGACTTTCATCGGTGACACGCCGCATGGAGATAATGGCATTTTCAAAGTTTTTGCTCGTAGCCGTACCGCCGAATGTGAATAACTCGCGCGTGTTCTGTAACCCGTTTGTCGTGGAACTTGCCTTGCCGTTGAGGTTGTTCAATTTGCGGTAATCTATATCCACATAATTGCGATAACCCTTCCACACAATACCATCCCACACAGAATAACGTGTAACTGTAGCGTATGCCTCCGCCTGATATTGCGTAATCATATTTTGCACACTGGATACAATGTTATTGGCTGTAGCTGTTGCGTGGCTGTTGTTGTACACATATACGTGTCTGGCGGCGTAGCAGAAACCGTAGATGCCGCTCTGACTGTCGTTTAGTTGTTCCCAGCCGGTGTTGCCCGACCAGGAGGGACATAGTTGAGTGATGGTCTGTATGGCGTCTGCGCTTTCCGGACTTCCCTCTACGTGAAGCCGGAGGGTGACGGTCCGGTTGGCGGAGGACACATTTTCCGGCAGATAAACCCGCACTTCAAGGTCGCTGACATTGCCGGTGCCGCTGATTGCGGAGGTGCCGCGCACGCTTTCGCCAATGGAGGAGCCGTTGGTCAAGCGTCTGTCAAGCCAGAAGCCCTGTCTGGCGTATTCGTTTACATCGGCTTCCCGCTGTATGCTCACATCGGCGCCGTCGTTGGCGGTGGCTGTCAGGGTCCAGTCGGCCGTGGGATTGAAACCGTCGATAGTGAAAGTGCTGTTGCACATCACATAGTGTGCATCCTGTACAGGTGGAGTAGAGGTGAACTCCAGTTTGAAGTCGGGTGTGATACCTATGTTGTAGGTCGTGATTTTGCCCATTGGCCATCGGTGGCCGGCAAGTGAGGCTGTGAGTGTGCGGGTGCGGCCGGTTACCACGTCGTAGAACTCCACTTCCAGACTTGCATCCGGGCCGAGGCTCTGAGGCAGGAACATAAAGGTCTGATAGGTCTGGTAGAGGTCGGAGTCCGGAGCCGTGCTGCCGGAAATCTCCACGGGGGTGTCAAGGCTGAACGAGGCTGTATGTTCGTCCAGGCTCCAGCTTTCGCCGGAGAAAACGCCTCTGTCGCGCACTCCGGTGAGCGTGATTCGCTTGATGGTGCCCGGAGTGAGCGTGGAGCCGGCACGGAAGCGCACGGCGGCACACAGGTGCCTGAACGTAAGGGGAACGGCAATGCCAGGGTTGTCCGCATGGTTTATAGGCTCGGTCTGTGCAAGCGCTATGTCGGACTGTGCTGCCGCGGAGGCAGGCACTGTATAGCCGAGAGAGATGTTTCCAGGCTGAATGTCGACGGTCATATTGTCGTTCAATTCGGAAAGGGCGGTAAAGGACAGTTTTTTGTCGGTGGGCGTGGGCCAGTAATAAGGAGTGGAGGTACTCCAGTCGGAACCCTTTTTTTTCACCTCTTCGTAGGCGAAAAAGTTGTGAACCTGGGTGCCGTCGTGCAGGAAGGCCCAGGCTGTGAAAGATGAAAGCTGCTGTATGGGTGCTGCGCGGCCTGCGGGTTCGCAGGCGCCGAAGTCGTCGACGGTGATTGTCACAGGCACGGTGTCCGAGTCTCGGAGCAGGAAAATGCTTCCGGTGGAATGAGCGTTCACATCGCTTCGGCTTCCGAGTTCTTCGTAAACGATTCCAAAGGATATGCACTTGTCCTGGTCAAACGCTTCGTTGACATCGTCTGTGCATGCCGTAAGTAGCAAAGCGAGTATATACAGCAGGTGCTTTTTCATTTAAAGGGAATTATGTATCCACCAGGGATACTGCATTGGCATCCCCGGTGGACAGTGGTTGTGGTTATGGTTTGAGAGTAATTGTTTCATCGGCAGCGTCTGTCCAACCCTCGACAGATGTAACGTTGAATAAGATGGGATAGAGTACATGTCCGGGGTCGATGTTTTCGGGTTTGATGTCGGCCACGAAGTTGTAGCTGAATCCGTTCTTGAACGAAACTGTCGGCAGAGCGCGCTCGTTGTGTGTGTAAGTGGCGATAGTGTTGCCGGACACAATCAAGTCAATCTGGAAGCTGATAGTAAGGGCCTTGTCGCTTTCGGGGATAATGAACTTGGTACCGGAAGCTACAGCGTTGTTATTGGTGGCTGTGCCGTCAGTGGGAGTGTAATAGCCGGGACGCAACTGCAGAGGTGTGGAGCCGTTGGCAACCCATGTGGGATTTTCATCTCCCAAAGTGAGGCTTCCCTCTGCAGCGGTGTTGTTGATGGTCAGGTCATGTACCTTGATGGTGTATGCGCTGGAGCCCATCTTGTTGTTGAAAGTGAATTTCACGCGGGAAAGGGCGTGCTTGAAATCGAACTGCACACGCCCGGGAGCTGCAGTGATAGTGGCGGGTGTGGTTTGGGTGGCGAAGGCGTAAATAAGGTCTTCGTTACCGGCACCGGTGGCAGCGGTGTTGGAGTATGAGATGACACCTGTGCCGTAGAATCCGGCAATGGCGGTGGGGAGTGTCTCGCTCCAGGCATACGAGAAGTGATTATTGCCCGCTATGGCGGGGGATGCTACTGCGGTGAAGAAATAGTTCTTGCCGGCAGTCCAATACTGAAGCGGACTGTAAGTCCAGTCTCCGGTTGTGTTTGAAACGATGGTGCCGTCAAAAAGTCTGGATGTGCTGCCTTCCTCGCCTATATAGCCGTAAACCGTGATTGATTTCACATTGCCTAAAGTGGCATCATCGGCACGTGTCGTTTTGCCGATGAAGGAGTCAAAGCCGATAGGGGCTTTTGCAGGGGACTCGACAACTTCGTCATTCGAACAGGAGGCGAATGTCAGCAGTGCGGCTGCTGCGATAAGATGGATTGTTTTCATTGGATAAATATTAATTGATGAATAAAAAATAGTTTTCTCTGTCAGAGGTTTATATCTATGTCGTTGAACTCCCCCCAGTCATCGATGTCCACATCGAAGCCGGAGCCGGACTCATTGCCTTGCTCGTCGGTGATTCTTATTCCCCTGACAATGATTACACCGCCATGGGGCTGGCCGGCCATCTGGTCGGAAATGTCGAAGTTGAAGCTGAACGTCTTGCCGTTGCGCAGGCGTACTTCCAGATTCAGGGCGAATGAACCGGCTCGCGAGGAGGGGTATATGGGGTTGGGATAGTCCGGCACACCGAAGGAGTTAACCACCGCCTGTACGCCCCAAGGCTCTACCGTGCAGTCATACAGGATTGTGGCTTGCTCGGGCCCCGTGTGCCCGTCGTACAGGAATACCGATTCGGCCATGCCGGCGAGGGCTCCGCGCGCGAGGCCCACATATTCTATGCCGCCATCGAACTCGTAGCGTATCAGATATGTGTAGACAAGCGGCTGGAGTCTGACTTGCAACAGCGGTGGTTCCGCAAGCCGCAGCTGGTCGTAATGCTCTATGTAGTGGCCGAAAAGGAAGTCGGGAGGAGTGACGGTGCGCTCTTCCTCGCCGCTGTCTCTGCCACCCTTGTAGAACGGATTGCCCGAATAGGAGGAACGTGTGCGCGTGCGTGTGGTGGCCTTGGCGGATACTGATGCGTTCAGACGGTCGAAAATTATATACTCCGTGTCGTCGTTGAAGAACAGCAGCTCGTTATCGCCGGCCGTCATTTCCACAATGCCCCCTTTGGCGGGGATGTGGCTCGTCACCGAGGTGCCGTTGGCGGAATATGCGTTCATACACAGTCCTGCGGGCACGGGCGGAACTAACGACATATAGTCTATGCCGAAAGAAGCGGGCCAGCTGTTCTGCCATTGCGGGGTGCCTGTCCGGCCTATTTCCCACACGCGGTTGTAGTCGGCTTCGATGCGGGTCTGCGAGCGGAGAGCATGGTCCGGATGGTCGAAGCATAGGTCTTTATGGTCGCACGAGACGGTGACGCAGACTGCCGCCACGGCCATGACGGCCCTGATGAACCGGTACAGGCAAGAAGTGTGTGTCATGGCTTGCCCCCTTTCTTATTGCGGTTGCCGCAGCCTATGAGCCATACGAGCGATATTTCGGCCTTGGTGGGTCCGAACCAGCGGCGGTGGTGGGTGGACTGCCACACATAGTGCCCGTCTATGGGCTTGTATCTGTAGTATTTGCCCGCTATGAAGCCTATGCCTATGGAGAAGTCTATATTGAGGCGTCGGGCTATGGGCAGGGCGAAACCGTACTCTATGCCGCCGCCGTAGTTGAACTTCGCGCCCATCTGTCCGTTGCCTCCGGTCTCGAAGTCGTAGGTGAAAATCTGACCGTATACGCCCAGGTGGTGACCGGTGAGGGGTTTGTCCTTGGCCGCTTTGCCGAACCACCGGCGCACGCCGGCGTCTCCGCCGTAGTAGCGCCAGTAACGGTGGCGTGCGTCGCGGCTCCACCAGGCATAGCTCCACTGACCGGTGACGCTGAATCCGCGCCCTACATAGAACTCGGCTCCGAGGGTGGGAATCAGCAGAGCGTCGTAGAGCATATTGGTCTTCAGCCCTATGTACAGGGGCCTGCGGCATTTCATATCCGTGGAGGGAACCACACTGTCGGTGACTTCCATCTCCGGGACGGCGGTTTCTTCCGCCCGGAACGCCTGTGCGGATTGTCGGTGATAGTCGAAAGACACTCGCGCCACCCGCTCCTGGTCGAAAGTGCCGATAAGCCTGTTACGCTCTTCCGGGGTTGTGGCGGCGGCGAAGGCATCGGCGGCGTGGGAGCTGTAGACACTTATGTCGCGCTCCACCAGAGAATCGGGTACAGCGATGAGGCGGCTCACATACGCTTCGAGGATGTAGCGTCGCTGCTGCGAGAGACGCCTGTTCAGGTCGGCGGGTCCCTCTGGCGAGGCGTAACCGCTGTACAGTACTTTGTCTATAACCAGTGTGCTGTCCGTTTTGAGAAGGCTGGTCAGATTACACAGAGACCTGAGTGTCTTGCCGTTGGAGAAGGCTGTGGTGTCTATGTCTGTCTTTTCTGTTTTGAAGTATATGCTGAATGTGTTTTTCCGCCCCTCTGCCGATAAGTACAGTGCCGACATCAGTGTCAGCGCCGTCAACATCAGGTACGCACCGAGGGGGCGACATAGCGTAGCCAATGCCAGACCGCAGCGGTGTGCCCATAAACGGGGGATGCTGGTAGTTGTGTGTTTTTTATTTTGTAGCATTAAAAACGTATGAAAGTCTGTGAATCCCGGTCCGGCAAAAAAGACTTTCATTGAATCAAACAAATAGGCGTAGTCAATCTAACTAATCTGAATTTGCTCGAAAAAAAGGAAATCTAATTTTGAAAGATATAGAATTCTTGTCACAAAGGTATAAATATTATTTGGAGCCGGAACAATCACCCCCCCCGGATTTTAATGTTTATTAACATTTGATTCTTTGCTTGCGAATTTGATGTATGTTGGAAATCAGATGTTTGACTTGTTTTAGAACACTTGAATGTTAATTATTTAAATTCACTATTGTTAAATAGCGGTTACGGTTCTGCGGGTGTCAGTCGCTGTTTATATAATTGCTGTTTATATAATTAATGTGTGGATATTGAATTATTAAAAAATCGGTTGTGGGATTCAATCTCCATAAACATTTTTAATCCCTTGTTCGTTATGTAAGAAAACGATGACCGAATGGCTCTCTATACGACTTACCCGATATTGCTTCCATATCCCAGAGAACCTTTCCGGCTATCTTTCAAAACACAAAAATAATAACGACAAAATTAAAAAGTGTAGTATTATGAAAAAGTATTTACTCTGTGCAGCTATTGTCGCCAGTGGAATGATTTCCGCTAACGCACAGCAAGCGATGGTCAGACCTTCATTTGGCGATAATTGGAGTATCGGTCTTGACGGTGGTGTCACTACCCCGCTCAATGGAGGCGCATTCTTCGGGAATATGCGCGGTATCGTAGGCCTTAATCTGCAGAAGCAGATTACTCCTGTGTTCGGTCTCGGTGTGGAAGGCGCTTGGGCAGTGAATACATCTTCCTGGCGTAACCGCGTACACAGCAATACAGCTTTCGACAGTTCATACGTAGGCGCATTCGGCGCTGTGAATCTGGTGAACCTGTTCTCCCCCTGGGGCAGCGAGCAAGGCCGTTTCTTTGACGCCGAACTTGTAGTCGGTGCAGGCTGGGGCCACAACTATCAGTCTAAGCTCGAGGATTGGAACTACTTCGCGACCAAAGTCGGTCTCAACCTGAATTTCCACGCCACCGAGCGTCTGACTTTCGCCCTGAAGCCCTCTGTGACATGGAACATGAGCGATGCCGGCGTGGACCAGACATCCGCCGCCTATAACGCCAACCACGCTACATTCAACCTTATGGCCGGTGTGTCCGTAGCCTTGGGCGACAAGTTCGAGTATGTGACGCCTTATGACCAGGCTGCCATCGACGAGCTCAACGACCGCGTGAACGGACTTCGCGCAGACCTTGGCGTAGCCGCAGCCGCTCTGGCCGAGTCCGAAGCCAACAATGCCGCTCTGGCAGCACAGCTCTCCGCTTGTCAGAACAGAAAGCCCGAAGTCGTGACAAAGAACACTGACCAGCTCAGCACCGTCCGCTATGTGAACTTCGAGATTGGCCGCTACAACATCACCGCTTCCCAGATGCCTAACGTAGCCGCTGTGGCTTCCTACCTGAAGAACCACCCCAAGAGCAATGTGGTAATCAAGGGTTATGCAAGCCAGGATGGTCCTCTGGATGTCAATATCCGTCTGGCCAACGAGCGTGCGAAAGCGGTCCGCGACGCCCTCGTCAACAAGTATGGCATCTCCGCAAGCCGCATCCAGGCCGAGGGTCAGGGTATCGGCCACATGTTTGAGGAAGAAAGCTGGAACCGCGTTTCCATCTGTACTCTCGACGAGCCCGCCACTACAACTACCACTATCAGTAAATAAGCGTGGGAATCCGCAATATAAAGATTTCACTTATTAATATTTAGAACTACGGGAAGGGGTGCCGAAGGCTATTCGGCATCCCTTTTTATCTGTATACGCCCGTAGACATAAGTATGAGGTGTTTTCCCCTCTCGGAGGGATGCGGAAGCCCTGAATTTGCACATCAATGAATTTTTTGTGCAGTTTTCTGCACTTTTATAGCGGAAAAATTTCCGTAATTGAAAAAATAGTGTTTACTTTGCACTCTGAAAAGGGGACTGACCCTTTTGTGACCAGTCTTTCCGAAGTTTCCCACTCGGAATTTCAACAAGATAATAAAATTTTAATCATCAATAAATTTTTAGATTATGTCTGAAATCGCATCTAAAGTAAAAGAGATCATTGTTGACAAGCTCAGCGTAGACGAGAACGAAGTAATTGAAACCGCTGAATTCAGCAAAGACCTGGGTGCAGACTCTCTGGATACTGTAGAACTCATCATGGAGTTTGAGAAGGTTTTTGACCTGACCATTCCTGAGGAAGAGGCCGAGAAGATTACAACTGTAGGCGACGCCATCAACTACATCGAAGAGCACAAGAAGTAATCCACCGCGAGTCAAGATACACGACGCGCCGCGGCCGGCCGTTCCCAACCATGGAAGCGTCCTCCCGGCGCGTTGATGTGTTTCCCTCGCTTATGCTGTTCTGTCCCCGCTTTATGATGACACGCAGCCGTAGAGATATTTATTGATACTTAGCAACTAATAGTCCTATGGAACTTAAAAGAGTAGTAGTGACAGGTCTGGGTGCCCTGACTCCCATCGGCAACAATGCCGTGGAAACATGGGAGAACGCCTTGAAAGGGAAGAGCGGCGCCGGCCCCATCACTCATTTTGACGCAAGCCTTTTCAAGACACAGTTCGCTTGCGAAGTCAAGAATTTTGACCCCGCAGCCCACTTTGACCGCAAGAAGGCGCGTCAGCTCGACCTGTACGCCATGTATGCCATGGTTGCTGCCGACGAGGCTATCGCCGACTCAGGCATTGACTCCGAGGGCGTAGACAAGAATCGCGTCGGCGTCATATTCGCCGCCGGCATCGGTGGTCTCCACACCTTTGAGGAGGAGGCCGGTTATTACGCCAAGAACGAGGATAAAGGTCCCAAATACAATCCTTTCTTCATCCCCAAGATGATTGCCGACATCGCTGCCGGCCATATCTCCATCGAACACGAATTCCGTGGTCCCAACTTCGGGACTGTGTCTGCCTGCGCCTCTTCCAACAACGCGCTTGTAGACGCTTTCAATTATATCCGTCTGGGTTATGCCGATGCCATCGTGGCCGGTGGTGCCGAGGCCGCCATCTATCCCGCCGGTGTGGGCGGCTTCAATTCCATGAGAGCCCTCTCCACCCGCAACGATGACCCCGCCACCGCTTCACGCCCCTTCTCCGGCTCTCGCGAAGGTTTCGTCATCGGCGAAGGCGCGGCCGCGCTCATACTTGAGGAGTATGAGCACGCAAAGGCCCGTGGCGCCAAGATTTATGCGGAGGTGGTCGGTGGTGGCCTGAGTGCCGACGCTTACCACATCACAGCCACTCATCCTGAGGGACTGGGCGCTTGCCTGGTCATGGAATCCGCGCTCAAAGACGCCGGCCTGAAGCCTGAGGACATAGACTACATAAACCTGCATGGCACCTCCACCCCTGTGGGTGACATCTCCGAGGCCAAAGCCATCAAGAAAGTGTTTGGCGACCATGCCTATAAGATGAACCTCAGTTCCACAAAGTCCATGACCGGTCACCTGCTCGGCGCTGCCGGCGCCCTTGAGGCGCTCTTCTGCGTACGTGCGATAACTGACGATGTCATACCGCCCACCATCAACCACGTGGACGGCGACAACGACCCCGAGGTGGACTACGAAATGAACTTCACCTTCAACGAACCTCAGAAGCGCACAGTGAATTACGCCCTTTCCAACACTTTCGGATTCGGCGGCCACAACGCTTGCCTCATAATGAAGAAATTCAAAGACTGAAATCCATATTCCCATATTGGAAGGGCCGCCCCGATTCCGGGGCGGCCCTTTTTTTATCCGGCGATTTAGGATTTATCGGATGTTATAGGAATTGTTGTTGCCGCGTCCGCGTTTGGACTTGGACTTGGACTTGTTGTCGAAGGGGTTGCGGTTCACGTCGAAGTAATCCTCCTCCTCATCGGTGCCCTCGGCGCCGTTTTCTCCACGTTTGCCCTTGCGGCTCGCTTTCTTTGTCTCCGGCTTATTGGCCTTGATGGCGTCCGGTTTTTGCAGGTCTACGGCAGTGCCGTTCAGGTCCCAGTGTTCCGAGCGGTCCATGCGCTTCAGGGAGAGCTTCTTAGGGTAATAGTACACCTCGTCCGGCTGGGTGCGCGTGTCATAATTGCCGGTGTGGAAGATTAGCTCGTCTTTGGCCAAGGAGTCCGTCGGCATCGGCCTGGTCACGAATCGGGCGTAATACTCTTGCGGGGCGAGATACGGGAATGAGACTATGCCGTTTATCACTCGCGCGCGGGCGACAGGTTTGTCTGAAGAGTTAAGTATCTCTACATATCCCTGCAAGGTGTCCGGGGTAAGGCGCAGCGTCAGGGCAGCGTAGTCTTCCCTCTTCTTGATGCTGAAATCCTGTCTTAAGGTAGCGTTGGGACGACCGGAAACGCCGGTCATGGCTGTGGAGTCTATGGTCAGACGGTACGCCTTCCCGTATTCCCACGGGTAGCGGAGGGTGTAGCGGCGCACGCTTCCCGTACTGTCTTGCCTGAGGTGCGGCGCGGGGAGCGGCTGATATGTGCTGTCTTTTTTCTCTTCCAGACGCATCATGCCCTCTCGGAATGTGACGAGTGGCTCCGGGGTCTCTATGACTAAGGGGGAGTAGACATCCATTGTGCCGGAGGGGGACATGGTCAGCTCTATCCATCTGGCTTTCTCGCGGGCTATGGAATCGGCCTGCTGTTGCTGCCTGTTGAGCTTGCGTTTGGGTGCCTGACGTACTTTCGGCCTGGCTATGGTCAGTGTGTCGGTGCCGGGAATCAGCTTCTGGTATTGGTCTGTGCGCGGATAGGAGAGCGCGACCTTAAGGGTGTCGGCCTTCACTAACAGCGGGTCTGTGAGCCAGCAGGTGACTGTGTCGCGGTTCAGTGAGTATTCGGGTATGCTCCAGCGTTCCGAAGGATTGATGCCGAGGAAACGAATTCCCGGCAGTGAGTCGGCCTTGGTATTGAAGATAAATTCGAGCCTCAGGGAGTCCGGGCGCTCATACTTGACAAGATACTGCGGCTTGTAGCCCGTGTCAAAGGTGGATAGCAGCAGATTGTCGGGCAGGAAAATGGTCTTCTCTCGGCTCATGACGGTATCCACTTCTCCGGTGAGCAGGTTGAAAATGGTGTCGGAGGCGAGACCCTTTTCCGAATAAGGGGTGACAGGGACCGGGTAGAAAGCAAGGAACTCGGCCGGGTTGTCCCAACGGTAGTCGTTGTTGAGGTCGGCAAGCGCGTATACGTTATATGGTTTGGCCTTGAGGCCGCGCAGGGTGAATCGTCCTCTGTCATCGGTCTTTGTGACACGCTCGAAGCGCAGGGTGCGCAGGGCGGAGTCCGGAGCTTCGGCGGAATGGACTCCCACCAGTACCCCTTTCTGCGGCTCCAGTGTGGCGGCCTCCAGTACGATGCCGGATATTCGCAGCGAGTCCAATGCCGGACCTGTCGAGAAAATGAAGCTATAGTTCCCGAGTCTGTTCCCTTCGTTCACATCCTCTATGGCCGTGCCGAAGTCTATGGTGTAAGTGGTGTCGGGCAGGAGAGCTTCATCCCACTCCACTATTATGCGTCGCCCTGAGGCGGTGACTTTGGGAGCGCGTGCCTGTGGAGGTGATACCACTACATTGGTAAAGGCATCTTTCACGTTTACCAGTTCGTTGAACTCTATGGACACGCTGTTGCCTTTGAAGTCCGTGCTTTCCCGTACGGGGCTGGTGCGTACGACCAAGGGGGGGGCTTCGTCTCGCGGGCCACCGGAGGGATTGCCTATGCTGGCGCACGAATATAGAAGGGCCGCGCTGAAGAGTGCGCCCAAGCCCCGAAGGGCGTTTCTGTATCCTTTATTTATTGAATCCATATATTAAGAAAGGAGGGCAAGCCTCGTTTAGCGACTTCAAAATTAGCAAAAAATCTCGGAATAAGTAGTGAACGGAGGTGATTTTGGCCAGTAAGGAGTAAGAGATTTCGATTTTAGAGGGTGGAAAACAGTTAAATTCATACATATTTTAACATTTGAATTGTTAAAATGTTAAATTTTGGGGTATGGAGTGTTTTTTTTATCGAAAAAATTTGCAGGGACAAAAATTGGCCTTAACTTTGCATCGTTTTTGATAGCAAAATTTATTGTTTTATTATTTAAATCTAAAGAAAAAAATGAAGAAGATTGTTCTTTCACTCGCAGTTCTCGCAACTGTAGCTCTCGTTTCTTGTGGTAAAGGTAATGCAGCTGCTGATTCTGCTGCTGACACAACTCCCGCTGAGGCTCCCGTAGCTGAGGAGGTTGCTGCTCCCGTTGAGGAGACTGGTGCTGCTGTTGAGGCTCCCGCTGAGGAGGTTAAGGCTGAAGAGGCTGGCGCTCCCGCTGAGGCTGCTGCTCCCGCTGAGGCTCCCGCTAAGTAAGGAACTGCGAGTAAGCAAACCCATAGACCGATGCGACGTAAGTTGCGTCGGTCTCTCTTTTTTAAACAGTCTCTTAATTCTATTGCTATGAATGTGAATGATATTCCGGAAGTGAAGTGGGCCGAGGGAATGAATTGTGCCGTCACTGTCTGCGACAAAGAGGGCATAGTGCTGTATCAGAACGCCAAGAGTCGCGAGACCTTCGCCAAGAGCGGCGATATGCGTGGCCGCAGCCTCATCCCCTGCCACAGCGACCGCTCCCGCGAGATTATTGCCGATATGCTGGCCACAGGCCGCAGTAATTGCTACACCATCGAGAAGCAGGGGCTCCATAAAATGATTTACCAGACTCCGTGGCGCGACGAGAACGGTGACATCGCCGGCCTGGTGGAGATTTCAATGGTAATCCCCGAAAATATGCCGCACTACGTCCGCGGCTAACAATGCTTAGTATTAAAATAAACACAGGCAAGACTCGCTCAAAGTCTTGCCTGTGTCGCTATATGTGTCCGGTCTGTCAGTCGCTATAGACGGGATGGATTTCAGCGTTCAGACTGCTGCTGCCATTTTGGGCTGTGCCTCTCCAGGAGCCTCCAGCGGAGGGGAAAAGGCGGAGTGTGAAGTTGGAGCCGCCGGCATTGCCTGATATGTACATTTCCTGCTCCGTGAACCGCACGGACATCGTCACCTTGGTGCCATATCGCACATTGGTGTAGTGGCAGGTGCCCGGGAAGTAATTGCTGTCCATGTCGAATGTCAGGGCTATGGGCCAGCTGCCGTCGGCGTTGGAGAAAGAGCCTTTGAACTTGACACGTCTGTCGGCTGTCATGTACTCGTTGGCCCATTGCTGGAAATAGCCCTCGGCATTGTCGTCGAAGCCTCCGCGGCCATCTTCTTCTGCCGGGGTCGGAGTCTCGGCGGCTGCGGGGACATAGTCACTGCTGACCGGCGTAGCGGAAATGGGTACTTCCTCAACCTCGGTGGCTACTTGTTCCTCAACTACTACATTCTCCTCGTCCCACTCGCTGTGCTTGTTCTTCTCCCGGGAGAAGAACATCAGGTAAATGCCTACCGCCACGAGTGAAAAGAGGACAAGAACTAATCCGACCCACAGCCAGGGGCTGACGGGCTTCTTCCCGGGAGCCGTTTGTGCCGGGGTAGGTTGTACAGGCACCGGTTGTACCGGCGGCGGTGGTGGCGGAACTTGTTTTGGTTCGGGAGTTACTCCGGGTATGGGAGGAGGGGTTTGATTATCCATTGAGTGCGAGTGGATTATTGTTTGTGGAGTTGGGCGAAGTAGAAGTCAAGCACGTCTTTCGCCGCAGTGAACGAGGACTGCTCGGAGTTGAGTACGCGGATTTCCTTCTGCTCCAGCAGGGCCTTCACCTCGGGCATCGAGTAGAAGCTGTGGCGCAGCTGCTCGTCTATGGTCTCTATCATCCAGTACTTTTCCTGCTCCTGGCGTTTTTTCTCGAAATAACCTGTGCTTCTGACAAACTCGAAATAGCGGTCTATCATGTCCCAGACTTTGTCGATGCCCAACTCGTAGTATCCGCTGTAGGTCAGCACCTCGGGAACCCATTTGCTGGGTGTCGGCGGGAACAGATGCAGCGCGTTGCGGAACTGTGCGGCAGCCAGGTTGGCGTGTTCGATGTTGTCGCCGTCGGCCTTGTTGATGACAATGCCGTCGGCCATTTCCATAATGCCGCGTTTTATGCCCTGCAATTCGTCGCCGGTGCCGGCCAGCTGGATTAGAAGGAAGAAATCCACCATCGAATGGACGGCAGTCTCGCTCTGGCCCACGCCCACGGTCTCGACGAAAATATTGTCGTACCCTGCGGCCTCACACAGGACTATTGTCTCGCGGGTCTTACGTGCCACACCGCCCAGGGAGCCTGCCGAGGGGGAAGGACGTATGAAGGCGCCATGTTGCTGGCTCAGTTTCTCCATACGGGTCTTGTCGCCGAGGATTGAGCCTTTGGTACGCTCGCTGCTGGGGTCTATGGCAAGGACGGCGAGTTTGCCTCCCTTGCCGAGGACGTGCATTCCGAAGACGTCGATAGATGTACTCTTGCCGGCACCCGGCACTCCGGTGATACCTATACGGCGGGAATTGCCTGTAAACGGCAGGCATTTCTCGATTACTTCCTGTGCGAGAGCCTGGTGTGTCTCTGCGGTACTCTCTATGAGTGTTACGGCACGCCCCAGGATGCTGACATCTCCCTTTAGTATTCCTTCTACATATTCGCCGGAGGTGAGCTGACGCGCCACAGGACGTGGGCGGCGATAGGGGTTTACGGTGGGGGCGGAGGTCACACCTTTGTTTACTTGCAGCCCTTTATATTCTTTTGCGTTCTCGGGATGGTTCATGGTTTGGAGGTTGTTTCGGTTTATGTTTATTCGGGACGTGTGCCTATCAGATGCACGTTGCGTGTGGGGTGCAGCGGGTCGTCGGTAACCACTTCCACTGCAATCTTGAAAATTCCTTTCGGCAGCACGTCGGGATTGATGTTAAGTTTTATGGGTTTGCTTTCGCCCGGCTTCAAGGAGCGCGGCATAGACTTCGTTTTAATCAGAGAGGGGAACTGCGGGCAATGCACACGTTTCAGGGCGAGCGGTGTTTTGCCCTCATTCCGGAGGAAGAACTCCTGTTTTATATGCTTGTCGCCGCGCACTTCTCCCAGTTCCAGCAAGGTGGGATAGAGGGTGGCGGACGGTGCTTCGCGCAGTTGCTCGTCTGTGTATGCGGAGATGTCGGGCACTATGTCGGCGGTGATATGTACAGGTAAGGATACCGCTCCGTCGGCCCCTTCGGCAATGAGTGTGAAGGGCGCGTCCAGCGAGCCTATTTCGGCACCGTCGCGGGTGTTGAGGTAAGCGCTGACGGTAAACAGGTCGCCGGGTGCCACGCTACGGCTTGAAACTCCGAGCGACACGAAACGAGGCACATCCTTCCAGCTCAGGGAGAGTGTGTCCGCGCTCTGGTTATATCCGTAAATGTACTTGTGGCGGGAGGTGCCCCAGGTGGTCTTGCCTAAGGGAATCACATCGGCGCTGAGGCGCAAGCCGCCGTTTACCACCGGGTATTTGGAGTCAAGGCTATGCGGGGCGCCGATTACTGTTCCTTTGAGGGTTATGGATGTAAGGTCATTGTTCACTCCGGTATATGCCTTGACATGCTTCTCGAATCGGCCCGGGCGTCCGGTGGGGTCATAGTCAAACCACACGGTGGCCGTGTCGCCGGGGGCGATGACGCCTTCGGTGAAGCCCACACCGGTGCAGCCACAGGTGGATTTTACCCGCTGAATCATTGTCGCCTCGGGACCGAGGTTCACAAATCGCACCTGGCCGTGAGCCTTGCCGCTCTCCTCGCGGATAGTGCCGAAGTCATACTCGGTGCCGAGCCATTTGATATTGTCGGCGGCGCAGGTTACGCCGACAGAGAGAGCTGACGCCAGGAGGACGTGGATAGAGATGTGTCGCATGGGGCTGGTCAAGGAATTACGTTGCCTACTATCTTGAGTCTTACTTTTTTAGGTGAGCCGTTGGTTTTGACTGTGACGGTACGGTCAATGGGGCCGGGACGTCCTGTAGGGTTGTAGGTCACTTTTACCTTTCCCTTCTTCCCGGGGGCGATGGGCTGTTTGGAATATTCCGGGCGGGTGCAGCCGCAAGTGGCTGTGGCGTCTACTATCAGGAGGTTGCCGTCGCCGGTATTTGTGAATACGAACTCATGGCTTACGAGGCCCCCATTCTCCTTTACGTTGCCGAAATCGTAACGGTATTCGGAGAATGTGGCCTTCGCTTTCTTGCCGCCGGCGCTCAGGGATGCGGGCAGGGCAATGGCCATAATGGCCAGTATGCAAAAGAATAATGTACGTTTCATAGTCGCGGATGTTTTTTATTGATAAGACGCTTTAGAGCCGGTAAGGTTTGCCCGTAACTTTCGGAATAATGGAAATTTAACGGGCCGGTCCCGGTGGTATCCGGAACGCAAAGTTACAAAAAAGTTTAAAAACAGGGTATAAATAAAAAAGAAGATTTTGCATATTGCGGAAAAATAACTAATTTTGCACCGCAATTCATGCCGCCAAGGCTCAAATAAGTGGAGGACCGTGTCTTCCCGCCCAACGGTTTAACTTAAAAATCAATAATTTAGAATGTACGCCATTGTTGAAATCAAGGGACAGCAGTTCAAGGCCGAAGAAGGCAAGTATCTGTATGTACATCATCTCGGCGCCGCAGAGGGCGAGGCAATCAGCTTCGACAAGGTTCTGCTGCTGGAAGCCGACGGTGCCGTTAAAGTCGGCGCACCCACCGTTGAGGGTGCATCAGTGAAGTGTGAAGTGCTCGAACCCCTCGTAAAGGGTGACAAGGTGCTTGTGTTCAAGAAGAAACGCCGCAAAGGCTATCGCAGACTGAACGGCCACCGTCAGCAGTTCACCAAGGTGTTAGTTAAATCAATAGTAAACGCTTAATTTTACTCCACAGAAATGGCACATAAGAAAGGTGTCGGTAGTTCTAAGAACGGCCGCGAATCAGAAAGCAAACGCCTCGGCGTGAAAATCTTCGGTGGAGCTAATTGCAAAGCCGGCAACATCATCAAGCGTCAGCGTGGCACTCAGCACCATCCCGGTCTGAATGTGGGTATGGGCAAGGACCACACTCTCTTCGCTCTTATAGACGGTGTTGTGACATTTACCACTGGCAAGGAAGGCCGCAAGTTCATCAACGTGTTGCCTCACGACGCCAAGTAAAAAGCACCCACTAAAAGACAAAAAAGTCCGGGCCGCATTGCGCGG
>URIC01000027.1 GCA_900547755.1 uncultured Bacteroidales bacterium
GAGGACACAGACTCCCGCCGTTTCGTTCCCGGTGCCGAGGAATACATAAACGAGGCCCTGAACTGGCTCGGCATAGGGATTGACGAAGGCGTACGCGAAGGCGGCGCTTTCGGCCCCTACAAGCAAAGCGAGCGCAAGGAAATCTACAAGAAATATGTGAAGCAGTTATTAGATGCCGACAAGGCATACATAGCCTTCGACACACCCGAGGAGCTGGAGAAGGCCCGCGCCGAACAGCCCAACTTCCAGTATGACGCATCCACCCGCGACAAGATGCGCAACTCGCTCACGATGTCCGCCGAAGAGGTGCGGAACCTGATTGACACCGGCCACCAGTACGTGGTGCGCTTCAAAATCGATGCCGGACAGGACGTGGTGGTGGACGACCTAATACGTGGCCGCGTAGTCATAAATTCCTCCATCCTGGACGACAAGGTTCTCTACAAGAGCGCCGACAACCTGCCCACTTATCACCTGGCCAACATCGTGGATGACCATCTGATGGAAGTGAGCCACGTAATCAGAGGCGAGGAATGGCTTCCCTCCGCACCGCTCCACGTGCTGCTCTACCAGGCTTTCGGCTGGGCCGACACCATGCCTCAATTCGTACACCTGCCCCTGCTGCTCAAGCCCGTGGGCAACGGCAAGCTCTCAAAGCGAGACGGCGACAAACTGGGCTTCCCCGTTTTCCCCCTGGAATGGCACGACCCCAAGAGCGGCGAAGTGTCCTCCGGATACCGCGAACAGGGTTATCTGCCCGAGGCTGTGGTCAACTTCCTGGCCCTGTTGGGCTGGAATCCCGGCGATGACACCGAGCTTATGAATATGGAGGAACTGATAGCCAAATTCTCCTTCGGACATTGTTCGAAGGCGGGCGCCAAGTTCGACTACAAGAAAGGCATCTGGTTCAACCACGAGTACCTTATGCGCATGGAGGGCCCCGAACTGGCCGCACTCTTCATGCCTATACTCCGGGAACATGGCTACGGTGACGCCGACCCGGAATATGTGGCCCGCGCCGTGGACATGGTCAAGGGGCGCATAGACTTCGTGCGCGACCTCTGGACGCAGGCCGACTTCTTCTTCGAGGCTCCCACTACCTACGCCGAGAAGGATGTCAAGAAGCGCTGGAAAGAGGGCACCGCACAGATTATGCAGCAGCTCATAGGTGTGCTTGAGGGCATAGATGATATGAGCAGCGCCAACGCAGAGAAGATTGTACTTGACTGGATAGCCGCCAACGGATACCATCTCGGCAATGTCATGAACGCCTTCCGCCTGGCCGTGGTAGGCTCCTGCCGTGGCCCGCACATGTTCGACATAACAGAACTGATGCCCAAAGCCGAAGTGATAGGCCGCCTGAACCGGGCCATAGAAGTTCTCGGCTAATTCCCCCACATATAATTTAGACCCCGCAATCCCTGACTTAAAAGTCCGGAATTGCGGGGTCTAAATTTATGTAGTTTTAGGTCAGCTGCGGTGCAGACGGGCCATGCGGCTCAATTCGGGGCGCAGCCAGAAGCGGTGTATTACCCAGGCCAGCAGAAAGTAACCGCCCGCTTGCCACCATAGGTTCTCGTAGAAGGGAGCCACGTCGGCGAGAGTGGCCCCGTTGGCGTTCATGAGAATAAAGCCGTTCACGCCCCATGTGGCCGGGAGCAAATCGCTTAAGAATTTCCAGAACTCAGGCATGGCATAACGGGGCCAGGTCAGTCCGCTCAGGAAGAGGAACAGGAAGCTCGTAGCCACCCATATAATCATTATGGCCTCGCGCTCGCGGGTGAACGCCTGGACAACAAAACCCAAGGACACACAAGCCAGGACCATGGGCACCAGGAATGTAAAGATATCGAGCATATCGCCGGCCATAGGAAAGCGGAACACCAATGGCACGAAATGTACGAGCCAAAGCAGGGGCAGCGCCAGAATGGAGATATAGGCCACCATACGTCCCAACATTGTCACGAATACGGTGCCGCCAACAGCGTTGACCGGATTTATGCCCCTGCGGGCCTCCTCGAAACGACGTCCGCCCATCATTCCCACGGCAAGGACTATACATTGCTGCAGGATGAGCATCAGCACACCGGGCATTATGAACGAGTCGAAACCGCCCTGCAGATTACCCACCGAAACGCCCTCTATGGGCATCGGGTCGGATTTAGGCATCAGCGAGGAAGCGCCCAGTTCCTTGATGTCGCGCGCCTGTATTCTGGCGCTCATGTCCAGGCCAAGGTCTGTGGCAGAGAACAGCAACGCGCGGTAACGGAGCAACAGACTCATTTCGCAGTACAGGATGGCCTGCGAGGACTCTCCCCTCCCTATGTTGCGTGCGAATCCCTCCGGAATCTCCAGAATAGCGTAGCACTCATGCGAGTTCATGGCATGGCGGGCCTCACCCATCTCTGCGGCGTAACCTATCACATCGGCCCCCTCCGAGGCGTTGAAATCACGCACTAACTCGCGGCTCAAAGGAGTGCGGTCGTTGTCCACGACCACCACATCCACGTCGCGCACCAACTCGGGTCCGTATATCAGCGAGTAGATTACCGGATACACAAGAGGCAGGAACAGGAAGAAGAGGATGACTCCCTGGTCGTGGAATATTTCCTTCAGCTCTAAGGCATAAGACTCGCCTAACGCCCTGAGCTCTACAGATATGAATTTGAAAAACTTTTTCATCGCAGGGGCGTTTTCAGGGAACTTGTACGGGATTATTGAATGCTTTCTTCACCCTCCACAACAACAGGAGGGGGGCGAAGAAGTAGATGAAATAGGCCACGAAGTACCAACGGCTGTACCAGATGTCGATGCCGTTAAGGGCCTGGTCTATGTATATCAGGAAGTAGTAGCGCACCGGCATCATCCAGGAAAAGACGGCAACACCGCCGTACATACTCTCCACCGGGAAGGAATAGGCGGCCAGGGAGAAAGTGAGTATGCCGGTGAGGGAACAGATGGAGACGGAAAAACGCAGGTTGGGGAGCAGACAGAATACAAAGAGCGCGAAGCCCTGGGAGGCGAGCACCAGCATAAGCGTGTTGAGGGTCATCCATAGCGTGGAGCCGTTGAGGGGGAAGCCGTTGAACCCGAACAGCCATGCCTCCATGAGCATTGCGATTGCAAACCAGATTAGCGTCTGGGGCAGCAGCTTGCCGGTCACGGCCTTAAGGATAGAGCCGCCGGCCATGCGCATCAGCTGCAGGGAAGTGCGCTGTTTTATCTCCTCGCCTAAGGTGTAGCAGGTCAGCAGCATCACCATCAGTTGCAACACACCGGGGATGAAGCTGTTGCTGAGGTAGTAGGAATAGTTGAGCCAGGGGTTGTTGAGCGGTCGCCCCTGTATGCTGACGGGATTGAGTATGGGGGCTATCTCCTGGGGTGTGGCGCCGGTACCGGTCTGTATTACCTGGAGCACGACTCCCGCCTTGGTATAGACGGCGGTAGTCTTGAAATTCTTGTAGACCAGGGTGCCGGGCACGAAATAGGTCATGTTGGTGTAGAAAGAGATGACCGGGGAGCGTCCGGCCAGCAGGTCGGCCTCATAGTTCTCCGGAATCAGGAAGAATCCGAACACCTCCCCCTCGCGCAGCTTGTCCATAGCCGCCGAATAGGAGTCGCAGGCCTTGGTAATCCGAACCAGCTCCATGCCGTCCAGGGTCTGCGTCACCTGACGGGACAGATGGGTATGGTCCTTGTCCACGATAGCGGTGGGCGCCTTCATGGGCAGGCCGCTATCCATCAGCGAGGTCAAGAAGAAACCCAGGCCTATGGGCAGGAAGAAGATGGCATACCAGTACAGCCTGCGGGAGGCAAGCTGCCGCAGGGAGCGCATCACTATCGCAAAAAATCCGGTTTTCATCTCGCTGTACGTGTGTTTGGAGGCTGTCCAGACAGTCTCTTACTTATTTTGCCGTGCCTGTTTCTCCACACCCTCGTAGAGGACGCTCATGCCGGGGAGCAGCTTCGCGACAGGCTCTATGGGACGCGCCTTGACCTGGAACGTGCGGGCGTCGTAGGAGCCTGTGGCCTTAGTGGCCTGCCAGTTGGCGTAAGAACCCATATCCTGGATGTAATATACCTTTGCCTTGATATTCTTGTCAAGAGCGGGGATGTTGACGTTCAGTACAGAGCCTTGCTGAATATCCTTGAGCAGGTTCTCGCGCACATTGAACACCAGGTATGTGTCATCCTTCTGCAGGGTCATAATCGGGGCGCCGGTCATCACCAGCTCGCTCTCGTGAGGGTAGATTACGGTTATGCGGCCGTCGCAAGGCGCCACCAGATACTGGTCCTCGAGCATGGCGTCAGCCTCCTTCACTCCCCCTTTTGCCACCTGAACCATGGCCTGCGCTACTTTCTTGTCCTCTTTCTGGGCGCCGGCCTTGGCCAGCTCCCACTGGCTCTTGGCAGCCTCGGCGCCGGACACTGCGGCATCGTATGCGGCTTTGGCCTCGTCGCGCTTCTGCTCGGAGATTACCCCCTTGTCGTAGAGGTTCTGCATACGCCTGTAGGTCTTCTGAGTGATGTCGCGGGCCGACAGAGCCTGCTGGTATATGTCATAAGCCGACTGGATTATCTGGCTGCGGGTGCCTGCGTCCACCTTCTCGTTGGTGGCCGAGGCTGCCTGCTGCATGGCGTTGGCCTGCTCCAGCTTGGCATCCATCACAGAGGAATGGATACGTACCAAGGTGTCGCCGGCATGTACATACTGACCTTCGGTGACATAGAGGGACACCACGCGGCCCGGCAACTTGCCCGATATGCGTATCTCCTCGGCATCGGCCTGTCCCTGCACCCGGTCGGGCGCGGGGTTGATGCGCAGGAATCCGATAACGGCCACCGCCGCTATGACTATAGTGACGATAAGTATGGCTGTTATAAGCCCTTTCTCTCTCTTGCTGACCTGCTGCTTTGTGGGCGCCGGAGCGAGCTCGCCGGTCTGCGCCTTGTTCTCTTCGACAGGTATGTTCTTATCTTCCATAACGGTAATTTTAGTTCATTCATATATGTTGTGCGGACACATCAGTAAGACATGGTTCCGAGTACCTTGCCGAGGTAAACGCGGCAGAGCTGCACCCCTATTTCGGCATCCAGATATTCCGAATGGGCCTCGAGCCAGGCAGTCTGCGCTGCGGTGACGTCGTCAGTGGTGAGCACACCCTCTTTGAAGCCGTACTCCGCGTTACGCAGGTTCTCGTCGGCCTTGGCGAGGTTTGTGCGGGTCATGTCGAGGGTCTTCCTGGACTCGTCGAACTTGAAGCGGGCCTGGTTCACCTGTAGGTCTACCAATGTCTGTGCGTCTTCAAGCTGCAGGCGCTGCGCCGCAGTGGCCGACTCGGCCACTTTCAGCTTATTGTAACGGCCACCCCAATGCCACAGGGGAACGCTGACAGTGGCGCCCACATGGAACCCGCCGCCGAAGCGTTTCTCAAAGCCATCGATAGTGTTGGGGTTGGCGAAGGCCCAGGCGGCTACCAGGGCCACCTTGGGAAGCATCTCGGCACGCGCCAGCTTTTCCTGCTGCTCCAGGATGCTTATGCTGTGGCGAAGGGACGTGAGGTCCTGACGGCGCATATAGACGCTCTGCGGGTCGAACTCGGATGCCGGAGGCAGCTCCGGGCGCGTCCTCAGCTCCTCGTCCTGAAGCGTGAAAACGGTATTTATGGGCAAGCCGCACACCTGCGCCAGCGCCATGCGGGCCAGCGAGAGTCCGTTGTCCACCTTGGTCTTGGTCACGGCAGCCTCGTTCACCTTAACCTCCACGCTCAGACAGTCCGAGCGGGTCGCCACCCCCTCGTCGTACATGGCATGGACATTGTAATCGAGCGTGTCAAGCAGATTGCAGTAGCTCTGGGCCAACTTCTGCTTCTGCACCAGGGAGACCACGGTCCAGTACGCCTCGTCCACATTGTAGACCACATCCTGCACAGCGGAGTTGCGCATAGAGACGGCGAGTTGCTCGGCATACCTGGTTATCTCGTTCATGGCGCGTATGGCGCCGCCCATATACACCGGCTGGGTAAGAGTGAAGGCGCCGGCCACCACATTGTGTACGTCATACTTCATGGCCTCCTTTGGAATCACCGCCACCTCCGAGGGGATAGGCTGTCCGGTCTTGGGGTCGGTAACCGGCATACCTGTTTCCGGATTCTTGAGCAGATTGTACTCATAACTCATGGTTCCGGGATTGAAGCTCATTGTGGGGAGCTTGGCGTCGGCGCCGAGCAGGGCTATCTGGTGCTGGTTATACATATATGTGGCGCTGAAGTCAAGTCCGGGGAGATATGCGGCCTTGGCCGATTTGCGTGCATATCCGGCACCGATTATATTCTGGTCGGCCACCCGTATGGACTTGTTGTTGCGCAGAGCCATATTGCGGCAGGAGTCCAGTGAGACGGTACCCTGGGCACACGCTCCGGCCGCCACAGAGGCCGCCAGTATGGTCAGATATAGTTTACGTAGCATACACACTTATATTTTAGGTATGGGACAAGAGGCTTCGGTTATAAACGACGAGGTACAATTCCGTCTCCCGTCCTTACGACTGTCCGTTTTATTGATAGACGTTCAAATTTATATAAAAGTTGATAGCCGACCAATAAATAAGATATTTAGAACATTTTTTTCGCCGATAGAGCTAACAGGCAATCTTAAAAACCGCAAAACACACCAATTTCCATCCCATTCCGCACACACCTCCAAGGAGCCGGCTCCGTCTCCTGAAGATTTGAAGCTCCGGACTACTGTTCATTTAGAAAAAATCGCTAATTTTGTAATTGAATTGGCGCAGGCCCGTTCATACATTTCTGAAACATAAGGAGCGTTATGCTTTTCTCGCAGTCGGGAACGTAGGAAATTCAAGACTTATCCGAGAGCAGGCATAGCGGTTCTCACGCGCATAGCGTGGGCTGCTATCCCCATATCTTTGGATAAAGGTTTCCTACGACCTCCGACTTCTGACGTGGCATAGCTGGCTCACGCTCTTTCTTTACCGACAATCGCCGTGAGCCACGGCACGAATATGTATGGCGAACAATTTCAACACATATATGGAAAGCCCTTCGGCAGAGTATTGGCGTGAATTATGTCTGCGCGAGGGCACTTTGCGGCATTTTGACAAAGGCGAGGATTTTTTCACCGCAGGTCATGTGGCCCGGTATTTCGGCTACATCAAGTCCGGCACATTGAAATATGTGGCATACGGCGACGATGGCACGGAGCATGTATTGGGTCTGGAATTTACCGGCGAATTTGTAACCGATTTCCCGTTTTCCCTGTACGGACAAAAGGCCCGCACTTCAGTCACAGCCGAATCCCCTTGCGACATATACTGCATCTCCACCTCAATGCTCGGGGAACGCATTAAGACGGATTCTCGGCTCAAGGATATGGTAATGATTGGCACCGAGGCGGTTTTCTCTACCGTTTACGACAGATACAAGGATTTACATGTCAAATCGGCGCGACAGCGGTATAACGACTTGATTTCAAAACACCCCGACATTTTCCACCTCTTTCCGCTTAAAGACATCGCCTCATTCCTGAACATAACCCAGACCCATCTGAGCCGGCTGCGAAAAAATGTCTGAATCACAGCTCTTTTTCAACATTTGTTGAAATCCATTGACACAAATATCCGTAATTTTGTGCCAAAAACAAAAGGCTGTAATCATGAAACAGACATTCATCATTTTTTCCGCTTTGCTAAGCTCTGTCAGCGCGATGGCCCGGACTGAAACGACTGACAGCATAAAGACACAGGAACTTGACGAGGTGGTGGTGGAAGAGCGACTTCAACGTACCTCGGCCACCGGAGCCACCTATCTCCCTACAAGACGGCAGAAGAACGCCGCCCAGACAGGCCCTGAATTGCTCGGTCACATGGCCATTCCGCAGTTAGGTCTCGTTTCAGGCAATACAGTGACCACCAACACGGGGCAGAAAGTGGATTTATACATAGATTTTGTCCCGGCGTCCGAACAAGACCTTTCCGGCATGAAGATGGCTGATGTCAAAAAGGTCGAATACTATGATTTTCCACAGGACCCGAGATTCCAGGGAAGCGAGCACGTCGTCAACTTCATCATGCAGAAGTATGAGTATGGCGGCTATGTAAAGGCTTACGCCAACGAGTTTTTCATTTCCGACTCCGGACAACTGAATCTATATTCGAAGTTTCAATACGGGCGCATGACGTATGACCTGGCTGTGGGCGGCTGGTATTCCCGGAACAGCCACCGGAGCCAGAGTATTCTGGAGACATATCGTCTGCCTCAGACCGACGGAACGCTTAAGATATTCGAGCGCGTTTCAAATCCCGTCGAAGCCAAAGTACGGCAACACTCCTACTGGCCCACATTCAAGGCCACATACGCCACCGACAGAGTAACAATGGTCAACACCATAGGCGCGAATTTCTATCGCGAGCCGGAGGATTGCTCGGCAGGCTATGTCAGATACGTTCCGGCGGATTTCCCCTCCACGGAATACACCGATAGCCGAAATTCCCGCTCCAATTCCATTACCTATTCGGGCTATTGGAATTTCATTCTTCCTCACCACAACAGCATCAGTTTCAACCCATATTATTCATATTCGCATACCGGCCAGAATTCCCTTTATACCGAACTCCCGGGAACGTCGTTTTCCAACGGGGCAAAGGATGATTCCCACCGCGCGACCGCCTCTCTGAGATTCGTTCATGATTTCGGGAGATGGGGAAATATCACCGGCATATTAAACGGTACCCTGCTCGCAAACCGCACTCACTATTCCGGTACGTCGGATGCGACCGACCGTCTTACCACCTACCGTGTCGGCCCCGGGGTGTTCTACAATTTCAGGAGCGGGAATTTCAACGGACTAATCGGAGGCGGTTTTAACTACGACCACTCCAAATTGGGCGATGCCTCCGAACATTCCACACAGCCTTGGACGGACGCCTCCGTGCAATATGCCTTCGACGACAAGAACTCAATCAGCGCCGACTTCCACCACGCGACATGGACGCTGGCATCTTCCTACAGAAGCATCGCCATAATCCGGTCCAACCCCCTGTTCAGCTACACCGGTAACCCGGACATCAATCCTTACAAGAGCTTTGATGTGAGTCTGCGATACGTTTTCATGCCGGACAACAGATTCAATTTCGCCGCTTTCGGGCAATCTACCGTAATCACAGACCGTTACGCATACGTCTACCAGGCTTCGCCCGACGGAATACTCCGAACCATCAGGCAAAAGGGTGTGGGGGATTACTCCTCGTGGCAATACGGAGTGCAGGGCACGGCACGGCTGCTTGACAATTCATTGATGATTAACGGTCAGGTCCTGCACCGTATAGTCCGTAACGACGCGCCATTCGACTGGACACGTCAACATATATTCTGGTATCTTCAGGCATTTTACTATGTCGGAGGCTGGAATTTCGGCTTGCAGTACCAGGCGCCGCAGGAATACTGTGACGGATATGTGAACGGAGCCTGGATTAAACAGAAAGACGCATATACCGCAATAGTGGGCTGGGGCGATTCGTCGTGGAACCTTCAGGCACGACTGACGAATCCTTTCAGATGGAACTGGAAATCCGGAACGTCTGAAACCACAAGCGCCAGCTACGATGTCACCAAGACCTTCCACGATGTAACCTACCACTGCTACATCCTCGTCTCAGCCACCTACACTTTCGGCTTCGGCAAGAAAATACAACGTGGCAACGAGGCATCCCAACAGACGGGCGCCTCATCGAGTATTCTGCAATAAAACCGCTGCCCGCAAAGAATAGAGGCTTAAGGACTGTCATCGGACAGACGTTCATAAGACTCCCGATACCCATAAAGTAGAGTCGGGATGGGTAGTCACAGATTGACGTAGTTAAAAATCTACAACGGATGGCTGTTATTTCAAAAATTATTCATAACTTTGTCACCGCCGTAATTATTACCACAGTGACAAAGTTATGAAATTCTATAACCGCACAGAAGAAATCAAGGAATTAAAGCGGATACAAGGGCGTGCCTTTGAATCCCGGTCAAGGATGACGGTGATAACCGGCCGGCGTCGCATCGGCAAGACATCGCTTGCGCTACGTGCCGTTCAGGAGGAGTATCCTACAGTGTATCTGTTCGTCAGCCGTAAAAACGAAGCCGCTTTGTGCGAGGAGTTCGCCGGACTTATATCCACGTCTCTTGACTGTTATGTGCCATTGGAAATAAAGACTTTCAGGTCTCTGTTCCAAATGATGATGGAACTTGCGAAGACTCGCAGGTTTAATCTGATTATCGATGAGTTTCAGGAATTTTTCAATATCAATCCCTCGGTATTCAGCGATATGCAGAACATCTGGGATACGTACCGCGATGACACCCACGTCAATCTCTTGCTTATGGGTTCGGTATATTCAATGATGCACAAGATTTTTGAAAGCTACCACGAGCCTCTGTTTGGCAGAGCTGACGCAACAATACGTCTGTCCGGTTTCAGCACTGAGACCATGAAGGAGATTATACATGATTTTCGGCCAGACTACACCAACGACGAATTGCTTGCTCTCTATTGTATCACAGGTGGAGTGCCCAAATACATTGAGTTGCTTTGCGAAGATACCGACTTGTCAATTGACGGTATTTTCAACTATGTCGTCAGAGAGAACTCTCCGTTTATCGATGAAGGGCGCAATCTTCTGATTGAGGAATTCGGCAAAGATTATGGTCTGTACTTCTCGGTACTCAGCTGCATCGCATCCGGGACAAACACACAGGGCGCTATTGAAAGCGTATTGGGAGGAGTGACTGTGGCAGGACATCTGAAACGATTGATAGAGGATTATTCGCTTATAAAGCGAGTGCGTCCCATTATGTCGAAACCGCGCTCTCAGAATGTGCAATATGAGATAACCGATAATTTCCTGAAATTTTGGTTCAATTATTTTGACCGTA
This sequence comes from uncultured Bacteroidales bacterium, assembly GCA_900547755.1. GTDB lineage: Bacteria > Bacteroidota > Bacteroidia > Bacteroidales > Muribaculaceae > Lepagella. The sequence continues at coordinate 10,941 of URIC01000027.1, forward strand.
ACCAGACAATTGTCGAAATGGGCAATTTTGACTACCTTCGTAAAATCGTAATGTCAGATTACCCGACATATTCCGGCCTCGTCCTTGAAAAATACTTCCGCCTGAAAATGATAGAAAGCCATGAGTATATGGACATCGGTTCGTGGTGGGAACGCAAAAAAGGCAAAGAGTCAAACGAAATAGACATAGTCGGAATAAAAGTCGGCGACAATACTGCGGTTGTTGCCGAAGTGAAACGCCAACGTCGCAACTACGACCATAAGCTGTTTATGGAGAAAGTGGAACGCATCAAGTCATGCCTGCTCATGAAATACGACATTGAACCCCGATTACTGACATTGGAAGATATGTGAAAAATTACCTGCTGTATCGTGGCACAAGGGGAGAGCTGACAAAAAAGTCAGGCGGAGATAAAGAAAGGGCGGCGCGCTTTATTGCGCGCCGCCCTTCGGAATTGTATTCGTGTTCTTTAAATGACGGGGGTCGGAATCAGCGTACCATTATCTTGGCGTTGCCCTGGGGTGTGGCTACGATGTAGAGACCTGCGGGCAGGTTGACGATGCCGTTTGCGGAGGCTGCTACCTGGCGGCCGTCCATGGTGTAGATATTACCTGTGCTGAGCATATTGATGCCGCCACGGAAGCCGGTGGCGACTTTCTCGCCGGCGATAGCCACGTCGCTGAGACCGGAATTGAGGCTCGCTACCTTCTTGGCTGACATGATATGGCCGTTGGCTGTGTCTATCAGCATAGCGACTACGCTGTACTTGGTGAGGTCCTTGATTGCGGACAGGTCTACCGTAGTGCTGTAGGTGTAGGCCTCGCCTTTCTTCAGGCCGGATACCTTGGAGTCTTCCAGGGGACGATACTGTGAGCCGGCGCGTACTATGTCGTTGTACTTCATGGATACGCTCGCGGGCTTGCTCTCCCAGCCGTAGTAAGGAGTGGTGGAACCGGTCAGACCGTTTTGCTGGCGGTAGGGGCCGAGGTCATCTTCCAGAATGGTATAGGATATGCCGTAGCCGCCCTCGGTGTCAATGGCTGCGTTGACGGTAGTGTTCAGTGTCACACTGGTCTCGGAGTCTGTGCGTGCGAGAGTGGCGTCAATCTGAGTCAGGGCCTGGCCTTCCAACTCGGAGGAGATATAATAATCAAGCTCGTCGGGCATGGGATAAATCTGATTGGAGAAGTCGCGGTTCAGGAAGGCTGCGGGAGCGCTGACACCACCCTGCGCATCGGCGTAGTCCATGACAAAGTCGTAGTAGCAGTAAGACTGATTCTTGCAGACATCCATGGGGTCTGCGGCACCCTGGGAATAGTGTACCGCGATGGGAATATAACGCTCGTTGTCGCCGTATTTCTTGTCCATTTCTTCCAGACCGGCGATGCCGATGGGGCAGGCGGGGCAGGAAGTGGAGGTGAACTCCTCGATTACCGCTACTGCGGGATAACCGTTCTCAAGGCACAGGATATAGCCTTTCAGCGTTTCGGATGCGCGGGAGTTTTCTACGCCGTTAACCTTGGAGATGCTTACCTCGAAGGGGATGGAGGCACCCTCGGTATTGCAGGTGAACTGTGCGGGAATCAGAGCCATCTCGCCGTAGTTGACGGGTTTCTGCTGGCCCTGTGCGTCGTAAACCGGGCAGTTGGCGGCAGTCTGGGGCTCCTGGTCTCCTATCTTCATGACCATGTCTATGCCCTGCAAGGCGGCCATACCCTGGTTTACCACACCGAGAGTGAAATTGAAGGGAGTGCCGGGCTTGATGTTGTTGGCCATACCGTATGCGTAGGGAGAAGCCACGTCCTGGGGCAGATTGTCGCCGGTAATGGTGGCTGTGACGTTGAAGCTACCGGCACCGATAATGTCGGCCATGCCCTTCCACTCCATGTCGTTCTGGAGCTGAATCTCACCGGCGCTTGTAAGACCGCCGAACTTGGAATACAACCAACCGGCATTGGGATTGGAAGTGGCCACACCGTCGGCTACGATGATAAAGTCCGTAGTTTTGTCACCGTCGGTGCTGGCTCCCTCATATTCTATATAGAGGTAAAGGTCCTCGCCCTCCTTGATGGTATAGGGAGTGGTGAAGGAAAGCTCATTCTCCACGAAAGCCTGGGTGCCGAGGGTCACCTCGTTCTGAGAGACGGGCGCACCGTTGGCCTCGGTGCAAATCATGATTTTAGCCTTTGTAAGGGCGTTTACCTGATTTGACTGGGAGGAAAGTTTCTTGCTGTAGGGAGCGCTGACGTTGAGGGCCGTGATGTCGTTGCCCACGAAGTCCTTCAGGAAATCGGCGGGGAACATGATGCCGACACCGGTCTCGCCGCATCCGAGTCCGTATGCAGAATACGGGGTGCTGCAATAGCCAACCTTCATGCCGGCAGGGGCATCGGCCTTCTTGGCTGCCTTCCTGGCGCTCTGTGCGGGTGCCTGATAAGCCGCTGACCGGAGAGAGGTCATAGGTGTAGCCGGAGTGACCGCAGGCGCGTGCAGCTTCATCGACGGCTGTGCCATAGCCGGCAGCGCAGCCAGCATCATGGCCAAAGACATTGTGTAAATCTTCTTCATAAGAATATATTATTTAAGTAAAGAATATTCGCACCGCAAATTTAGACCAAATAATTCACAAATCCAAACATCTGCCCAAAAATTCCCGAAATTTCCATGATATACGTACATCCGCAGAGTCCAGGAGCTGAACCGCGCGAATTTTTTCAAAAAAATCAGGTTGCGGTTTTGTGGTTTTTAAAAAAATCTATAAATTTGGGCGCTTGAAAAACGCGGCGGCCAAGGGCAACCAATCCCCTTGACGTAGCCGCAATACGTTAACTAATTTTCATCCTTACTTACCATGATTATCGGTATACCTAAAGAAATCAAAAACAATGAGAACCGCGTGGGCATGACCCCGGCGGGAGTAAAGGAACTTATAGCACACGGCCATAAGGTGTATGTCCAGCACACAGCGGGCGAAGGCTCAGGCTTCGCCGATGCCGAATACGAGACTGTGGGAGCGAGCATATTGCCCGCCATAGAGGACGTGTACGGCATAGCCGAGATGATAATCAAGGTAAAGGAACCCATAGAGCCGGAGTATAAGCTGGTGCGCGAGGGTCAGCTGCTGTTCACATATTTCCACTTCGCGTGCGACCGCGCCCTCACCGACGCCATGTTGGCTGCCGGAGGCACCTGCATCGCCTACGAGACCGTGCGCGACCGCATGGGCACCCTTCCCCTGTTGATTCCCATGAGTGAAGTGGCCGGCCGTATGTCCATTCAGGAGGGCGCCCGTTTCCTGGAGAAGCCCCAGGGAGGACGCGGGGTGCTGCTCGGCGGGGTGCCGGGCGTCAAGCCTGCCCGCGTACTCGTGCTCGGTGCCGGTGTGGTAGGCCGTAACGCCGCCCTTATGGCCGCCGGCCTGGGTGCCGAGGTAACTATCTGCGACATCTCGCTGCCCACGCTGCGCCACTGCGCCGAGACAATGCCCAAGAATGTGAAGACCCTCTACTCCTCACGCCACAACATAGAAATGGAGCTGCCTGACACCGACCTGGTAATCGGCTCCGTCCTCATCCCCGGCGCGCTCGCGCCTCACCTCATCACCCGCGATATGCTTTCGCTCATGAAGCCCGGCACGGTGCTGGTGGACGTAGCCATAGACCAGGGCGGCTCCATAGAGACCTCCCGCCCCACCACTCACTCAGAGCCGATTTTCGAGGTGGACGGCATAGTACACTATTGTGTGGCCAACATTCCCGGCGCAGTGCCCTATACCTCCACACTGGCCCTCACCAACGCCACCCTGCCTTACGCATTGCGTCTGGCCGACATGGGCTGGAAAGAGGCCTGCAAGGCCGACCCGGGACTGGCTCAGGGCGTGAACATAGTGGACGGCAAGATTACCTTCAAGGCTGTGGCCGAAGCCTTCGGCCTCCCCTACGAAGAACTGAAACTCTGATAAATCCAAATCACTTAAAACAGAAAAAGTCGTTGCGGGCCATAAGACCTGCAACGACTTTTGTGTCTGACGCGCGTCAGAAATTATAGCCCAACGATACCTGAAAAGCGTTCTCGTGCAGGGAGACGGTGCCGTCGTTGTTGTCTTTGAGCATATTGCACATGCCGATGTCCCCGCTCACACCTATGTAGTAATTGCGGTCTATGTTGAAGCCTACGCCCACTCTCCAGGCGCAGTCCAGGCGGTGCATAGCGCCATCCTCCCCATATAGGCTGCCGCTCTTGTGCATGACACCCACGCCGGGCATTTCTTCGGAGGTGAGGTAATAGTCGTTCACCAGTCCCACTTTAAGTACCGGACCGGTCTGTACGGCCAGGGATATGTCCCGTGTAAAGTCAAAGTGGAAACCGACCTGCACGGGCACCTCGAAACTGAATTTACGCACCGAGCTGTGCTTCATCTGTTTGGCCAGGAAAGAGGGGAACATATCATTGGAGTTTTTGAAAGATTCGGTGGTGTATGCCAGGGTGAGACCCGGTTCCAGGTAGAGGTTAGCCACCAAGGGGAGATTGTAGATAGCGCCTACGGAGAAACCGGAACCTTTACCCAAGACTTTAGTTTTGGTGGTGGTGCTTCCAGCCTCCGCCTTCACCTTGCCGGGCAATGAGAGGTGGTAAGACGCACGTACGCCGAAATAGCCGCGATTCGACGGATTGTCAAGCAGATAGCTCTGAGCTGAGGCGGCCCCTGCCGCCAACAGCGCGACAGCCGCAATCAAATACTTTTTCATAATCACACAGTTTTAATCCATTATGCAGTTACAACCCCTGACAGACACCTTTTGTTCGGTGCAAAACAGGTGCCGATTGCAGAGGTGTAGGAATTTTTTGCTAACTTTGCGCGTTCAAACAGAGTGCAAAGCCAAGGATGTCTAAATTCACAGAGAGGGTGACCGGAGCCCTATATACCACCGGCATACATTTGTACCAGGGCGGCCTGAAAGCGGCATCGCTGCGCAACGCAAAGGCCAGGGAAATGCTTGCCGGACGCAAGGAGACACCCGCCGGCCTGCGCCGTGCAGTCGGGGCCACTGACAGTCCGGTGTGGGTACACGCCGCCTCCTTAGGGGAGTTCGAACAGGGACGTCCGCTCATGGAGCGTCTGCGCCGCGAGCAGCCGGACCGCAAGATAGTCCTCTCTTTCTATTCCCCTTCGGGCTACAAAGTGCGGCGCGACTGGGGCGGCGCGGATGCCGTGGTCTATCTGCCCGCGGACACCCCCCGGGCCATGCGCCGGTTTCTCGACACCCTGCACCCCTCCATGGCCATATTCGTCAAATACGAGTTCTGGGGCAATTGCCTGCACGAGTTGCAGCGACGCGGCATCCCCGCTTACCTGATTAGCGCCGTATTCCGTCCGGAGCAGGTGTTTTTCAAGGGACACGGCGGTCTGTTCCGCCGGATGCTGCATACTTTCCGCCACATCTACGTGCAGGACGAGGCAAGCCGCCGTCTGCTTGCCGCCCATGGAGTGAACGAGGTGACCGTGGCCGGAGACACACGGTTCGACCGGGTGACGGACATAATGCGTTCCACCAAAGAAATCCCCCTGTTGGACCGATTCACGCGCGGGGGCACACGCCTCACCTTCATGGCCGGGTCTTCGTGGGGTCCGGACGAGGAAGTATATTTCCCCTGGCTCAAGCGTCAGGGGGGAAAGCCGCTTACCGTCATAGCCCCCCATGAGTTCGACGCGGCACGCTTGGAGGCTATGCGCCGTGGCCTGGAGCCTGAGATGCGCGCCGTCCTGCTCAGCGAGGCCGAAAAATCGCCGGAACTCGCGGACAAGGCCGACTGCCTGATAATAGACTGCTTCGGGCTGCTCTCGTCGGCCTACCGCTACGCCGACATAGCTTACATAGGCGGAGGTTTCGGCACAGGCATACACAACATCAACGAGGCAGCCGTATACGGCATCCCCGTTGTGTTCGGCCCTCGCCACTCAAAATTCATAGAGGCGCGTGAGCTGATAGAGGCCGGCGGAGGCTTCTCGATATCCGACGCCCGCCAGTTCGCGCAACTGATGGACAGCAAGCTGATGAAGCCCGCTCCCCGTCAGAAAGCCGGGAAGGCCGCCGGAGAGTACATAGCCTCCAAACTCGGAGCCACGGACATAATTTATAAAAACCTTTTTTAAAAGGAGAATTGGAAGAGCGCGTCTATTCGGTTCGCCGAGGCGTGCTCGCGGTTGAAGTTGTGGCGCGAACCGACAAGGTACTCTATGCCGACCTGCATACGCGGCGTGGGTTCGTAGAACAGGTTGACAGCTCCGTACAGTCCGTATTTATAGGAATCGCCGCGCACATTGTATTTGGGGAAGTAATGCGCCTCGCCCAAGGCCAGGCCGGCGAACAGGTTGGGCAGGAAATTGTATTTGGCGCCCACGTTCAGGCCCATTGACAGAGGAGCATACATCCTGCCCGGCTCGTCGCTATTGGCCACAAGGTCGAAGTTGTCGATAGAGAGGTCGCCCATGGCCGACTGATAGCCACGGCCTGTGTTGGCCTCCAGGTATAACGCGAGGCGCGGTATGGGGTATGCCAGACCACTGAGCTGCACGGCCCACCCTATGTCGTTGCGATTCTTTTCGGTAATAAGGTCGCGGTAAGGAAGCACCTTGAAGAGGCCGGTGAGGCGCAGGTGTCCCGAGTGGGCGAAGTTGTACTGCGCGAAAGCGACTACATCGGGGAACCAATCACTGATTTTCTTGGTCTGTTCGCCGTCGGCATCCACCTGATTTGTCGGTATTTCAAGGGCAGCCGCCATAGACCAGGGACTCTTGCCGAACCGATGGTCCCAGCGCACCAGCATGTGGGTGGTGCTGAGCAGGCCGTTCTGCCCGGCGCCGTCGATAGTCGGAGCCTCGGCGTCGGCATCCTGGAGAGTAGTCGGAGCCCAGCCGACAGTAAACCCCTTGAACTGTACGTAAGCCTTCTTCAGTTTGAAGGTGTGGCCGTTTCCCTGGAAGTTACCCTGGATGTAACCCACAATGTCACCCAACGTGCGGTTACGCCCTATGACGCGCATAAAGACAGCGGTGCCGTCCGGGGTGCCGTCCAGTTTACGCCGCTGCGAGGGGTCTTTGGGGACAGGTATTTCGTAAGGTATGAACCCGTTCACCGGTATTGAGCCGGCAAAGTCGTACCATCCGCGCATCCTGACCGCGCCACCTATACCCAATGCCAGTTTGGCATCCTTGCTCATAAGCAGGAAGTAAGGCGCCAGCGGGTCCTGAAATTGCCGATACTGGTCGACGTAGAAGGAGTTTATGAGGTAATCGATGGAGTCGGCGGCGGCATTTTCGCGGTCAGAGCCCAGATATATGATTTTATGCGACTCCTTGAGAGAGGCCTCCTTTATTTCGTCGGAGGTATGGGTGGCGAGAGTCATCTCGGGTTCCGGCACGTCGGACTGCGCGACAGCCATAGAGCAGCATAGTACGGCACAGCTCAGCGCCAGGACAGGTGTAGTTTTCATAGCGGTCATGTTTTTGTTATCCTTTTTAACATAAATTGCTTAAAAAAGTTCACATTTCCTTAAAAATCACAGATAAGAATCGGAGAAAAATTTGTAAATTTGCAGTCTTACAAACATTTGCCCGCATGGATAGTATCAACGAACAGGCTATAAGCAAACTTTACCTAAAAGACACGGCCTTCGCCGACCTGATGCAGAAACGCATATTCAACGTGCTTCTTGTCGCCACCCCTTACGACGCCTTTATGATGGAGGAGGACGGGAGAGTGGAGGAGCAGGTATACTTCGAGTATGTCTCGCTCAACCTGTCATCGCCGCCACGCTTCACCAAAGCGGCCACCTTCGCGGAGGCTCACGGGCTGCTGTCCCGACAATCCTACGACCTGATTATCGCGATGCCCGGCGTAGACGTGAGCGAGACCTTCGTGGAAGCCCGCGACATCAAGGCGAAATATCCCGACACTCCCTTTGTGGTGCTCACCCCCTTCAGCAAGGAAGTGAGCCGCAGGCTGGAGAACGAGGACCTGAGCGCCGTGGACTATGTGTTCTCATGGCTGGGGAACGTGGACCTCATACTTGCCATAATCAAACTGATAGAAGACAAGATGAACGCCCCCAAGGACATAGAGGAGGTGGGCGTGCAGGCTATCCTGCTGGTGGAGGACTCCGTGCGCTTCTATTCCGCCGTGCTGCCCCATCTCTTCAAGTTCCTGCTGAAGCAGAGCATGGAGTTCAGCACCGAGGCGCTGAACGAGCATGAGCAGATGCTGCGTATGCGCGGACGCCCCAAGGTGGTGCTGGCACGCGACTACGAGGAGGCCAAGGCCCTATACGACCGCTACTCGAACCGTATGCTCGGCATAATCACCGACGTCAGCTTCCCCCGCCAGGGGAGCAAGGACCGCGAGGCCGGGCTGAAATTCTCCCGGTATGTGAGGGAAAACGACCCCTACATACCTATAATCGTGGAGAGCAGCGAGATAGAGAACAAGGACAAAGTCGGCGACTTCCACGGCATCTTCATCGACAAGACGAGCACCACCCTGCCCCAGGAGCTGCGCCGCGCCGTGAGGGGTAACTTCGGCTTCGGCGACTTCGTGGTCAAGGAGCCGGCCACAGGGCGCGAAATAATGCGTATCCGCAACCTCAAGGACCTGCAAAAGAATATCTATAACCTGCCCGGCGACTCCCTCTTCTTCCACAGCTCCACCAACGACATATCCCGCTGGCTCTATTCCCGCGCCCTCTTCCCCATAGCCTCGGCCCTCAAGACCCTCCGCTTCTCGGATATGACCCAGGCACCGGCGCTGCGCCGCCTCATCTTCGAGGTTATAGTCAAATATCGCCGCATGAAGAACAGAGGAGTGGTGGCGGTCTTCAAGAAGGACCGGTTCGACCGCTATTCCAGCTTCGCCCGCATAGGACAAGGCTCCTTGGGAGGCAAGGGACGCGGCCTGGCGTTCATTGACTCTATAATCAAACGCCATCCGGAGTGCGAGAATTTCCACGGAGTCCAGATTACCATTCCCCGCACCGTCGTGCTGTGTACGGATGTGTTCGACGAGTTCATGGACAACAACGACCTCTACCCTGTCGGTCTGTCCGACGCCACCGACGACGAGATATTGCAGGCCTTCCTGCGGGCCCGTCTGCCCGAAAGCGTAAGAGAGGACCTCGTTGCCCTGTTCGAGGTGATAGACCGTCCGTTGGCCGTGCGCTCCTCTTCGTTGCTCGAGGACTCGCATTACCAGCCCTTCGCCGGCGTATATTCCACCTACATGATACCGCGCCTGGATGACCGGGAGCGGATGCTGCGTATGCTCACCGACGCAATCAAGGGCGTGTACGCCTCTGTCTTCTTCACAGACTCCAAGGCGTACATGAAAGCCACCCGCAACGTCATAGACCAGGAGAAGATGGCCGTGATAGTGCAGGAGGTGGTGGGCGAGCGGCACGACGATTACCATTACCCCAACTTCTCCGGTGTGGGCCGCTCCATAAACTATTATCCCATAGGCAACGAGGTGCCCGAGGAGGGTGTGGCCGAAGTGGCCGTGGGCCTGGGCAAATACATAGTGGACGGCAGCCGTGCGCTCCGTTTCTCGCCGGCCCATCCCGGTTCGGTGCTGCAGACCAGCACCCTGGACCTGGCCCTGCGCGACACCCAGACACACTTCTTCGCCCTGCCGGTCACCGACCCCGGCCATCTGGACTTCACCGTCCACGACGATTTCAACATCAAACGCCTGAATGTGGCCGACGCCGTGTCCACCGGCTCCATGAAATACATGGTCAGCACCTACGACGGCATAGACGGCATAATGCGCGACACCGACACCGGCCGTGGCCGCAAGGTGGTGACCTTCGCCAATATACTCAAGCACGACGTGTTCCCGCTGGCCGAGTGCCTGAGGTTCATGCTCCACGAGGGACAGTACGAGATGGGCCGACCGGTGGAGATTGAATTTGCCGGACTCATAGACCACAAGGCCACCGCCTCCTCCGAACACAAGGGTGTACTCTATTGGCTCCAGATACGCCCCATAGTGGACAAGAAGGAGATGCTGGACGACTCGATAATGAAACATCCGGCCCCGCAGCTGCTGTTGCGCTCACAGACGGCATTGGGCCACGGCCTGATGGACGGTGTGCGCCATGTGGTATACGTGCGGGGGCAGAATTTCGACTCTGCGCATAACCCCGAACTGGCCAAGGAGGTGGAGGAACTCAACCGCCGTTTCGTGTCCGAAGAGAAGGGGTATATCCTGATTGGCCCGGGGCGATGGGGTTCTTCGGACCCAGCCCTCGGCATCCCGGTGAAGTGGCCCCAGATAGCCGGCGCCCGCCTGATAGCGGAGACCTCTCTGCCCGGATATTCCATAGAGCCGAGCCAGGGAACCCATTTCTTCCAGAACCTCACCAGCTTCGGCGTGGGTTATTTCACAATCGACCCGGCACACCCCGAAGACCTGTATGACGCGGCCTATCTGGATGCGCAGCCCGCCGTCTACGAGAGCGAGCGCCTCCGCGTGGTGGAGTTCGCCGAGCCTCTGACCATAGCCATAAACGGACGTAAGAGCCTGGGCATAGTCCTCAAGGAGGGAATATCCGCAAACCCCTCATCCGCGACCTATGAATGAAACGCAATCCCTCTCGGCATGGCAGGCTTTCCTGCATCCGCGCCGTGCCTGCGCCCTCGTGTCATCCCTGCGCGAGGACGTGGCTTCCGCACGCTCCGAGGCCGACGGATGCCGTGAGCAGGCCGTGAAGCTGAAAAGTGAAGTGGCTTCCCTGAAGGAGGAGCGCTCGCGCCTCACCGCCGTCAACACGGAACTTTCCCTCCGTCTGAAAAAGAAAGAGGAAGAATACGCCGGACTGGAGGGGGATATCGCCGAAGTGCAGGCCATGTTCGAGAAGGTGGAAAAGATGAAGGCCGGATACGACCGGCGCATAGCCCGCTTCGAACAAAAGGTGACCGACCTGCAGGCGGCACTGGAACGCGAACAGAACCGGATGCGCGAACATGAGCGAGAAGAGGAACAAGCCGACATTACCCCCATTCCACGCTCCGTGCGCACAGCCCGCCCGGCCGCACGCGAACCCAGACAGCTATCCTTGCCGGACGAGCAGGCTCCTGACTGGTATTCTCCACTTGACCTTTAAAAACTGTTCAAATGACTGCGACACTGATAATTTCTACATATAACCGGCCTGACGCACTGAGGCTGTGCGTACTCAGCGCACTGCGACAGACCCGTTTGCCGGACCAGATTGTGATTGGCGATGACGGCTCGGGGCCGGAGACCGCCCGGACGGTCAAGGAACTGCAGGCACTCAGTCCCGTGCCCATAACCCACGTATGGCAGGAAGACAAGGGTTTCCGGGTGGCCAGAATACGCAATCTGAGCGTAGCCGCCGCCACCGGCGACTACATTATCCAGGTGGACGGCGACATAATCATGGACCGGCGCTTCGTGTCCGACCATCTGGCGCTGTCACAGCCCGGAACGATTCTGCGCGGACGCCGCGTCTGCCTTACCGACACGGCATCGCGCCGCATCTGCGCCACACCTGCACATCTTCCGCACCTGGGCCTCTTCAGCCGGGGTATCGAGAGCCGGCGCATGAACGCATTGCACCTTATGCCTATGGCAAAACGCATAGCCGCCGGATACAGGAAGAACAGGCCGGGAATAATGGGGTGCAACATGTCCTTCTGGCGAGAGGATTTCGTGGCCGTGAACGGCTACGACGAGAGCTTCAACGGCTGGGGCTTCGAGGACTCGGACCTGGCCATACGCATGCAGATGAACGGGGTGCGCAAACATGACCTTAAGTTTGTGGCCATAGCCTGGCATCTGCACCACGGCCATCCGTACATGGCCAACAAGGATGAGAACTACAAACGTATGCAGTGCAACCGCAAGGCCGGCGAAGTACGCTCCTCACTCGGCATTGACCGGCATCGGGACAAAAACGTCGGTAACTACTAAGGTCTGAAAGAAGACAACGCGGAGTCGTGGAACACAGATGTTCCACGACTCCGCGTTTTATAAACCATTTACACATAGACAATTACAGAAGTTATCAACAATTTAACACGCTTTAATACTTCTACAGGTTGCCGATTTGAGGAAAATTGCTTACTTTGCAGATTGAAACCAACCAAGACTGATATGGGTAAAATCATAGCTATCGCCAATCAGAAAGGAGGCGTGGGCAAAACCACTACGGCCATAAACCTGGCAGCATGCCTGGCGGAGTTAGGCAAGAAAGTGCTGCTCATCGACGCAGACCCTCAAGCCAACGCGACAAGCGGTCTGGGCCTTGACCCCCGCAGTGCCGAAGCCTCTGTCTACGAATGTCTGGTGGACGACTACCCCATGAAGAGCGCCGTGCAGCACACCTGCATCGACGGTCTTGACTTAGTCAGCTCGCGCATTGACCTGGTGGGCGCCGAGACAGAGCTTATCGACAAGCCGCAGCGCGAGCGTGTGCTGCTGCGCGCCCTCGGGAATGTCCGGGAAGACTATGACGTGGTCCTCATAGACTGCTCCCCTTCTCTGGGCTTCATCACCGTCAACGCCCTCACAGCCGCCGACTCCGTGATTATCCCCGTGCAGGCCGAATACTTTGCCCTCGAGGGCATCAGTCAGCTCCTCAACACGATACGCATCATCAAGAGCCGGCTCAACCCCGGCATGGAAATAGAAGGTTTCCTCCTGACCATGTACGACGCACGCCTGCGCCTGGCCAACCAGATTTACGAGGAGCTGAAGGGACATTTCGGCGATATGGTGTTCTCTACCGTAATTCCCCGAAACATAAAGCTCTCCGAAGCGCCCAGCCACGGGCTGCCCATTATCCTCTACGACCCCGACTCGCGAGGCGCCATATCCCACCGTCAGCTGGCCAAGGAGGTGCTGGACCGCAATCGCAAGAAAGCCTGAAAATCACCCACATTCACAATCCTGAAACTCCAACATATACCGGATGTCAACAAAACGCAACGCCCTGGGCCGAGGCCTGGACTCCCTCATCTCAATGAACGAGATTCAGACCTCCGGTTCTTCTGAAATAAACGACATAGACCTTGGCCTCATAGCTCCCAACCCGGACCAGCCCCGCACATCCTTCGACCCCGAGGCACTGGAAGAGCTGGCGGCCAGCATACGCGAGCTGGGCGTGATTCAACCACTCTCCCTGCGCAAGCTGGACGACGGCACATACCAGATTATCGCCGGAGAGCGACGCTGGAGAGCCGCGCGTATGGCCGGACTGCAACGTGTGCCCGCATACGTGCGCACCGCCACCGATGCCGAAATTACCGAGATGGCCCTCATCGAGAACATACAGCGCGAAGACCTGAACGCCATCGAGATAGCCCTCACTTTCAAGAAGCTGATAGACCAGTATTCCCTCACCCAGGACCGGCTGAGCGAGCGCGTGGGCAAAAAACGCGCCACCATAGCCAACCACCTGCGCCTGCTGCGCCTCCCGGCCGAGATTCAACTCGGTCTGCGCGACCGACGCATAGATATGGGACACGCCCGCGCCCTGCTCTCCCTGGAGAACCCCAAGCATCAGCTCAAACTCTATCAGCACATATTGGACGAAGGCCTGTCGGTGAGACGTGTAGAGGAACTGGCCCGCGAAATGCAGGAGGCCGTGGACCGTGGCGAGAAGCCCGTGATTGCAAAGAAAAAGAAACCCGCCGCGCAGAGTCATGACTACGACTTCTTCCGCCGGGACCTGGAGACTTATTTCCCCACCCAGGTAAAGTTCCAGCGCAAGGAGGATGGCAAAGGCTCCATAACCTTGCGTTTCTCCAATGACGACGAACTCCTCCAGTTGGTCTCTCTCTTTGAAAAACTAAAATAACCCGTCTCTTCCGAGGCCCGCCCCCGATTCCGAATAAGTGTTAAGACTCATAACCAAAATATCAGACCGCCATCCCCTCCCGGCACGTATCCTGGCGATAGTGCTGACGCTCGCCCTGGTGCTGCCGGAGCCGCTGACAGCCTATGCCTCCGTGCTGCCGCCGTCAGAGCCTGTAGAGCCTGAAAACGCCTCAGCAGAAAGTTCCGGAGAGGAAAAGCCAAACAAGATTCTGGATACCGAACTGCTGATAGAAGACCCTGGTCTGGAAGTGAAGGAGGAGACTCCGGACAGCATCCTGGTGGAGGTGCGCGCCCCCGGCTATTCCCCGGAATACGGTCTGCGCCGCCCGTTCAATCCCGACCCGACCCGGGCCGTCTGGCTCTCGGCACTCGTGCCGGGTCTGGGCCAGGTATACAACCGCCGCTACTGGAAACTCCCCATAATCATTGCCGGATTCATGGGCCTGGGGTACGGCACATCCTGGAACAATACCCAGTTCAACGACTATTCCCGTGCATACGCCGACCTGATGGACGCCGACCCCAACACCAAGAGTTACATGGATTTCTTCCCTCCCACCACTTCCGAATCGGACCTTGACCACGACTGGCTGGCCCGTACGCTCAAGAACAGAAAAAATTATTACCGAAGAAACCGTGAACTCTGCATCATCTTTATGGTGGGGGTCTACCTGCTGTGCATGGTAGACGCCTATGTAGACGCCACAATGGCACACTTCGACATCTCCCCGGACCTCTCGCTTGACATACAGCCCACCGTTTTCCCCACTCCCGGACAAAACAACAAGCCCTCCATGGGTCTGCAGTGGGCTCTCAATTTTTAGAGGCCAAAACATAAACCAACTCGCTGAATATGAAACGCATCCTGTTATCAACATTCCTGGCCGCCTCCCTGGCGTTCCCCTCGTTTGGGAAGCAGCCCAATGTGCTCACCCTAAAGGAGAGCATCACCGACGAGTCCATAGTCTACCCCGAGACCTTCGAGCGCGACACACGCAAACTCCTGGAAGGATGGTACCTCAAGAACTATACCGCCACCGACGACAGATACGCCCGCCAGGGTGACCCCGATGTCTCCGAGGAGACCATAAAACAGCGCCTGGCCGCACTCCCCACAGTCATCGACATGCCCTACAACCAGATTGTCAGGGACTACATAAAACGCTACACTTCCCGCAGCCGCGAGCAGGTGGCGGCCATACTCGGACTGGGGCTTTACTACACCCCCATATTCGAGCAGGCCTTGGAGCAGGCCGGACTACCCCTGGAGCTGAAATATCTGCCGGTCATAGAGAGCGCCCTGGACCCAAACGCCATCAGCCGCAGCGGAGCCGCCGGCCTGTGGCAGCTTATGATTGGCACCGCCAAAGGACTCGGCCTGGAGGTAAACTCCCTGGTGGACGAGCGCCGCGACCCCTACCTGTCCTCCGAAAAGGCCGTCTCTTACCTCAAGGACCTGCACGAGACATACGGAGACTGGAGCCTGGCAATCGCCGCATACAATTGTGGCCCCGGCGCTGTGAACAAGGCTCTGCGTCGCGCCGGAGGAGACCCCAAGACACACGACTTCTGGAGCATCTACAAGTTCCTGCCGGCCGAGACACGCGGTTATGTGCCCATGTTCATAGCCGCCAACTATGTCATGAACTACCACAACGAGCACAACATCAGTCCCGTGCTGGCGAGCAAGCCACTGGTGACCGACACCGTGGCCGTATATAACCGACTGCACTTCAATCAGATAAGCGACATCCTGAATATACCGGTAGACGAGCTGCGTATCCTCAACCCGCAATTCAGAGCAGACCTTATCCCCGCCGCTCAGGACCATCCCTACTTCCTGATACTTCCCTCTCAGCAGGTACACGCCTACATAGTCAGCGAACAGGAAATCCTGGCCCACGACGCCGACAAATATACCCGCCGTGAAGTAGCCGAACCGGGTGAGGATGCCCCGGCCGTGGCCTACGAACCCGCGACTTCCAATGACTCCGAGGTTCAGCGTCAGGCCGAACAGGATGTGGCCATGGTACAGCAGACCGCGGCCCGAAAGGCCTCGGCATCTGCCGCTCAGACTGCCGTAACCCACAAGGTAGGCGCCGGCGAGACCATCACATCCATCGCCAACCGATACGGAGTCACTCCCAACGACATCAAGGAGTGGAACAACCTGCGCCGCAATGCCGTACGTACCGGTCAGCAGCTTAAGATTTACACCGGCGCCGCTCCCGCCGCTCCCGAACCCGCACAGGCTCAAAAACCGGCCAAGAAGAAACAGCAGGCCGCCGCTCAGCCCAAACAGGAGCAGAACAAGGAGCAACAGGCCGCACAGCCCAAACCTCGCGGCAAGAAGCATGAGCAGGCCGCCGAGGAACCGCTGAAGCAGCAGAAGACCTCCAAGAAGAACAAAAAGAACTATCAGGCCGCAGAGGAACAACAGCCCCGTTCCAAGAAGGGCAAGAAGAACAAAAAGAACAATAAATCCGCTGTGCCCCAGAACATCGACCACGAGGTGAAGAGCGGCGAGAACCTTTCCAAAATCGCCAAGAAGAACGGCATCTCCGTGGAAGAACTCAAAAAGGCAAATCCCGGACTCAAGGGCGACATGATTCATCCCGGAGACAAAATCAATGTCCCCGTGAAGCAGCAAACCGGCAAAGGCAAAAAAGGCCACGCAACCGAGCGGAAATCCGGCAAAAAGAAAAAATCCAACAAGAGGAAAAGATAAATAATCCACACATATAAGGAATGAGAGACTTCTTCCGGATGATGCGCCGCTTTGTGGCGCCCTACAAGTGGAATGTGGCCCTGAACATAATCTTCAATGTCCTGGCCGCATTCCTCACCCTCTTCTCCTTCGCGTTCATTATCCCGATTCTGCAGATGCTGTTCCGCATAGACACGGAGCATTACACATTCATGGAATGGGGAGCCGGCTCTTTAAAGGAAGTGACGATAAACAACTTCTACTACGCCAACCAATGTCTCATAGATGCCTGCGGAGCCTCCGTGGCATTAGCCGCTTTGGCCGTACTCCTCGTGTTGATGACCCTGCTCAAGACAGGGGCCACTTACCTGGCCGCATACTTCATAATCCCTCTGCGAAACGGTGTGGTGCGCGACATACGCAACCTGATGTACCGCAAGATTCTATCCCTCCCCCTGGGCTTCTTCACCAACGAGCGCAAGGGAGATGTACTCTCCCGGATATCTGTGGACGTAACTGAAATAGAGGCTTCCGTCATGTCGAGCATCGATATGCTCTTCAAGAACCCGATTATGATTGTGGTGTGCCTCGGAATGATGATTTTCGTAAGCTGGCAGCTCACCGTCTTCGTACTTATACTCCTCCCCATAGCGGGCCTGGTGATGGGGAAGGTGGGCAAGAGCCTGAAGCGCAAGAGCCTGAAAGCACAGCAGCAATGGGGCGTAATCCTGTCCACTGTGGAGGAGACACTCGGAGGACTGCGCGTCATCAAGGCATTCAACGCCCAACAGAAGATGAAGAGCCGTCTGGAAGGAGAAAACCAGACATTTTTCCGCATCTCCAACTCAATACAACGCCGTTATGCCCTGGCACACCCCATGAGCGAACTCCTCGGCACCACAGCCATAGCTATTGTACTGTGGTTCGGAGGCACCCTCATTCTCTCCGGCACCAGCAGCATCACCGCCCCGGACTTCATTTACTACATGGTCATCTTCTACTCCATCATCAACCCGGCCAAGGAGCTGAGCAAAGCCGGATACTCCATTCAGAAAGGTATGGCCTCCATGCAGCGGGTAGACAAGATACTGAAGGCAGAGAATCCTATCCGCGACCCGGAGAAACCGGACTCCGTGCCGCAAGCCCCCGCCCCGGGACAGCCCATGCTCAGACTCAAGCACGTGGACTTCAGCTACAATGACGCGCACAGGGTACTGGAGGATATATGCCTTGACATCATGCCGGGACAGACTGTCGCCCTCGTGGGACAAAGCGGCTCGGGCAAGAGTACTCTCGTAGACCTGCTGCCCCGTTTCTACGACCCCCAGGAAGGAAGTGTGGAAGTGTGCGGCAAGGATGTGCGGAACCTCCGCACACGCGACCTCCGCAACCTTATGGGCAACGTCAACCAAGAGGCTATTCTGTTCAACGACACCATACGTGCCAACATAGCCTTCGGTGTGGAGAACGCCACCGACGAGCAGATAGAACAAGCCGCACGTGTGGCCAACGCCCACGAGTTCATTATGGCTACCGAGCAGGGATACGACACCAACATCGGAGACCGTGGCTGCCGTCTGTCGGGGGGACAGCGCCAGCGCATAAGCATAGCCCGCGCCATACTCAAGAACCCCTCGATACTAATCCTGGACGAAGCCACCTCGGCCCTTGACACCGAGAGCGAGCGACTGGTGCAGGAGGCCCTGGAACGTCTGATGCACGGACGCACCACTGTGGTGATAGCCCACCGCCTCAGCACGATTGCCGGCGCCGACATGATTTGCGTCCTGCACGAAGGCAGAATTGTGGAGCGTGGCACTCACGAAGAGCTTATGGCTCTCGACGGCCAATACAGGCATCTGGTCCGGATGCAGAGCTTCAAGTAAAGCACCCCATATCTCCACTGTGCTATGCGCCCTCCGTAAAAACAGAGGGCGCATAGTTCATATACCGCTTAAATTCAGGGTATATCCGGCTATTCCGTCAAAACCCTCTTCTTTTTCTTTTTGCAACCATCAGACATGGACTTACAGGAATAGACGAAGCGTTGCCCCCGCATTTTGTCTAAATCAGACCCCTAAACCCGACAGAATGTCCAAAGAGGGCACCCTGTCAGGCAGGCGTGGAGAAACTGTTTTTCAGAATATTTTAAAAATAGTCTAAAAAAATTTGCGCATTTTAACAAAAGTGGCTATATTTGTAACTATTCAGCGAATCGTATGAACGAGATTATGGAGAAATAATTTCCTGAATT
>URIC01000028.1 GCA_900547755.1 uncultured Bacteroidales bacterium
CAGCTTAAGTAAGCTGCGCCGCCCGACTCGTTTCTTTTATAGTCTCTGTCAGCGGACGCGGCCGAGGAAGGCCGCGTGTGCCGGTATATCCCCGGTGCGGACGCTCCATTTCAACGCTCCGGCAGGGGAGAAGCAGTACAGGTAGCCGGGGTTGACGTAATTGCGGGCGTCCGAGACTAGAATTTCCCTTGTCAGAGGATTTACTTTTACCATATAGGGTATGCGGATTTGCTTGCGTGTGGCTTCGTCAATGAAATTGTCCGACACCTTTTCCATCTTGCCGACATCCACAATGGCGTATGTTGTCTCGTTGCTCATGGAAATGTAGCTCCATTGTGCGGACACCACGTACAGGGAATCTCCCACGAGGTCCATTGCCGAAACTGGAATGTCGAACTTCTTCTCCAGACGTCCCTTGCGCGTATCGTAGCAAAAAAGCGCCGCGTCGGTGTCGTAATAGTCGCCGCGCGAGGTCACCCACAGGCGGCCGTATCGGTCCGCCGTCACATGGCTGAGGTTGATGGCGATAGGAATACGTTCAACCTCTTTGAAGCTGTCCAGGTCTATTACGCTCAGAGTGTTCTCGTAGTTCGGCACCATGTAACCGCCGGAATTGGCTACATATATTTTGCCGTTCAATATCTCCAGCTGGTCAGGCTGGAATCCCACCAGGCAGGTGTCCACCACTTCAAGTGTGGCCGTGTCTATTTTAGCCACATAGCCCCGTTGCTCGTAGTTCGGGTTGATTACAACGGGACCGGCGTAGGAGGTTGCGTAAGCGTAAGGGCCGTGAAAGCGGATAAAACGCACATTTGGGATGTCTATCTGGCCTATGCGGCGTGCCGTGGCGGCATCCATGACTTCTATCTTGTTGGAGCAGTTTATGACGGCGTACATACGGGAACCGTAGATTTGCAGGTCGTTGCCCACATCGCCCATTTCCTTGGGCACATCCGGATTCATCTCCGCATATATGTTGCGGCTGTACACTCCGGTGGAGTAGTCGAAAAAGTCCAAAGTGGCCTTGTTGGAGCCCATGTTGCCTTCGTTCAGCAGATAAAAGCCGGATATGTCGGAATACTCGGGAGTGGTGACCGGGACAGTCTCGGGGATGAAAATGACGTCCTCGTCACGGCATGAGACCGCTGTCAGGGCGAGGCATAAAGCCGGTATAAGGAGCAGACGGGATGTTTTCATGAGTGAAGTCTTACTTATATGTCCAGGCGCAGTATGAATCGGAAATTGCGTCCGGGCATGGGGTAGTTCTGAATAACTTCGTACTGTTGGTCGAGCAGGTTGTTGACCTCCACAGTCAGCTTGAGCGTGCAGGTGTTAAGCGGCTGTGTCCAGGAGGCGGAGAGGTCATGCGTGTACCAGGGTTGTTCGTAATTCTGGGGTATATTCGAGGAATTGTGCCAGCGCTCGCCCACATAGATAAAGCTGTAGCTGAGGTCCAGGTTACGCCAGTTGGCACCGGCGGTCACGGAGCCGCTGTGCTTCGGAATGTAGGCTATCTGCCCCTTGTATGTACCCGCCTCGTCCAGGCGGTCAGAGGGGTCTGTGTAGTCGCGTGCGCTCTGAAAGGTATAACTGAGTCGTCCGGTGAGCGAAATGTCCGCAGGGAGGCGCATTTCGGTCTGTGCGGCCACATCCAGGCCCCAGATACGCACCTTGCCTATGTTCATCATCATCCATCGGTATTGGCCTGTACCCTTGGGTACGGCTATAATCTTGTCGCTGATGCGGTTGTGGTAACCGTCGGCTGTGAGGTGCAGGTAGGAGAACAGGCCGGAGCTGAATGTGGGTTGCCAGCTCACACCCACATCGTACTGGGTGGCATACTCGGGTTTAAGGTCGGCATTGCCTATGTCGGTGTAATAGAGGTCGTTGAAGGTGGGCATACGGAAAGCCCTCTTGTAGAAGGCCCGTGCCGTCAGACTCTGGTCCTCCCAGGGGGTGTAAGACGCGAAAACGGCAGGAGTGAATTTTTGCAGGCTCCTGTCGGTGATGCGGGTATGGTCCCATACGAAAGTGCCGAGCAGACTTCCCTGCACCTTGAAGACGTCAAGGTCAATGGCCGTAGCCAGTGCGGCGAGCAGCGTGTGGCGGTAAGGCTCTGTGAAGTTGACCATGTCGGAGGTGAGGTGATTCCACTGCCAGTCAGTGGATAGGGACACTTCCCAACAGCGGGAGAGCGCGTATTTCTGAGATAGGGTGAAATACAGCTCATCCTGGTTGAACCGGTTGTTCACATACATAAGTGTAGTGTCCGGATTCAGGTAGTGCATATAGTCGCGGGCATACTTGGCGCCGGCCAGTATTTCGTAACGGTCGGTCAGCTGTTTTTGAAAGGTGCCTTGAGTGAAGAAGTTGCGGTCCCACTGGCGTTGTGAGTTCTTCCACACATTGTTGACAATAGCGCCGGGGATGCCGCGCTCTGAGTCGTAGTAGTAGGCCTTGGCCATCCACTTGCCGGAGTTAAGGACACCGAACAGGGCGGCTTCGGCGCGGAAGGCGTGTATGTCGCCGTTGCGGCGTGTGGCTGTGGTATCCCAGGCCAGAGTGCCGTCGGAAAAGACCTTGCGGTAGCGGAATTTGTATCGGCCGTTGGCGTAAGTGTATTCCGCGTTGGCGGACATACTTACGTTGCGGGAGATGCGGTATTCCATCCTGACGGAGGGGTTTACCAGCCCGAAGGAACCGGTGCGGAAGGTGACGTTGGTGTTGACCCGCTTGCCGTCCTTGAAGCGGGGACGGCGTGTGTCGATGTACACGGAGCCTGAGGAGCCGAAGTCTTTGGCCGGCTGGAGGATGCGGCTTTTCTGACCGTTGTAGAGGGAGACGGACTCAATGTTGTCCAGGGAGTATTTGCCCAGGTCTATCTGGCCGTTTTGGGCGTTGCCGAGCTGTATGCCGTCGTAGAATACGCCGAGGTGGTTGGTGCCCATGCTTCGCACGTCAAGGGTCTTGACACCCCCCACGCCGCCGTAGTCCTTGAGCTGTATTCCGGAGAAGTAGCGCAGGGCGTCGGCCACACTGTGGGAGTTGAGTCGTTCCAGGTC
Organism: uncultured Bacteroidales bacterium; assembly: GCA_900547755.1. Lineage (GTDB taxonomy): Bacteria > Bacteroidota > Bacteroidia > Bacteroidales > Muribaculaceae > Lepagella. The sequence goes on from URIC01000028.1 coordinate 3,063, forward strand.
CGCGCTTTGCAGCGTCTGAGCCGGGATAATCTCTTCATACGGATTGATATGTCCGATTACCACCGCCTCCTTAAGGGTATGCCTTTGGGTTATGCTGTCAGGATGGTCATGCGCGACCTGTGACTGCGCCGAAAGCGCGATTAAGGCCGTGGCAGAAAAGGCGACAGCCATCCTTAACACGCTGTTTGTAAGTCCCGCCGTGTCGTTCATGTCTGTTCAGGCTCTAAGAAAAAGGTCAGGGGTGCGTCGGTCTGTCCGGGCCGGAAGGCCGACGCACCCCTGTATTGAATCCCCGCTGTTATTCGGCGGGTCTGTAAGCGGCCATGTCAGCCGGGTCAAAGCGGTTGATGAAGTCAAGGTGACGCATACACTCGGCCTGCGCCCAGTTCACAAACACGCGGGCGCTGCGGCGGAAGTCTTCTCCGCCACGTTTGGCGTCGGCCAGCATCAGCCAGCCCATAATGGTGTAGCCGGCCATTTCCACGAGTCTGCGGGCCATGAAGTCGGCGAAGCCTTCGTTGTCGCGGCCTTCTCCCACCTTGGCGACGGCCTCGGCGTAAGCCTTGTTCATTTCCAGCAGTGTGTCCTGGATTCTCTTGTCGGCTTCGGCGTATTCCATGGCGGCGTACTCCTCCAGACGATTCATATATGTGCCGGTGAAGACGTGGCGGATGGCCGCCACAACCTGCAGCTGGGTAGTACCCTCGTAGATGGAGGTGATGCGGGCGTCGCGGTATATGCGCTCGCAGGCGTAGTCCTTCATGAAGCCGGAGCCGCCGTGTATCTGGATGCAGTCGTATGCGTTGCGGTTGGCGAACTCGCTGCCCAGGCCTTTGGCAAGGGGTGTGAAGGCATCGGCCAGCTTGGAGTAGTACTTCATCTCGGTGCGCTCTTCCTTGGTCAGGCTGCGCTCCTTGGCGATGTCCTCGTACACCTTATACATATCCACGAAGCGGGCGCACTCGTACAGCAGGGCGCGGGAGGCATCCAGCTTACCCTTCATCAGCGCTATGATTTCGTACACCGCAGGGAACTCGATGATGGCTTTGCCGAACTGCTTGCGGTCCTTGGCGTATGCGAGAGCCTCGCGGTAAGCCTGCTCGCTGATGCCGACGCTTTGTGCGGCTATGCCGAGGCGGGCGCCGTTCATCAGGGCCATGACATACTTGATAAGGCCGAGCTTGCGGGAGCCTACCAGTTCTGCGGGAGCGTCTTTATAGACCAGTTCGCAAGTGGGGCTTCCCTTGATACCCATCTTGTTCTCTATGCGTCGCACGTTTACACCGCCGTTGCGCTTGTCGTACACAAACATGGAGAGGCCTCGGGCGTCTTTTGTGCCGGCCTCGGAGCGTGCCAGCACCAGGTGGATGTCGGCGTCGCCGTTGGTGATGAAACGCTTCACACCGTTAAGCACCCAGGAGCCGTCCTCCTTCTGTGTGGCCTTGAGCATCACGCTGCCCAGGTCGGAGCCGGCATCCGGCTCGGTGAGGTCCATGCTCATGGTCTCGCCTGCGCATACGCGGGGTATGTAGCGTTGCTTCTGGTCCTCGTCGGCAAACTCATAGAGTGTCTCGGCGCAGTCTTGCAGTCCCCAGAGGTTTTCGAACCCGGCGTCGGCGCGGCTGACAATGTCAGCCGCCATGATGTAGGGAGTGACGGGGAAGTTGAGACCGCCGAGGCGACGGGGCATGGCCATACCCATGAGGCCGGCCTTGCGTGTGGCGTCCAGGTTCACCAGAGTCTGTGAAGCATAGTGGGCGCGCCCGTCTGAGCAGGAAGCACCCTCGTGGTCGACGCTTTCGGCGTTTTCAGCGATTATGTCGCCGCAGATTTCACCTACTATCTCCAGCACCTTGTCGTAGGAGTCCATAGCGTCGGCGAAGTCGGCGGGTGCGTAGTCATACTTTGCGGCGTCGGCGAAGTTGCGCTCCTTGAGCTCCACAATCTTCTGCATCAGGGGATGGGTAAGGTGGTGCTTGAGCGCGGGATTGTCTATATAGAAATTAGCCATTGGGATGTCTGCTTATTTAGAGTTCTTCTTGTAATATTTTATCAGCTTGGGCACTACGTCCTCAAAGTTGCCGGTGATTACGTAGTCGGCGATAGCGTTGATGGGCGCGTTGGGGTCGTTGTTGATGGAGATGATTATCGAGGAGTCCTGCATACCGGCGATATGCTGAATCTGGCCGGAGATACCGCAGGCGATGTAGAGCTTCGGACGTACGGTCACGCCTGTCTGGCCTATTTGACGGTCGTGGTCCACCCAGCCGGCGTCTACGGCCGCGCGGCTTGCTCCCACCTCGGCGCCGAGAGTGTCGGCAAGCTGCTGCAGTATGTCGAAGTTCTCTTTGGAGCCCACACCGTAACCGCCGGCCACGATTATGGGGCTGCCCTTGAGGTTGACCTTGCTCTTGGCCACGTGGCGGTCTATGATTTCCACTACGAAGTCTTCGGGTGCGGTATATTTGTTCACGTCAAGGTCTATGACCTCTCCCTTGTAGGCGGGGTCGAACACCTCTTTCTTCATCACGCCCTCGCGCACGGTGGCCATCTGCGGACGGCACTCGGGATTCACGATTGTAGCAACGATGTTGCCGCCGAAGGCAGGACGAATCTGCATGAGCAGGTTTTCGTATTCCTTGCCGGTCTTGGGGTCTTTGTGGTTGCCTATCTCCAGCGCGGTACAGTCAGCGGTGAGGCCTGAGTGGAGGCGGGAGCTGACGCGGGGACCGAGGTCGCGGCCTATTGAAGTGGCGCCCATGAAGGCTATCTGGGGTTTGATTTCGCGGAACAGGTTGATGAGGATGGAGCTGTGGGGCAGGGAGGTGTAAGGATAGAGGCGGTCGTCCTGCACCTTGTAAAGGCGGTCTACGCCGTAGGGGAACACCTGGCTTTCTATACCTTCCAGCTTGTCGCCGGCCACTACGGCTTCCAGCTTGCAGCCCAGGCCTGTGGCCAGGGTGCGTCCCTTGGTGAGAAGTTCGAGGCTTACATCGGCAATCTTGCCGTCTTCATATTCAAGGTAAACGATGAGATTATTCTGGTCTGACATCTTTTTATCCGATTGTGTGGTTGGCGATTAATTCTTTTATCAAGCCTTCGAGCTCGGCATCGTTGTTCTCGATGTTGCGGGCATCCTTGGCTGTGAAGACTACATTCTCTATTGCTTTCACCTTGGTGGGAGAGCCGGCCAGGCCGCATTGCTGGAGGTCTGCGTCCACGTAGGCAGCGTTCCATTCGTTCACGAGCAGGTAGGGACGCTCCTCCAGAAGGGCCTTCTTGGCAGCGTCGTCACCGGCCTCGGTCATGGATGCGGCACGCTTGTATTTCATTATCGCCTTGGCGTTGCGGGGACGGCAAGGGGCTGCGGAGCCGTTTACTGTGACGACCAAGGGGAGGGGGCACTTCACCGTCTCCACACCGCTCTCTATGCGGCGTGTCACTGTGGCTACGCCATTTTCCGCACTTACTATCTCTTCGGCGTATGTCACCTGGGGCAGGTTGAGTTTCTCCGCAATCTGCGGGCCCACCTGGGCGGTGTCGCCGTCAATGGCCTGACGGCCACCGATAATCATGTCAAAATCACCTATTTTCTTGGCTGCGGTGGCCAGCGCGTAGGAAGTTGCGAGTGTGTCGGCTCCGGCGAATGCGCGGTCAGAGAGGACAATTCCGCCGTCAGCGCCTCTGTACAGGCCTTCGCGAACTATCTCGGCAGCACGGGGAGGACCCATAGTAAGGAGAGTGATTTTAGTGCCGGGATACATGTCTTTCAGCTTCAGGGCCTGTTCCAGTGCGTTCAGGTCCTCGGGATTGAAGATTGCGGGGAGCGCGGCACGGTTGATGGTGCCGTCCTCTTTCATCGCATCTTTGCCCACATTGCGGGTATCGGGTACCTGCTTGGCGAGCACAATAATGTTTAAGCTCATGTGTTATATGGGTTATGGTTATAAGCGATTTCAAGCGTCTCCACAGCCTGAGCCACAGCTCTGCCGGGTGGGGGCAGCGGGACATTTTCAGACCACAGGAGGCGCTAAATTTTTGCAAAAGTACGAAAAAAAGTCGTGAAAACCTAAACATTCGCACAAATAAAGCCTTTTTGTGCATTTTTAGCGCTCGCTCCGGGCTTCGGAAAGGGCTGTCGGAGCCCCTGCATGGCCTGTTTCGGATTATATGGTCCGTAGGACTGAGGTAATTTTTTTTGAAAAAAAGCGCCGATTTCACAAATTTGTTGTAACTTTGGGCTGAATTTCTTGTCTAACAGACAAACGGGAGTGGAAGAGATGCCCTTACAGGTGTTTCTAGACTCTTGTAAAGAAGTGAATACTAACCGTTTAACCACAATAAAGATATGAAAAAATTCACTATGCTGCTGATGGCTGCCGTATTGGCCATCCCCTCTATGTTCGCAGCTCTGCCCTCCGTGCAGCTCAAGGACGTGAACGGCAACGCAGTAAACACCGCCGAACTTTCCAACGATGGAAAACCGATGGTAATCTCCTTCTGGGCCACCTGGTGCAAGCCCTGCAAGCGCGAGCTCAAGGCCATACAGGAAGTCTACCCCGACTGGCAGGACGAGACCGGCGTCAAGCTGATAGCCGTGAGCATAGACGAGGCTCAGAACGCACAGAAAGTCAAGCCCCTTGTAGACGGTATGGGCTGGGAATACGACGTTTTGCTTGACCCTAACGGCGAGTTCAAGCGTCAGATGGGCGTCACCGACGTTCCCCACGCTTTCATCGTTGACGGCGAAGGCAATGTGGTCTGGAGTCACAAAGGCTATGTAGACGGCGGCGAGGAGGAAATCATCGAAGTCCTCCGTGGCCTGCAGAAATAAGAATCAACCACTGTTACGGGTCGGCGGTCTCCCTCCGGGGTATGTCCGCCGTCCCCGCTTGCTTTTTTAAGCCACCCCTTCTCACTTCTTCCAACCTCTCGAGATAAGACTCGAGAATACCTTAAATCCCGAGAATACCGAATTGGAACGGTATTTGACACACGCACGCTTGCCGAGGCGGTGTCTGATTCCGAGTTCCAGGATTTTCTCAAACCGAATATCAACTAATTTCCAAAAATACAAGTGAAACGCAGTCACCTTACCTTATGTGCAGTAGCAGCCGCCTGTGCCCCTATGGCGATGGCAACGCCCGCTACACCGGAGGCCACCGCGGCAGCCCCGGACTCCGTGAGCGCCATTTCTGAGCTTTACGGTCCGCAGCCCGGACAGCCGGTGCCCGACCAACCCAAGAAAAACTGGTTCCGCCAGATACGCTTTAACGGAAGCGTGCAGTCAGAGTTCCTTATTCCCGTCACAGACGGCGGCCTTGGCATCAAGCATACCGACCGTAGCGTATATGCGGCCGATGTGCTGAACAACACCTATTTTGACCTCAACCTTAACGCCCCCTATTTCTCTGCCGGCGCCCGTTTCGAATGGGCCAAATGGCCTCTGCCTGGTTACGAGAAGGACTTCGAGGGTTGGGGTGTGCCTTACTTCTGGGCCACCGGAAACTACAAGTGGTTTACCCTTACTGCCGGTGATTTTTACGAGCAGTTCGGCTCCGGCCTGATTCTGCGTACATACCAGGAACGCTCGATAGGTATTGACAACGCCTTGCGAGGCGGCCGCCTCAAAATCAACCCCGGTGCAGGCGTGCGCGTCACCCTTTTGGGCGGCAAGCAGCGTCGCTACTGGGACCACAATTCCTCCTGGATTTGGGGCGGCGATGTCGAGTGGAGCCTCAATGAAGCCTTCGCCAAGGCATTCGACCCCGGCTATGGCGCCACGCTCGGCTTCTCATACGTGGGTAAGCACGAGAAACAGACCCTTGTGACCACGGACGATAACCTATACCGTCTGCACTTCCCCGAAAACACCGCCGCCTTTGACGGCCGTATCAACCTGAAGCTGCGAGACTTCACCGTTCTGTTCGAGGGAGCTACCAAGAACAACGACCCGCAGCTCGACAATAAATACACTTATCGTCGCGGTTCCGCGTTCCTGCTCTCCACAGCCTACTCGGCCAAAGGCATCAGCGCCTTCCTGCAGGCCAAGCGCTCCGACAATATGTCCTGGCGTTCAGACCGTATGGTGAAGGGTGTATCCTCTTTCATCAACCACCTGCCCGCCTTCACCGAGACACAGACCTATGCGCTGGCGGCCATGTATCCTTATTCCACACAGGCCGACGGCGAGTGGGCTTTCCAGGGTGAGGTGCGTTACCAGTTCAAGCGTAAGACGGCGTTAGGTGGCCGTTACGGTACCAATATCCGTCTGAGCGGTAGCTACATCTCCGGCCTGGACCGCAAGTGGCCCGCAGACGGCGCTCACAATCCCAACTCATACGTAAAGGGAAGCGATGGTCTGGGCGCGGCTTTCTGGAAGATAGGCGAACTCTATTATGCCGATGTCAACTTCGAGTTGAACAAGAAACTCTCACGTAGCTTCCAGTTCACATTCTTCTACCTGTTCCAGCGTTACAATCAGGAAATAGTCCTCGGCCACGGTGTGAACGGCAATATGGTCAACGCCAATATTTTCATCGGCGAGGGCCAGTGGAAGATGAAGAAGAACATGCAGCTGCGCTTCGAGGCCCAATATCTGCACACCGCTCAGGACCTCGGCGACTGGGTGGCTGCGACTGTGGAACTTTCTCTGGCTCCACACTGGATGTTCACGGTCACCGATATGCAGAACTTCAACAACGACCCCAAGCTCGGTCCCACCAACAAGAATTACTATCAGTTCGGTGTGACTTACAACTACCTGCGTAACCGCTTCTATGTGGCTTACGGGCGCACGCGCGAGGGTTACAACTGCTCCGGAGGTATATGCCGCTGGGTACCCGCCTCCAAGGGTTTCACCATTTCTTATAACTACACATTCTAAGACAGCACCCCCACAATGAAAAAGATACTCACACTCAGTGCGGCGGCTGTGGCCCTTGTCTTCACCGCCTGCGACGATGTCAACGAGAACGACAGAAAAATACCTTTGGAAATTCAGGAGACCGAAAAGGTGATACTTGCCGAGGAGTTCACCGGTGCCAATTGTCCTAACTGTCCTTTGGGAGCCGCCACACTGGCCTCCCTCCACGAGACATTCGGCAAAAGTCTAATCCCCGTAAGCCTCTATCCTAACCAGCTCAGTTCCCTCACTGAACCAAAGGGTGTGGACCTGCGAACTGCGGAAGCCTCCGAAATTTTCGCGGCCTACAATCAGGAAAATATTCTGCCCAGCGTCATGTTCAACCGTACACGCATTGACGGCAAAGTGCTTCAGGCCACCAAGCCTGACGTCTGGGGCGGTAACGTATACGACCTCTTCGAGAGTTCCAAAGGCCAGTACTCCCCCTGCGACATTGAGCTCTCCGGTAGCTATGACGAGGCTTCCCGTACCTTGACAGTAAACTATTTGGCTACTTTCAAGCATCTTGTGAGCCAGGAAGTGGCCTTCCAGGTCTATGTGCTTGAGGACGGCATTATTTCCCGTCAGGCAGGTCCCAACGGACTTCTTCCCCGTTACGAGAACAACCATGTATTGCGTAAGGCGCTGGAGGGTACTTGGGGCAAATCCTATGGGGCCAATCATACGCCCGGCACCACTATCGAAGGCTCTGTGACCTATACATTGTCTGAGGAAGGTAAATGGACCGCTGATGCACCTAAAGATAGTCCCGTATCTAAAATGGAGAACGTCTCTCTTGTCGGTTTTGTGTGCAATGTAGGTGGAGACCGCGAGGTTCTTCACGCTGTGCAGCTACCTAAATTGACGATTATAAAGCAACCTGAAACCGAGGAATAACCTAAACCAACATTAATAATGAAAAAGACATGTGCATTGCTTATTGCAATGATTATCGGGGTGTTCGCTCTCCACGCGAATCCGGTAACCTGGTCCTATAAGATTGTGGACGACGGCACCGACCACCCCTCTGTACAGATGACCGCCACCATCGCGCCCGGCTATCATCTCTACAACTTTGACCACAAGGGTATGGAGAACCCCTTGTCTATCTCCATCCGTCCCGACGGCGCAACCCTGGTAGGAAGCCCTGTTCCCAACAAGAAGGCTACCGCCGAGGTGGACGAGGACGGCATGCAGGCCCGTTTTTTCTCCAACTCAGTAACTTTCACCCAGAAACTCAAGCCCACCAAGCCCAACTTCTCGGTGACTATTAAAATCACAGGTCAGGCTTGCGACGACAACTCCTGCTCCAATATCAATGTGGCGAAGAAGTTGACCGGTAAGGGAAAAGCCGACACCAAGGATGAGGCTAAGGCCGACGAGGAAAAGGCTGAGGATACCAAGGCCGAGGAAGCCGCCGCCGATACTACCGCAGTGGCTGCCGACGAGGCTGTAGCTGACGCGACCGACGGCGCGGCAGTGGCCGCCACAGGCTCCATCAACGAGGACAAGCTCTGGCGCAACGTGGAGAAAGAGGTGGCGCAGCTCTCCAAGGATTCGGAGAAAGAGGAGGAAGAGTCCTCACTCTGGGCTATCTTCCTGGCCGGTCTGCTCGGTGGTATCATCGCCCTGATTACCCCCTGCGTATGGCCTATGATTCCTATGACAGTCTCCTTCTTCCTGAAGCAGAACAAGAGCCGCGCCGCATCCGTACGTTCAGCCGTGATTTACGGTGTCTCGATTATCGTCATCTATGTGCTGCTCGGATTGCTTGTAACGGCCATCTTCGGAGCTACGGCCCTGAACGCCCTCTCCACCAACGCCTGGTTCAATGTATTCTTCTTCCTCCTGCTGGTAGTGTTCGCTATCTCTTTCATGGGTGGATTCGAGATTACGCTTCCTTCGCGCTTCACTAATAAGATGGACTCCAAGGTGGACAGCACCACAGGTCTGCTCTCCATCTTCTTCATGGCCTTTACCTTGGCACTGGTATCCTTCTCCTGCACCGGTCCTATCATCGGTACCCTGCTTGTAGAGGCAGCCACCAGCGGCAGCTACCTGGCACCTGCAGTCGGTATGTTCGGCTTCGCATTTGCCCTGGCATTGCCCTTCACCATTTTCGCCATGTTCCCGACCATGCTCAAGTCCATGCCTAAGAGCGGCGGTTGGCTCAACACCGTCAAGGTGGTGCTCGGCTTCCTGGAGTTGGCTCTGGCCCTCAAGTTCCTCTCAATCGCCGACCTTACTTCGGGATGGAGAATACTGGACCGCGAGGTATTCCTGGTACTCTGGATTGTAATCTTCGGTCTCCTGGGTGTATATCTGCTCGGCAAAATCCGTTTCCCGCATGACTCCAAGCTGGAGAAGGTAGGCGTAGGCCGCTTCATGCTCGCCGTCATTTCGCTGGCATTCTCGATATACATGCTTCCCGGTCTCTGGGGCGCACCCCTTAAGGCCATTTCAGCTTTCTCGCCCCCGATTAGCACTCAGGACTTCTCTTTGGTGGACAATGAGTTCAAGAATCATTCTCTGAACTATGAGGAGGGCGTGAAACTCGCTATCCAGGAGAACAAGCCCGTGCTTCTTGACTTCTCCGGCTATGGCTGTACCAACTGCCGCGAGCTGGAAGGCGCCGTATGGACCAACGACGAGGTGCGTCAGCTCATCAACGACGAGTTCGTACTCGTTTCGCTGATGGTAGACGACAAGGCCAAGCTCGCTGAGCCTATCGAAATGACAGACCGCAAGGGTGAACTCCACATCATCGAGACCGTGGGTGAGCTCTGGGGCTTCCTGGAGGGCGAGAAGTTCGGCGTGGCCGCTCAGCCCTATCACGTGATTATAGACCACGAGGGTACCCCGATGTCCGGTTCTATGGACTATCAGAACGGTAAGGATGTTGAGGTCTATATGAACTTCCTGAACACCGGTCTGGAGAACTTCAAGAAGAAAAGTGAGGCTCCCGCAGCTGAATAACGAGGATACTCACTGACCATATAAAGCGTGCGCCCCGGTTCACAGGGACGCACGCTTTTTTTGTGCCTTGTATTCAAACCTAACATTGCAGTGTATTGTTCTATCAATGAAGCTGAATTATTCCCCTTAACCTCTCTTTGCCATACATATATAATCTGCTCTCTATGACAAAACACACACAACTGATATTCGTATTCGGCCTTTTGGCTATAATGCTTTTCCCTATGCGGACTGCGGCTCAGATGCCTATAAAGTTCGATGTGGTGGAGCAGCAGGCGCCGGACTCCGTTGATGTGGCAGACTCGGAGAAGAAGAATTTCTGGCGCGCTTCCGGCACCGTTTTCGGATTCAACTGGTTGCTTTGGGGGTACGACCGGTATATACGCAAAGGGGACTTCGCCCACATATCCCTGAACTCGGTGAAGGAAAACTTCAAGCACGGTTTCAAGTGGGACAACGACAACCTCGGAGACAATATGTTCCTGCATCCGTATAGCGGAAACCTGTATTTCAATGCCGCTCGCTCAAATGGCTACAACTTCTGGCAGTCCTCCCTCTTCGCCGTGGGCGGGTCGGCCATGTGGGAAATGTTCATGGAGTGTGAGTATCCTTCCACCAACGACATTATATGCACACCTATAGGAGGAATGGTTCTTGGCGAGATGACGTATCGTATCTCGGACACAATGATAGATGACCGAACCTCCGGTGCTGAACGCGCGGTTCGCGAGACAGGCGTGTTCATCGTCAACCCCATGCGCGGGTTCACGCGCCTGATAACAGGTGATATGTGGAAGACCCGCCCCACTTCCGGACAGGTGTTCGGAACACCTGCGGTAGGCATACAGGTGAGCGGCGGGACAAAAGTGATGGAGTTTTCGCACGACGGTGTGCGCGACACCAGAATCGGAGGTACTCTCGGCATTACCATGGAGTACGGAGACCGATTCGAGGTACACTCCGCCAAGCCCTACGACTATTTCACCTTCCATGCCAATCTGAATTTCATTACCCACCAGCCTTTGTTGTCGCGCCTGAACGTGCAGGGCAGGCTCCTGGCCCGCGAACTCCTGGACAATCATGCCGACGACCTCTCCATCGGACTATATCAGGACTTTGACTACTACGACTCAGACTCCGTTTCCACGGCTTTGCGCAAGGTGCCTTACAAGTTAGGCGTGCCCGCGTCGCTCGGCGCCGGACTCATGTACCGCAACCGCCTTACGCCCCGTATGGTATTTGACGCGGACCTTCATGTCAACGCTGTTATTTTGGGAGGAATACTTACCGATTGGTTCAATCTGGACCAACGCAATTACAACCTCGGGTCCGGATTTTCGCTTAAGGGGGGCCTGCAGCTCACCTGGGACAAAGAGAAATTCTGTGTTTCCGCCACTACGGCTTTCTATCGCCTGTTCACCTGGAAAGGCTATTCTCCGAAAGTGAACCTGCATGAGGTGAATTATAAGACATTCAATGTGATGGGCGACTACTCACAGGCATCCTTCGCCATGACGGAAGTAAACGCGCAGTTGCGCTTGTGGCGTAAGCTATACCTTGGCCTGCAGCTCAATTATTTTTACCGGCATACCAAATACCGGTATCACCCTTCGGTCTCCTCAAACGTATTCATGCAGAGCTTGCAGCTCATTTACAAACTCTGAGTATGAGTCTGACGCGGGTTTGCCCGTCTCGCCTTTTTTGCTTATCTTCGCACACTGAAAATAGAATACCAGATGACCCCGGCACAACAACGCATAGAGGAGCTTCGTTCCCTGCTCCACAAGTATAACCACGAGTATTACGTCAATAATGCTCCTGCTGTCTCCGACCGAGAATTTGACTTTCTGCTTAAGGAATTAGAAGCCCTGGAGACCGAGCATCCGGAATTCATGGACCCCCTGTCGCCCACACAGCGCGTTGGTTCGGACCTCACCAAGGGTTTTGAGCAGGTATTGCATGACCGGCCGATGATTTCGCTGGCAAATTCTTATGACATCGGAGATGTGGATGACTGGTTCCACCGTGTGGACTCCGGTCTGGGAGGCGAGAAGTTCGAGATTGTCGGTGAGCTGAAATTCGACGGCACCTCTATATCGTTGCTCTACCGGGACGGGGCGTTGGTGAGGGCCGTGACCCGTGGTGACGGCACACGCGGAGACGATGTCACGGCCAATGTGAAGACCATATCCAGCATCCCCTTGCGTCTGCAGCCCGGTTCATGGCCCCGTGAGTTCGAGATACGAGGCGAGATTCTTCTCCCCTGGGAGGAGTTCGACCGTCTTAACCGGGAGCGGGACCTGGAAGGAGAACCCCTCTTTGCGAATCCCCGTAATGCCGCTTCGGGAACCCTTAAGACCCAGGACTCACGTATAGTGGCTTCCCGACGGCTGGACGCGCGTTTTTACTCGCTTTTAGGAGACAATCTCCCCGCAGACAATCATTTCGACAACCTTACGACGGCGCGTAGCTGGGGATTCAAAGTCTCCCCTACGATGCGGAAATTGCACTCTTTGGACGAGGTGAATGACTTCATAGCCCGCTGGGATATAGAAAGACGCACATTGCCTGTGGCCACTGATGGACTTGTCTTCAAGGTCAATTCCCTGCGTCAGCAGCTTAACCTCGGCAGTACCGCCAAATCCCCTCGCTGGGCTATCGCCTATAAATTCAATCCCGAAAGGGCATGCACCCCTCTTAGGTTCGTTACTTTCGAGACCGGACGTATGGGTGTGGTGACACCTGTGGCAAATCTGGAGCCGGTGCTTCTGAGCGGCACTGTGGTGAAACGCGCTTCCCTCCACAACGAGGATATAATGCGCGCCCTTGACATACATGAGCATGACCGCCTGTATGTGGAGAAGGGAGGCGAGATTATTCCCAAGATTGTGGCTGTGGACAAGGAGTCGCGTATTCCCGGTTCCGAACCGGTGCGCTTCGCCACCCGATGCCGCGACTGCGGTACGACCCTGGTGAGAGTAGAAGGGGAAGCCGCCTGGATATGCCCCAACCGATACGGTTGCCGTCCGCAAATCACAGGCCGCATAGAGCATTTCTGCTCCCGCCGTATGATGGACATAGACGGAATAGGCGAGGAAACGGCAGAGCTGCTCTACTCCTCCGGGTTGGTGACCTCGATAGCCGACATCTACACCCTTACGCCCGACTCTTTGGCCTCTCTGGACCGTGTTGGCGAGAAGACCGCCCGTCGAATCATGCAGGGCATAGAGGACTCCAGGCATGTCCCATTCGAGCGAGTGGTGTATGCGCTTTCCATTCCGGGAGTGGGGGAGACTACCGCCAAGCGTGTGGCCCGCACCGTCAAGAGTATGGAACACCTCAGGCAGATGAGTGTGGAGGAGCTTACGAGCATCCCCGATGTAGGCCCGGTGATAGCCCGCGACATCTATGATTTCCTGCGCGTGGAGTCGAATGTGGCCGACATCGAGGCTCTGATAGCCGCCGGAGTGACCATGTCGCTGTCCGAGGAGGAGATGACTCCCAAAGGGGATTCCCTCGCCGGGCTCCAGATAGTGATTTCCGGCACTTTCTCACACCACAGCCGCGACGAGTACAAGGCGCTGATTGAGGCTCACGGAGGTAAGAATGTGGGCAGTATCTCAAGAAAGACATCTTTCGTCCTTGCGGGCGAAAACATGGGGCCGTCCAAGCGGGCAAAGTGCGAGAGCTTGGGCATACCTCTTGTCAGCGAAGACGAATTTTTAAAAATGATACAGGAAAATGATTGACAGCATAAAGAAGAACGACAACGTAGCCGAGTATCTGCTCTATATGTGGCAGATTGAGGACCTGATTCGCGCCAACCGTCTTGACATGGACCTCATACGCAAGAATATAATCGACAAATTCCAAGGCCTTAGCCCTGAGAAGCGGCGCGAGATGGAAGATTGGTACGAAAGCCTGATTGACATGATGCGCCGCGAGGGAGTTACCGAAAAGGGACATCTGCAGATGAACCGCAACCTGGCCGGCGAAATGGCCGACCTCTGCTCGCGTCTGGTCAAGGACCCCCGTTACTCCGCTTTCGCAAACCAGTATTACGCTACATTGCCGTTGATAGTTGAGTTGCGCGCCAAGTCAGCTCCCGAGGGCCGTCCTGGTGAAATAGAAGCCTGCCTGAACGCTCTCTATGGTGTACTGCTGCTGCGCCTGCAGGGTAAGGAAGTGAGCCCGCAGACACAACAGGCGGCAGCTCAGATTAGTAAATTCCTCGGCACCCTGGCCGCATACTACAAGAAAGACCATGCCGATGAGCTTGACCTGAGTTGACCCGACTGTTCCCGACTGTTCCCATTCTTGCAACTCTCGTGGAAATTTGCTAATTTTGCGGGCGATATGAGACGTATTCTTATTACCGGTGCTAAGGGTCAGTTGGGCGTGGCTCTTAAGGATATCCTGTCGCTCAGGCCTGACATCGAGGCGCTTTACACGGATGCCGACACTCTTGACATCACTGATGCCGGGCAGGTGGAGCGTGCCGTAATGTCTTTCAGGCCCGACATGATTGTCAATGCGGCGGCTTACACTGCCGTGGACCGTGCAGAGACAGAAATCTCGCTTTGCGAGCGCCTTAATGCCGAGGCCCCGGCCATTCTTGCCGGCGTGGTGGCTCGTTCCGGCGCGCGGCTTATACATATCAGCACGGATTATGTGTTTTCCGGCTCCGGTACCCGTCCATATCGCGAGACTGACTCCACCGCTCCATCTACTGTGTATGGACGTACCAAACTTGCCGGTGAGGACACTGTGAGGGAGTTGCTGCCGGATGCTCATATCATCTTGCGTACGGCCTGGCTCTATTCCCATACGGGTTCCAACTTTGTGAAGACTATGCTAAGGCTGGGAGCCACCCGCCCGGAGATTGGGGTGGTGGCTGACCAGTGGGGTTGTCCCACTTATGCGCCGGTGCTGGCAAAGGCCATCCTTACAGTGATTGACGCACCTCGCTTTGTGCCCGGCACTTTCCACTTTACCGGTAGCGGGCGCACCACCTGGTATGACTTCGCCAAAGCCATATTTGCCGAAGCCGGCAATACGAAGTGCCGTGTGCGTCCTCTTACAAGCGAGGAGTATCCCTGCGCCGCCCGCCGCCCGCTCTATAGCGTGTTGGACTGCTCGCTCTTCGCCGACATATACGGCCTCAAGGCTCCCGTATGGAAGGAGAGCCTCCACGAATTTTTTCAATAACCGATTATGACTATTAACGACGAGATAAACCGCAGGCGTACTTTCGCCATAATTTCCCACCCCGATGCCGGTAAGACAACTTTGACCGAGAAGCTGCTCCTCTTTGGAGGCGCAATCCATGTGGCCGGCGCCGTAAAGAGCCATAAAATCAAGAAAACCGCGACCTCGGACTGGATGGAGATAGAACGCCAGAGAGGTATCTCCGTGGCCACATCGGTCATGGGTTTTGACTACGGCGATTACAAAATAAACATTCTTGACACTCCGGGTCACCAGGACTTTGCCGAAGACACTTTCCGCACTCTTACAGCCGTGGATTCGGTAATTATTGTCGTGGATGTGGCCAAAGGCGTGGAGACTCAGACCCGCCGCCTCATGGAGGTCTGCCGTATGAGGGACACTCCGGTGATTATTTTTGTGAACAAGCTGGACCGCGAGGGACGGGACCCTTTCGACATCCTGGACGAACTGGAGGCCGAGCTTAAGATTAATGTCCGTCCACTGTCATGGCCAATCAATATCGGCGCCAAGTTCAAGGGTGTTTATAACATCTATGAACAGGGTCTGGACCTGTTTACACCTTCCAAGCAGACTATCTCGGAGCGTGTGGAGATAGACGATGTAGACTCTCCCGAAGTGGACAGACTGGTGGGGGAGCGGGATGCGGCCAAGCTCCGCGAAGACCTTGAGCTGATAGAGGGCGTATATCCGGACTTCGACAAGGAGGAATACCTGAAAGGCAAGGTGGCACCGGTGTTTTTCGGCTCCGCCCTCAACACATTTGGCGTAAAGGAGCTGCTGGACTGCTTCGTGGAGATTGCCCCAAGCCCCCGTCCCATACAGGCGGAGGAGCGCGAGGTGAGGCCGGAGGATGAGAATTTCAGCGGCTTCGTCTTTAAGATTCACGCCAACATGGACCCCAATCACCGCTCTTGCATCGCTTTCGTAAAGGTGTGCAGCGGCAAGTTCGAGCGCAATGCTCCCTATAAGCATGTGCGCCTGGACAAGACCATGCGTTTTGCTGCCCCGACCGCCTTCATGGCCCAGAAAAAGAACATTGTGGACGAGGCATGGCCGGGCGATATTGTCGGTATTCCGGACAACGGGAACTTCAAGATTGGAGATACATTGACTGCCGGCGAGACGCTCCACTTCAAGGGGTTGCCCTCTTTCAGCCCGGAGATGTTCAAGTACATTGAAAATGCCGACCCCATGAAGCAGAAGCAGCTTGACAAGGGTATACGTCAGCTCATGGACGAGGGTGTGGCGCAGATGTTCATAAATCGCTTCAATAACCGTAAGATTATCGGTACGGTGGGGCAATTGCAGTTCGAGGTAATCCAGTACCGCCTGTTGCATGAATACGGCGCACAGTGCCGCTGGGAGCCTCTGAGCATGTATAAGGCCTGCTGGATAGAAAGCGATGACGACGCCGCTTTGGCCAACTTCAAACGCCGTAAACAGCAGTTCATGGCCGAGGATAAGGAAGGACGCGATGTTTTCCTTGCCGACAGCAACTATGTCCTGCAAATGGCACAATCGGATTTCCCCACCATCAAGTTCCATTTTTCGAGCGAATACTGATTGCCGAAGTCATTTATTGCTGTCTGCAAAAGCGCAGTAAATACTCTATAATTGCTGTCCGGTAAAACTTTGGGATTCTCAAAGTTTTTTATCGGACAGCAATATTTTTTTCAACAGTCTCTCAGTCAATCGTGAATCCTATGGCGAGTTCATTAAAGGCCACTATGTATTCTCTTGGATTATCTTTATATGGAGCTATATAGACCGTACATTGATAGTTTTTGCGTATATTCCTGTTACTGCGATAGGGCTGATTCTCGTTTTTAGCGAATACTTTTACCCATTCTTTAGCGTTAGAAGTTTTATCATCAAGATAAAATTCAATAGTCCCTTCATATTTATAATTCTCATTGTCTTTAAGGCGTTTGTTTCTTGTTTTATGAAGGGAAACTATCCCGCTCACAGCATCTGTCTCATTAAAAGATAATTTAAAATAGTATTCAGATGGATGATTCACGTCCCTATAGACTATAAAGTCATTGTATTTGCCTATCGCTTTATAATGGCATTTGGAGTAATGCCCATTCCATGACTGAGTGTTGAACCATTCTCCCCAAAATCCATCGTAGAAACAGTTGGCATTTGTCAGACCGTTTTGTGCAAACGCTCCGATTGAAAAGTCGGTCATATAAGAGAGAAATGCAAGTCTTTTCATTTGTTGTATCGTGTTCCTCAATCCTCGGCGGAACTTACGATTGGACATGAAAAAGGTGTGAGGATTGTATTTGCTTTATCTTATTCTTGGGTCTTGGCGTACCCTTGCAGTAGATAAAGCAATAGCCCCACACCGATTTGCCTTATATAAGCCACTGTGACAGTGGTGCATACAAGCAACCAGTGCAGATGCTACTGCTAATCATCTTCACTGCATTATAAACCGCCAAGTTCAAGAACAGAAGATAATTTCAATAACACCTTTCGTATGTTGATTTACTGTCGCCGACTCTTTGGCTCAGTAAATCAAGTGCAAATTTACGAAAAAAAGTTATTGGCGGGGCTATCGGGGTAATGTTTTTCAGAATATATCTGACTGTTTCGTATAACTCAACTTTCCAAGACCTTGAGAGGCTATTAAAAAATAAACGTTAATTATGGGTCGGAAGCGCGAATGGATTCTGTCATGCAGGCGAGGGAGCATAGCGGGCTATGCGACTGAGACAAAGGGCAGAATCCATTCGCGCTTCCGGGTCCGTGGGTAATCAACAATATCAACGTTCTTAACATTCGAGGCTGAAAAACAACGCCCATCGCCTTTGTCCGTCAGATTTCCGTCATAATCCGGCCGCGTCTCAGTCACATAGCTCGCTATGCTCCTTCGACTTGACCGGATTCTGCCTGGAAATCTGCCGCCCATAATTAACGTTTATTTTTTAACAGCCTCTGAAATCAGGAACGGGAACATCAACACAACCGGGGTATTGCCATGCCTCTTTATGTCGGAATCATAGGTCAGCCGGTCCGGGGACGTGGGGAACAAGTGAGGCGGATTGGGCGTTTCTTTTGTGTAGGGGGAGGGCTTGTGAGCTTTCCTGATTACAGGGTTATGATTTGGCCTTGTATATGTTATTTATCATATTTATTATTGTTTATTATGGCTGATTGCAAATCGGATATTATCAAGTTGTGGAAGAGTATATTTGGCGATTCTGACGCATATATCGATATGTTTATGGAACGATATTTTAATAAGGATTTATTTTTGACTTATTATATTGATAATATACTTGTTTCGCAATTATGCTGCGTAGAATATGATTTTCAACTCAGTGATATTTATTCTGCTGATGAATCATGCGATTGTAAATGTAAATCTTCAGATATTTTATTTAGGGGAGGCTATCTATGTGGACTTGCTACTTTGCCGGATTTTAGAAAGAAGGGATTCATGGAAACTCTTATTCGTGAATGTAATATGCGTTTGTGTAATCGTAATAATATAGTTTCTTTTCTTATACCGGCATCCGATTATTTGAGATTGTATTATAAGAAGTTCGGATATGTAGATATATCTTATATCAATATAGATAGATATGTCGGAATACATAATTTTTGTGACATGAATATTACAGAAGATTCAGCTTTTGAATATGTGTATGATGTATGTCTTAAAGATGATTATTATAAGATTATTAATGTAAATAAATATATTTGTAATCGGAATATTTTTAGGGATACTGAATTAATTGATACAATCTATAAGTATTATATTGATGCGATTAACAAGATTAGTGGTTCAGTAATCTATCATTCAAAATCTGATTTCATAACTGTAATTAATGAAAATCGAATAAGTGATGGAGTGATTTTAGTGCTAAATGACAAAGATGATAAACTATCGGGTTTATTATTTTGTTCTAATATCAAAGAGGAAGAGGCAACCGTACAGTTGTTGTTGTCGGATTCAGAGGAACATGACAATATCCTCTTGCAGACTTTGAAAAACATGTTACCGTTAAACACTTCCCTTATCGTCCATCGGTATGACACTGGTAGAAAAAGTACTTCAGATGTTTCAGTTACTTCTTCGGATGTATATGTAAAATATCGGGAGACACTACTGGATGACACTATGTCTACAGATGAAGTGTCTTTCTCTTCGAGCCGAAAAGACTCAGTTCCGTTTGCAATGGCTAAAATATTGGATGTCGCTGAGATTCTAAAATTTGTAGCGCGCTCGGACAAAGATGCGGAATTTTCAATTCTCATTACTCTTGATGATTATGAAGATAATCGTGGATTATTCAGCGTAAACAAGGGAGATTGTCACTATACGCCACTTTCAGAGATGACGGATGCGCAGCTTATCGCTATAGAACGTAAATGTGATTCTGACTTGAGATGGTTTCATCTTACGACTTTGGAGCTGAGTTATATTCTTTGGCGCAACCCGAATGACATATTAGTGGAAGAGGCATTGGTAATCCCTGCGTTTCCTATCAGTGTATTCCTGATGCTTGAATAATTTATTTTCTCATATCGTATTTTTCAAATAATGATTTTGAAATATTCAAAATCATTATTTGAAATCGGAGAATAGAATCATTGGATTTAAGCAAATGTAAAATAGTCTGGTTTTATTCTTGCGGTTCGGAGAGTCCAAATGTAAGTTAAGGATATATAAGTAGGGGAGAATGGGAAAGGGGAAGAGCCGGGGAAGTAAGAAGTTATAGTAAGATAAGAAACCCATATATATACGCAAAGATGTATCACCCACCTGGGGCTTGACAATCGTGTTGCGGTATCTGTAAAAAGGCTTCGGGATACGCTTGAATATCCGGGAAATAGGGGAATAATGGCTATATGGACGTGGATTATTCTATTTCTGTACGATTTCCCAACAGGAAAATATATTCGGAAAAGGCAGATTTTCAGATAAATATAAGTCAGAAACAGGTTTTTTAACCCGCTGAGATTTGAGAATAATTTACAAACTGGATTCCCTTACGTAAATACGGACGTATCAGGTCAGTTTATCGGATATTGTAAAATCAGCTTCTTGTGTTTCCGTCTTGTCTCATCATAAAACGGTCTTATCAGTTCAGTTTAGAAAAAATACTGACGAGAATCTCTATAGGTATATGTTCTAAATTTCGGTAAGTATGTGCATTAAATACAGCACATCACTAAAGTTTACAAATATTCATATACAAAACGAAACGATGCAAATGTAATCAGCAGAAAATTTCGATTTGATGTTTGTAAAACGAAATCGGTTAATCGCAAGTTGATAACAGGAACAGGTGTTCAAGAAACACAATTCGCGTCACAAAACGATTCAGAAATAGGAATTATCCTCATTAAGCTAATTTAATAGTATTTATATAGTGTTGTTATATTGTACTATACATATAAAGTTTAAAGTGAAAGATACAATAATTGTGTTTGTGTGGCCTTTTGTTCTCTGTCATGGTTGGCAAGCGGAGGTAATCCGTTGGTTGTCAATTGGTGCCTATTCGGAGGCTATAATATGGTTTAAATCTGTAAAAACGTAAACGCAAACCGTTTTGTCTTATTTGCAAAATTAAATTATAAAATAAAATTAAAAATTTGCCGAATTTAATTTGCTGTTTGCAAAATTATAGTTACATTTGCATACTTAATTTCCAATACTGAATTTTGCAATGGAAGAACAAAATGTGGCGACTCGTCTGAAACTCTTTATAGACAGTGTAGAGCTTACGAACTCCCAGTTTGCCGATAAGTGCGGTATTCCCCGCCCTTCCCTGTCGCAACTGCTTTCCGGACGAAATAAGAAACTCTCGGATGTGGTTGTGAAGCAAATCCATGACCAGTTCCCTGACCTTTCTGTTCTTTGGCTGATGTTCGGCGAAGGCGAGATGCTTGTTCCCAAGCCCATAAATCCGGCTCTTATGTCCGAGGCTGAAAAATTCATGGACAACTATCCGGCTGAAAATGAAAATGTAAATCTCAACGGGTTAAATGCCTTTGATTTCTCAGCTAATGCCACTGATAATCAGCGAAATAAAGGTGATTTTGCAAATGTAAATATTTCTACGCAAATAGCTCAGAATAAGCCAAATCCGCGCAAAGTAGTACGCATAACCATATTCTACGATGACAATAGTTATGAAACCTTTACTCCGGAGAAGAAGTGATTCTAAGGTTGTCGTTATTCTGGAGGCGTTTAACCATCCGAGTTATTAAGGGCACCGGAGAAATTAATCTCCGGCGTTTCTATTTTATATGTTGTCCCCTCTCTCTTGCAGCTAATACCTTCATACTATAATATTGTTACCGAATATGTTTCAATAAGACGAGTCACTGAAAATCTAATTCTGTATTTATAACTTACTCTAATATGGAAGTACAGGATAGGTGTATACTCTCTTATTAAGCGATAATCTCAGATTCTAATTTATTTAGATAAGGTACCATTGTGCGTTAAATATTCAATTCTCAGCGAGTTTGAAAAATTATATATTATTATAATCTGATTTTATACTTCTATATTTTATATATTTAATATTCTTAATTATCAAAAAAATGCTAATTTAATTTTAAGGATTGTATATTATTAGTGTAGAGTAAAAAATCTTCAACAGGATATATTATGTAATCTTTTTCCTCTGCAAATAAAATTTCAATAGAATCTACACCTATTTTTACATCTTTATATTTAACATCATAATTATTCGCCAAAAAATCAAGCCGACGCTTGATCTCTTCGATATTTTCAGATGTAATGTAGGTATTCATATTCTCCTTATATTGGTGTTACATTTCCAACTCCCGGAAAAACTCGCCCAGCGTCGTGCCGTAGTAGCGGCACAGACGATCGATGGTGTCGAGCATCGGATTGAACAGGCCGGCTTCGATGTTGCCGACATTGATGCCGGTCTCCTTTATCACCTCTTTTTGGCCCTTGCCCGCGGCTTTGCGCAGTTCGCGGAACCCGGCCCCGATCCTATTGATCACCTCGTTATTGCGGATGTGTTTCTTGCTCATGGTCGTCGCTTATTTCCGGATTGTCGGTCGGTTCAGGTGCGTCGGTTGTTTCCGGCTCAACGGAAGGCGTGAAAAATTCATGTAGGGTCGTGCCGTATAAGGTGCAGAGGGCATGGAGTGTCGAGATGGTAATGTTGTTGCGCCCCATTTCGATATGCTCGACACGGACGCCTGTTTCAAACAACACCTTTTCCTGCGACAGGCCCCGCGCCAAACGCAGTTCCCGCAGCCGGTAGGCTATGTAACGGACAAGTTCTTCGTTTCTGGGAATTCTTACCATAATACAAAGAACTCGAAATCTCAAATACATTATGTTGTAATTGATTTGAGAGAATAAAAAAACAGGCTAAATAATTGATTTACCGGGTCTTTTTCGGAACGGAAATCGTGTGTAGAAAGGAAAATAATGTATATTTGCGGCAGAATAACATTCGACATGGAGACTTTAATTGCAGATAGTGACAGGCGGTTCAGCCGTAGTTCAGGCAAATAAGTCCGTTTACCCTCAATAATATACGGGCAGCGGGCTGACAAGCCCGGCGCGATGATTGTACCGATACCCCGGTGACGGGTATTTGTGCGTCGATGCAGACCTTCATAACGGCCCAGATCGCCCATTACACGGAAAAAATAGAAAAAAAAGATGCCAGCCCTGTAATCTATTTGAGAAAAAAGTTGCAGAAGAAAGATTTAGTACTTACCTTTGAATTGCGAACTCGCCGAAAGGCGTGAATCGCGTTGCTGCCCCGTAAACGTGGAAATTTACAGTAAAGCGGCAATAAGAGGCGTCACGACGGGTCGTAACCACGCTCGTCGGAAAGCAGTACTTTACAGGCACTACACCTTGACGGGCGTGGGCTTCTTGTGTTATTAGGCTTTACGGGTATTCCACGACCTACGGGACATAGTTGGAAAACACGGTAAAATTGACCCAGTAGGGACGGATGAAATTGACCCGGTAAAAACGGCTTAAATTGACCACCTTAAAACGGTCGAAAGTGATCCATCTAAAACGGAGCAAGCTGCCCCAGTCAGTAATTTGAGTAAAAAGTAGTTGTTCAGAGGTTTAAAAGGAGTTGGATTTTGTTAGCTTGACTATCAAAAGCAAACCAAAATCCAGAGACTATGCCTAACAGACCTTTGAAAATGAATAAATTACGCACGATCATTCGATTGTACACCGATCGCGTTGGTTTAAGGGCTATCGCCGAGATGGCCCGCACTTCGCGCAACACGGTAAAAAAGTATGTCAACAAGTGGAACACCCTCAGCCTTACCTATAAGGAGTTCCTTTCCAAGAGCGATGCCGAGCTTTACGCTCTGTTCTGCATCGAGGAGACTCCGGTGGAGTCCAATCCCCGTATAGACGCCCTTGAGGCTTTTCTTCCTTCTGCCAGCAAAGAGATGGGGCGTAAGGGTATGACCAGCCACAAGCAATGGGAGCGTTATCGCGCAGCCCATCCGGACGGTTACAGTCTGACGCAGTTCCGTGTCGCCTTGCGTCGCTACGAACGCATCAGCAACCCGTCGATGCGTATGGAGCATAAGGCAGGGGATAAGTTGTTCGTGGACTATACGGGCAGCAAGCTGTGGATCTACCCTCCGGGTGAACAACCCCGCGAAGTGGAGGTGTTCGTGGCGATCCTGGGATGCAGTCTGCTGACCTATGTGGAAGCTGTCGAGAGTCAGCGCAAGGAAGACTTTATCTCGGCCTGCGAGAACGCCTTTTATTATTATGGCGGCGTACCCAAAGCTATCGTTCCGGATAACCTGAAGAGCGCGGTTACGAAAGCCAGCCGTTATGAAGCGATTCTGAACACGGAGTTCGAGCGGTTCGGCGAACACTATGGCGTGACGGTATATCCTACCCGGGCCCGCAGTCCCAAGGATAAGGCCCATGTCGAGAATGCGGTTAAGCTTACCTACAAGGATATCTTTACTGTCATCGAGCCGTTACACTGTCCCGATCTGCGGTCACTTAACATAGCTATCCGTGCGGCTCTTGAGAAACATAACAACCAGAACCGTCCGCGGCGCAACTACTCCCGTCGGGATTACTTCGAGGATGTAGAACAGGAAGCTCTCGGGCCTCTGAACCCGATCCGTTACCAGATGAAGAAGCATATCGTCACTACGGTCGATAAATACGGTTATGCGCGCCTACACGAAGACATCCACTACTACAGCGTTCCACACACCTACATCGGCAAGAAAGTACAGTTGTCCTATACGGTGGCCGACGTGGAGATCCGCTACAACTACGACATCATAGCCCATCATACCCGCGACCGCCATAACTACCGCTACACTACCGTTACCGAACACCTTTGTCCAAAGCATCGCGCGGTGATGGAGTGGTCGCCGGAGCGGTTCCTCCAGCAGGCTGCCGCCATACATGAAGACGTGGAGCATTATATCCGCAGGATACTGGAGAAGACCCGCTATCAGGATCAGGCCAACAAGATATGTTCGGGCATCCTGAACTTCGCCCGTAAAGTGGGGCCCGACCGTCTGGCAGCGGCCTGCCGACTGGCCGACAGTTACGGCAAGTACAGTTTCCGGGAGATACAGGATATACTTCAGAATAAATCCGAGGCGATAGACCTTCCGGAGGAGCCTGCCGATATGCCTGAACACGAGAACATCAGAGGCAAAGAGTACTATAAATAAATACTTAATCCATAAAACTATGAACAATCAGACATTAGAGAAACTGCGCCAGATGCGCCTCTTTGGTATGCACGACGCTTTTAAGACCTCGCTGGAGAACACTATCAAAGAGAAGATGACCCAGGACCAGTTCGTATCGCACCTGGTTCACAGTGAATGGGACAACCGCAAGAACCGAGCTGTTGAACGGGCTGTCAGAGCCGCCCAGTTCCGTTACAACGCCACCCTGGATGATGTCGACTATACCTTCGAGCGGGGTCTCGACCGTAATCAGGTCGAGCGGCTTGCCGCTATGGAGTTCGTGCGCGACCACAAAGACCTTATCATTACCGGACCGACAGGAACGGGCAAGAGTTATCTGGCCACCGCGCTCGGCTATAAGGCCTGCCAGGACGGTTTCCGAGTAATGTATGCAAGCACGGCCAAACTAATGAGCCAGCTCAAAATATCCAAGGCCAAAGGCACGATACTGGCCGACCTGAAGCGTATCGAACGCGTAGACCTGATGATCCTGGACGACTTCTGCATGCAGCCGCTCGACGCCCAATCGCGCGGCATACTGATGGACATCATCGAAGACCGGCATCAAAGGCGCTCGACCATGATAACCTCGCAGATCCCCGTAAAGGACTGGTACGACGTGATCGGCGAGAAAACCATCGCCGACGCCGTACTCGACCGCATCGTACACCACTCGCTGCGCGTTGAACTGTTCGGCGAGTCGATAAGGAAAAGAAAATCTAAATCTGAAAATGCCTATGGATAGACGCCTGCAGCTGCAAAACTACTCTTTTGTTCTTTTAGAACAAATAGTTATATTTGCAGTGTTGGTCGACACAATCCCGACCGTTTTATGGGCGAGAACTAAGTGGGGTTCTCGCATAAAATCGGGACGAAAGACCTACAAAAAAAAGTTGTTTAACCCGGGCAAAATCATATCCTTTTAGACCCTAATCCGGACAACAACTTTGAACTCTTTTTACGCTTCAACTTTTGGGGGTCATCTTCCTCCGTTTTTTAGGGGTCACTTTAACCGTTTTTTCCAATTAAAGCAACAATCATCTTCGGGAAAGAGGCCGTAGACCAATTTCACGATATAAATTATATACCTTCTGACGACTGGATAAAGAACCATTCCGGATTGGTAGTGGAAAAAGAATTCAAGACTCCAAATGAATATGAAGCCTATTTACATGGATTATCGGATGCAAACGGTTGGGAAGATTATCAGGTGATAAAGCAAATTGAAATACCTCGTTTGGTATGCAAAAAGTGCAAAGGCCATGATGTCGCGTGCGATGCCCGCATCAACCCTAATTCTGGTGCAATACTAACCATCTTCGATGAGATGGATGGAGCATGTGAAAAATGCGGAGAAGTCGAATTGATGGAACCCGAGGGCCAAAATCTTCCGGATACGGCAACGACAAAATAGCTATAGGTACTCCCATAAGAAAGGGCGGTTCCACTCGTATTTTAATTCTCAGATTATTATGATTCCCATACAAAAATTCAGAAAACAGAAGAAAATAGCGGCTATTCTGGAATACACCCCTTGCCACACGGAACGCAAAGCCTTTGAGCAATATCTGTTGGCCGTCCGCAAGGATAATACCGAGAAAATCGCCTATTTAGAGAGTTTCGGCGACAGCCCTCAGCGAATCATTAGAAATGTATGCACCTACGAACGGGGCCTGCTTTTTGGCTAC
>URIC01000029.1 GCA_900547755.1 uncultured Bacteroidales bacterium
CTTGCCACCAATATAGCCGCAATAGGCTACATCAGCAAGGACATAGAGAGCCGCAGACGCATTTTCCGAAACGGAGTATTATATACGATTGGTCGTATAGTCGCATATACCGTTCTCGGCGTTATTCTCATATCTATTCTGAAAGAGGGCGCAAGCGTCTTCGGCATACAGAAAGCTATCGGCAAATGGGGTGAGCTGCTGCTCGGACCGCTCCTGATGATTATCGGACTTTTCATGCTGTTCGGTCACAAACTCAACCTGCCTCAATTCGGATTTGGCGGCAATGGCGAGTGTCTTGCCCGAAGTGGAGGATTGGGAGCGTTGCTGCTCGGTATCCTGTTTGCCATGGCATTCTGCCCGACAAGTGGCATTTTCTACTTCGGCATGTTGATACCGATGTCTGTCACGGCAAGTGCCGGCTGGCTTCTGCCTGTATTGTTTGCTATCGCCACCTCTCTTCCTGTCCTCGCAGTAGCATGGATTCTCGCTTTCAGTGTGGAAAAGGTCGGCGAGTTCTACGGAAAACTGCGCACTGTTCAGAAATGGCTCAATGTCATTGTCGGCGTCATTTTCATCGCAGTAGGCATATACTACTGCATAATTATGTACTTCTAACTATAAAAATGGATAAACATGGATAAAAAAGAATCAAAGAAAGGGTTTTGGTCAACTCTTTTCGCACCCAAAAAGAAAAGCTGTTGCTGCAACGACATGATCGTAGACGACGATGTGAAACCGGTGCAGTCGTGCGGCTGCTCAGGTGAACCGGCGGAGTCCAATGAAACCTCTTGCTGTGCTACGGCTCCTGGCACAAAGGCAAGCGAAGTCCTTATCCTGGGTCCCGGCTGTGCCAAATGTAAGGAAACATATAAGGTAGTGGAGCGCGTGATAGACGATTATCATCTCGCTGTCAAGCTATCCAAAATCGAGGATATCGCCGAAATAATGAGTTACAATATCATGACGACTCCAGCCTTGGTCATTGACGGAACCGTAAAAATCAAAGGGCACGTTCCGACGGCTGAAGAAGTAAAAAAGGCTCTCGGTATCTGACTATAAACAACGGGAAACAGTCATGGACACAAAAAAGGAAATTAAATTTCTCGTATGGACCGTCGTCATATTTCTGACAGCGTTCTTCATGCCCGTCAACAGCGAAACCCTGCTGACAGCGGTACACTCCACCCTTGACCTCGCCAAATGGTATGCCCGTGAGCATATAGTCCTCTGCCTTCTACCGGCTTTCTTCATAGCCGGTGTGATTGCGGTGTTCGTAAGTCAGGGAGCGGTATTGAAATATTTCGGGGCGAATGCAAAAAAATGGGTGTCATATACCGTCGCATCTGTTTCGGGAGGTATCCTCGCCGTGTGTTCCTGCACCATTCTCCCGTTGTTCACCAGCATATACAAACGTGGAGCGGGACTCGGTCCGGCGATAGCGTTCCTGTATTCCGGACCCGCCATCAGCATACTTTCAGTCATCCTCACCGCCCGTATACTCGGACTTGAGATGGGACTTGCCCGTATAATCGGTGCCGTTACGTTTGCAGTTGTAATCGGACTGGTGATGTCATTCATCTTCCGTAAAGAAGAACGGGATAAGGAGGCGGCACAGATGAATATCGTACCGCCTCCGGAAAAACGCCCGCTTTGGCAGACCGCGATATTCTTCTTTACTCTCGTGGCAATCCTCGTGTTTGCCAACTGGGGCGCACCTGCGACAATAGACCGTGGAGTCTGGGCCGCGATTTACGAAGCAAAATGGTGGATAACATCTGCCCTTGCAATAGGGCTATGCGTGATATTCGTGAAGATACTTCATCTAAAAAGCCGATGGATTATTCTCGGAGCTGTAGCCGTAGCAATTTCAGCTTATATCGCCAACGTTTTCATTCCTGATGCCAAACTGTCACCCCTTGTGCCTATGATTGTTTCCGTCGCCGTGCTTGCCATAATACTGTTATGCGACAAAAACGATGACGAGAACCGCGAATGGGCGTTGTCATCTTGGGGATTCGCCAAGCTGATACTGCCGTTGCTCGCAGTCGGAGTATTGACAGCGGGCTTTCTGCTCGGCTCGACGCATGACGGTATAGAGCTGCCCGGTATCATTCCCGACAGCTGGGTAGAATGGGCGGTCGGCGGCAATTCGTTACTGTCAAACTTTTTCGCAAGTTTCACAGGAGCGTTCATGTATTTCGCCACTCTTACCGAAGTGCCGATTATTCAGGGATTGCTCGCATCCGGCATGGGCAAGGGCCCGGCTCTCGCCCTGCTGCTTGCCGGGCCCTCGCTGTCGCTGCCGAATATGCTTGTCATAAGAAGTGTGATGGGCACCAAAAAGACTGTGATATATGTCGCGCTTGTAATCGTCATGGCGACCGTCTCAGGCTGGATTTACGGTTATTTCTTCTAATCGGAACGAAAAATGAAGGTAACGAGAATGAAGGTATTGGTTCTTTGTACCGGCAACAGTTGCCGAAGCCAAATGGCCCATGGCTTTCTAAAATCATTTAGCCCTGAAGTTGATGTGTTCTCCGCAGGCACGAAACCTGCGGAGAACATCAATCCTTTGGCCGTTAAAGTTATGGAAGAAGCAGGCATAGACATCAGCGACCATACCCCGCACGATGTCATGGAATATCTCAATGAACCATGGGATTATGTAATAACAGTATGTGGCGGTGCAAATGAGAATTGCCCTCAATTTGTCGGCAAATCAGTACATCGTATTCATATCGGATTCGATGACCCCTCCTATGCAATTGGCTCAGAGGAATATGTAATGAGCGAGTTCCGCAGGGTACGCGATGAGATAATAAACAGATTTGAAGATTTATATAATTCGGAACTGAAATGAATACCCTACTTGATACACTATGGTATTTTTGCTATATTACTTTAGAACTCACAGTCCTTTTCATAGTTATAACGGCTATTGTGGAAATCTTACTGATGTATATTCCTCAGAAAAAAATCAGCAAGAAAATTGAGAAAGCCGGATTCTTCGGAAATGTGATTGCCGCAGGATTTGGCGCGCTCACACCTTTCTGCGCATGTTCCACCATACCGATGACGGTAGGATTTTTTAACGCAGGAGTGCCATTTGGAGCCACTATGTCTTTCTTGATTGCCTCTCCGCTGCTTAATCCTATTATTATCGCCATGCTTGGCGCACTTGTCGGCGTTAAGGCAATGCTTGCATATGTAGCGATTGCATTTCTTTGTTCTGTATTCTTTGGCTGGGGACTGCAAAAAGTAGATGCGCAGAAATATGTCAAAAACGTAAGGATTAAAACACAATCCTGTTGTTCCTCAAATGAGAAACATATTGAGCAGAAGAAACTACCGTGGGGGGAGAAGATGGCCATAGCACTTCGTGCCGGATGGTACACGCTTCGCCCGATTATATGGTATCTTATCATCGGCGTTGCTTTGGGAGCGGTGATTTACGGCTATATGCCGAGTGATTGGGTTTTGAAAATCGCAGGTCCCGACAATCCGTTTGCAGTACCTGTCGCCGCTATCATCGGTGTGCCCCTTTATATCCGTGCAGAAACCGCAATCCCTATCGGAGTGGCATTGATGGGTAAAGGAATGAGTATCGGAGCCGTGGTAGCACTCGTTATCGGTGGCGCAGGCATGGCAATTCCCGAAATGTCAATGCTCGCAAGCATCTTCAAGAAGAAACTCGTCGCCATGATTGTTGCAGTCATATTCCTGACCGCCGTTATATCCGGCTATCTTTTCAACATCCTTATGTGATTATAAAACGGTCTTCATATTATGTATAATCGAAGATAACATATATGATTGAATACTAAAGACAGGAACCCCGCCATCACGGCGAGGTTCCCTGTATTTGCTTATTTATATGTATTCTTGCATGAAGTAAACTGTTTACAAGCCGGTCTGTCTGTCAATTCTCTTATTGACCAACTTTGATTCCTATATTTATTCCGCCCGTTGATTCGGAGCGAAACTCAGAGGGCTGAGAATCCAGTGATATTGAAGTATATCATCGGCCTCCGGCGGTTGAACGGTCGGTGTTGGCATCCGCGTTGATGATTTTCCGAACTCCGCGTTTCTGACGCCCCCATTGAAGATTCCATGCCACGGAGGCAAAAGGCATACACATATTAAGACGCATGTGCTGCTCGTTGGTATTCCATTTGCTAATAGACTTTGACCCTTGGTCATACTTGCCGAAAGGCATTAGGATTCCGGCTCCGAACTGCCAGTCTTTCCAATTGTAATCAAGCGAGATGACATTAGCGTCTTCACCCCAGCTGATTCTCTCGCCCCAAAGGTCGCGCTGGGCATACTGGTATTGGGCGCTGAGGACAAATCCCCAGTGGATGAGCTGCAGGGAGGCGTTGCCGCTCCACCCGTTATGATTGATGGCATAGCCGGTGCCTTTCATGCGCTCCATACGGTATTGCACATAACCGCTGACAATAAGCCATTGCGGAATAATCTCAATCTGCGGGGCAAGGAAGAAGGACAGGTTTTTCAGTCCACGGCTGTTTTCGTATGTCGTAATAAGTCGGCCTTCTTTCCATTCAAGCAAGGGTGTGATGGCATTAGGCGATGTAAAGGCTCTTATGCCGAATGTCCCGCTTATCCTCGGCAGGTTGAATCCATAACTGAATATCAGCATATATGAGTTGGAGGTTTTCAGATTCTGATTGCCGACTCTCCATTGGAAGCCGTCGAGTTGCTGCGGAACCACATTCGTCTCGGCCAACGACGGAGTGGATTGCCATGAAGTGAAGTTAATCCGGAAATTATGGTTCTGATTCAATGAATACGTTATGGTAGCCTGCGGACGCGGACTCCATGAATGATTGCCGCGGTCAGATTCTTTGAAAAGGAAATCGGTATACTGTACGCCCATTCCGGCGGTTGCTGTCCATTTGCCTAAGCGATGGAAATATTCGGCGAAGAAATACACTTTATCCTGACGTTGATGGAATATATCTCCTCCGAGATTCTCATATTCAGAACGGTTGCGGTTGGCGGTGTAGGAGACCCCGGCTGTGAAACGTCCGTTTCGCCAGTTCTTTATATAATCCGCTTCAATTCCGTATGCCTGGTTCCTGTCTTTGATATCGGTGTGGATGTCGGTAAGATATATAGGTGACGACGGAAGTCGTTCAAGGTAATCCGAGAATGTACGTCCGAAATAGAATGAAGAGCGGAAATCGACCACGAGCATCTGTCTGTGGGCGAAATGCTGCTGTAGATAAAGAGAGAGGGTCGGCGTTGTACCTGTGTCTCCATGTGAGTCAGTGAGCAATATGTCATCTGTCCCGTCGCTCAGGGAGAGCAGTCCGTTGTAAAGGGACTTGTCGGTAAAATCCCTATGAATAGAGAACTCCGCGACAAACACCGTGGTATCGGGTTTGATATAGTTGTAAGAAGCCCTAAGATTACCCGATGTATTATCCATTATGCCTCCAAGCGAAGTCTCTTTGCGCGTGAGTGTGGCGCCATCCGGAAATGTGAACGTTTCCGTATAATCGCGATGGGTCTTCATCCGGTTGGCGAGTCTATAGTCCGCGCCGATTTCAAACTGCGATTTGCCGAAGTTGAATTTAGCGTCAGCCATATATAATCCAAAGGCTTCATTCAGGGAAGGACGCGCCAATAACTGCAACGAACCTCCGAGCGAGGGATTGGCGACTATGAAGTTGAGCACATAGTTCGCACCGCCGTATCTGAGTCCGGGATTGTCCATCCATTCCACACGCTTGACGGTCTCAGGCAACAATGTCCTTACCTGCTCTATGGTCGCCGCACGTCCGTTGATGCGTACCTGCACGGACTGTCCGGCGGCAGTGATGCTGCCGAGGGCGTCGCTTACCGAGAGCGAAGGTATCATAAGATTGTTGAGCAGCTGCATACCGTTCTTGGAGTTGTCCACCGCACTTTTCGACGGGTGATAGACATCCATATCGGCCTTGCGGACTACTCTCGGCGCCTCTATTACAATCTCCTGCAATTCCTGCGCTGCAATTGAGTCAGACGCTTCCGTCTGAGCCATTGCGCTGACTGAACTCAGCAATGCCGAGGTTACGATGTAGATATATTTCATTATTGCGTCAGTTTATTATTACGACGCAAAGTTAAGGGCATTTGTGACAATGGATTTCAACAAATGTTGAAAAAAAACACAGCCCCCCAAAAAAGAAGGTCATATAAAGCACAAGCGGTTGTATGCCGGTACGGGGTCGCATATAAAAAGGAAGCGAGGCGCTTATGCCTCGCTTCCTTTTTATACGGTTTCGGGTCAGATTTCCGAGTCGGGGATGTTTTCCTCTACCTTTCCGGAACCTTTGCCTTCTTTGATTATGCCTACGCATAGGGCGCCTATAATCATTGATATACCGGCTATCACCATCATTATGTAGACGGGGGCGAGTTCTCCCGGTGTGCTGAACAGGCTCAGGATGACACCGCCAAGGAGCGCCGCCACTATCTGAGGCAGACAGATGGAACAGTTGAACAGGCCTAAGTATGTACCGATGTTGCCGCCCTTCAGGGAGTTGGTTAGTATCGTGAAGGGCCAGGCGAGCATCGCAGCCCAACCGCAGCCTATGAGGACGAAGGGCACAAAGAGCAGGTACTGATTTGTGATATAAGCCGAAAGGATGAAGCCTATTCCGCCGAGTACAAGGCTGAGGGCGTAGGAGAGCTTGCGGCTGCGGAAGCGGGGAAGCACAACTGCCCACAGCACCGAGCCGAGAGCCTGCACGGCAAACAGAATACCTACCCAGTCGCCGGCATTATTGTACTGGATGGAAGCTGTGTCAAGGGCCGGAGCCTCCTCGTATTTGGCCTTGGAGGCATCCAGAGTCACTTCCTCAGGCTCCACTACGGAGAGTCTGCCGGTGGAGTGGTCGGTGGTGACGTTGGTGCCGGTAGTGAACTTAACCTCACCCTCGAGGTTGCTCATGTAGTCGGATAGTGTAGCGTGAGTGGAGAGTGTTACCTCCTCACCGTCCAGTATCAGTTTATCGCCGGGGTTGGCAATGGGGGTTGAGAAGTCAGCTACGGGCAGACCCTTGTCGTTGTACGTAATCATTCGGTCCTTGACAATGGTGTCGTTGTCTCCCTTGACGATGAGAGAGGCATCTCTGAGAGAACCGTCAATCTTCACACCGTTCACCAGCGCTTTTCCATCCTTGAGAATAGCCACAGTGTCGTTGATGAGGATGAACTTGCCGGACACTTGAGAGGAGCCGTCGGAAATGGCGTTGATTCTCTCGATTACCGGTGTATCGAAAGCGTTTGTCGCCACAGTATTGGTGGTGTATGTCCACATGAACAGGAAGGCGAACCAACAGAAGAACTGCACGATGCTGACAGTCCAGAATGTCGATGGAGCCTCCTTGAGCAGACGGACAATGCTCTTCTTCTCCTTCACCCCGGCCTTTCCGGCATCCGGTCCGCCGTTGTACTGGGCGTAGACATGCGGTGGCCATTCTTTGATTTTGAGCAGAGAGTAAATCACGCACGACAGCAGAATGGCCGCACCTATATAGAAAGACCATATTACTGTGTCTGGCACCACTCCGTCCGGGGCAGTACTCTGAATACCTATCCAGGTAAGGAAGAATGGGAACACGAATCCCACCACAGAGCCGGCGTTGCAGAGGAAACTCTGAATGGAGTAGGCCAGGCCCTTCTGTTTTTCGTTCACCATGTCGCCCACCAGCATCTTGAAAGGCTGCATGGCCATATTGATTGATGTGTCCAGCAACATCAGGGAGACGAGGCCGAACATAATCGCGCTTGACAGGCTAAGGCCGAAAGAGCCGGCGTTTGGGAGCAGGCACATCACTATCACGGCCACGAGCGCGCCTATGATAAGGTAAGGCAGACGACGCCCGAAACGGTTCCAGGTCTTGTCGCTGAGGGTGCCGACAACAGGCTGTACAATCATGCCCATAAGGGGCGGGAGAATCCAGAAGTAGCTGAGGTCATGCGGGTCGGCTCCGATAGTGGAGAAGATACGCGAAACGTTTGCACTCTGCAAGGCGTAGGCTATCTGCACTCCGAAAAAGCCGAAGCTAAGGTTCCACAACTTCCAGAATCCCAAATCCGGTTTTGTTTTCATGTAAGGAATTTTATCAGTTAAGTTAAGTTATGATTAACAGGATGTCTAATCATCTATCTGCGAATATAGCCATGCTATCTCGTCGGGCCAGAGCAAGGGTTCGGGGGTTTCAAGAATTATAGGCATATCGTCGAACCTGGGGTCGTTCACCAGACGTATGAAGAACTCCTTGCCCAAAGTGCCCTGACCTATACAGGCGTGGCGGTCAATGCGCGAGCCGAGTTCCCTTTTGTCGTCGTTCAGGTGTATAGCCTTGAGGTAGCCGGCACCGATTACGCGGTCAAACTCCTCCCAGGTAGCCTTATATCCCTCGGGGGTGGCGAGGTCATATCCGGCGGAATATGTGTGACAGGTGTCCACACAGACGCCTACCCTGTCCTTGTCCTCCACGCCATCAATAATGCGGGCTATCTGGTCAAAGCGGAAACCGAGGTTAGAGCCTTGGCCGGCGGTATTCTCAATCACCGCCGTCACGCCTTCGGTAACATCCAGGGTATAATTGATGGATTCGGCTATAAGGTCCAGGCACTTGTCCTCGTCCATGCGGTTGAGGTGGCTGCCGGGATGGAAGTTCAGCATCGAGAGACCGAGCAGTTCGCAGCGACGGAACTCGTCAAGGAAAGCCGTGCGGCTCATCTCCAGCTTCTCGGAGTCTGGACTGCCCAGATTAATCAGGAAACTGTCATGAGGCAAAATCATGTCAGGCAAATAGCCCGACTCCATGCAGGAAAGGCGGAAAGCCTCGGCGTCTTTAGGCTTTATAGCGGCACTGCGCCACCGGGAAGCATTGCGGGTGAACAACGCAAAAGCCCTGGCTCCTATTTCTTTAGCACGTAAGGGAGTGTTCTGCACCCCACCTTCGGCGCTGACGTGCGCTCCAATATATTTCATGTACGGGATGTGTCTTGGTAAAATTCTCACAAAGTTAATAAAAAATTTGTATAGGTGCGGAATTTGGACTAATTTTATTCCCTGAAATGGAAATTTCCAAGTCAAAAATCAAAACATACGCAGCACTAAGTGCGCGTAAACATCGTGAAAACCAGGGCCTTTTTGTGGCCGAAGGGATGAAATGCGTGCTTGAAACACTGCCATTCTTCACCCTTGAGGCACTGATTCTGACACCTGTCTGCATACAGGCGCACGGGTTACCCCGAGGTGTGCCTGCAGAGCGCGTGTTTACCGCCGTTCCCAGGCAGATGGAGCAGATTTCAAGCCTGTCCACCCCTCCTGCCATGCTGGCCGTGTACCGCCTGCCCGAGCCGCATACACCGGAGCCCGCCGACCTGAAGAACGAACTCGCGCTCGTGTTGGACGGAGTGCAGGACCCCGGCAATCTCGGCACTATAATGCGCACGGCCGACTGGTTCGGAGTGCGTCACATCCTTGCCTCCCGCCAGACAGCGGACATATTCAACCCGAAGGCGGTGCAGGCCACGATGGGTGCGATAGGCCGTGTGCGGGTCAGCTATGTGGATTTGCCCGTTTTCCTGACAGAATACAGGGCCGCCACGGGTCTGCCGGTGTATGGCACCCTTCTGGACGGTGACAGCATTTACACTTCAGAGCTGTCCGCCAAGGGTCTTATAGCCATGGGTAACGAAGGGAAAGGACTCACTGCGGAAGTGAGGAGCCTCGTCAGCCGTCCGCTGCTGATTCCCTCCTGGCCTGCCGGAGCGCCTGCCGTGGAGTCCCTGAATGTGGCTATGGCCACAGCCATAACTCTTGCCGAATTCCGGCGCAGACTATCTTAGAAACTGGTGAAAATGGCAAAAGTAAAGACAGCATATTTCTGCAGCAACTGCGGACAGGAATCGCCCAAATGGGTAGGCAAATGTCCCAATTGCGGAGAGTGGAACACCTTTGTGGAGGAGAAGGTGAGCGTCTCCAAAGGGACGGGTAAAGCCACACGCGGCACCCTTGTCTCCGCAGACTCCAGGCCGGTGCCTCTGAGTGAGATACAGGCGCTGGACGAGCCTCGCATACATATGCCCAGCGAGGAACTCAACCGAGTGCTCGGCGGCGGCCTTGTAGCCGGTTCCCTTACCCTAATAGGTGGCGAACCAGGTATCGGAAAGTCTACGCTCATACTCCAGAACATACTGAGCATCAGAGGGAAACGCATACTTTACGTCTCCGGCGAGGAAAGTGCCACCCAGCTCAAACTTCGCGCCGACCGCATAGGCAAAGTGGCCGACAACACATATATATTATGTGAGACAAGTCTGGACCGCATCTTCACCCATATCCAGAATGTCAAGCCCCAGCTGGTGATAATCGATTCCATACAGACCATCGCCAGCTCCGACATAGAGAGCGCCGCAGGCAGTGTGAGCCAGGTGCGAGAGTGCGCCGCCTCCCTGCTTCGATACGCCAAGGAGTCCGGTGTGCCTGTAATCCTGGTGGGACACATCAATAAAGAAGGGTCCATAGCCGGGCCCAAGGTGCTGGAACACATAGTGGACACAGTGCTTCAGTTCGAGGGGGACCGCCAGTACCTGTACCGCATACTTCGAGCCATAAAGAACCGCTTCGGGTCCACCTCCGAGATAGGCATCTACGAGATGGTGAGACGTGGACTGAGGGAGGTGAAGAATCCCTCGGAAATGCTTCTTTCGGAAAACCGGGAAGAGCAGATGAGCGGAACGGCCATCGGAGTCAGCGTGGAGGGTGTACGCCCCTTCCTTATTGAAGTGCAGGCGCTGGTCAGCACAGCCGCTTACGGCACACCGCAAAGAGCTGTCACCGGTTTCGACCAGCGCCGCATGAATATGCTGCTGGCGGTACTGGAGAAGCGCGTGGGATTCAAGCTCGCCGCAAAAGATGTCTTCCTCAACATCGCCGGTGGCCTCAAGGTGTCGGACCCGGCTTTGGATATGGCGGTAATCACCGCCATCCTGTCCTCCAACTTCGACATGGCTGTGCCGCGCGGCACAGCTTTTGCCGGCGAGGTGGGACTCTCTGGAGAGATACGCACCGTCACCCGTGTGGAACAGCGTGTGGCCGAAGCGGAAAAACTCGGTTTTGAAACCATCTATATCCCTTCCGGCAATCTCAAGGGGGTAAAAGACAAATTTTCAATCAACATAGTGGAGACCAACCGTGTGGAAACCCTGTTCCGCTCGCTGTTCGGATAACCGTTCCCTCAGTCAATGAACAACATGGAGAAGACTCACAAACATACCTATCATCTCACAGCTGGCGAATGTGACGCCACAGGGCATTTGCCTCTGACATCCCTGTGCGAAAGGCTCATAGAGGTGGCTACCGAACACGCCAACATGCTCGGAATAGGCTACAGCAGACTCATCGCCTTAGGTCTGGGGTGGGTGCTGTCCCGCGTCTCGGTGGAAATCACTTCCTATCCGTGCATAAACGACACATACAGCATCACCACCTGGATAGAGAGCATAAACCGACGCTTCTCGGAGCGTAATATGCTCATCCGGGATTCCAAAGGGAAGACCATAGGCTACGCCCGCACCGTCTGGGTGGCGATAGACATACGGAAACGTACAATGGGGGACCTGACACTCATAGCCGCGGAATCCCTCCCCTGCCCTTCCCTTCCCTGTCCCATAACCAAGATGCCGCGTCTGAACAGCCCAGGCCCCGGCGCGCTTGAATTTGACTATACATTCCGTTACTGTGACCTGGACTTCAACCGTCATGTGAATACAGTACGCCACATAGACCTGATACTCAACCGGTGGCCTTTGGAACAATTTGACCGCTGCCTGGTGAGACGCCTTGACATAGGTTTCAGCCATGAGTGTTATTTCCACGATGTGGTGACGGTGCGTGCCTCGCAAAGCGGCAACGTGAACGACTGCGAGCTGCTGCGCGACGGCACGAAAATGGTGTCCGCACGCCTGACCTGGCAGGACAGAGAGACGGCGCCCACCTCATTCATACCCCTTTAGCGACATGATACTTACAGAAGTGACATCCCTGCAGTCCCCGGGCCTCGAACCATACGTCTCGCTGACAGAGACGCAGCTGCGCAATCGGCTCAACCCGGCAGAAGGACTCTTCATAGCTGAAAGTCCGAAAGTAATCAATGTGGCCCTTGACGCCGGTTATGAGCCTGTATCGCTGCTGTGCGAGTCGCGCCATATAGACGGAGACGCCGCCTCGGTCATAGCCCGTTGCCCGGCGGACATGCCGGTCTACACCGGCGCCCGCGAACTGCTCGCCGCCCTGACAGGCTACAGGCTGACCCGAGGAGTGCTTTGCGCCATGCGCCGGCATCCCGTCCCGGCAGTGGCTGATATTTGCCGCGACGCACGACGTGTGGCGGTGGTAGACACCGTTTCCGACAGCACCAACATCGGTGCCATCTTCCGTTCCGCAGCGGCCCTCGGCATAGATGCCGTACTCCTCACGCCCTCCTCCTGCGACCCGCTGAACCGCCGCTCCGTGAGAGTATCCATGGGAAGTGTCTTTCTGGTTCCCTGGACATGGATTCCCGAGGACCTGGCACCCCTGAAAGCGCTGGGCTTCAAGGTGGCGGCATTAGCCCTCTCGGACGATTCGCTGCCTATCGACCATCCGGCACCGGCCTCCGAACCCAAGCTGGCGCTACGCTTAGGCACCGAGGGAGACGGCTTGAGCGCCAAGGCGGTAGGCGAGGCGGACTATGTGCTGCGTATTCCCATGCACCACACGGTAGACTCCCTGAACGTGGCCGCCGCTTCCGCCGTGGCTTTCTGGCAACTCTCAGTAAACAGGAAACACTGAAAGAAAACCTAACGATTTCATAGACAGTGAACACATCACTCTACATAGCACGCAGACTGGCCCTTTCGGGCTCCGGCTCCAAACAGTCGCCGGCGCTCCGGGTGGCAGTCATCTCCACCGCGCTCTCCATAGCCGTCATGCTCCTCAGCATAAGTGTGGTACGCGGATTCCGTGAGCAAATACGCGACAAAATAACCGGTTTCGACGCACATATAAGCCTATATCCATCCGTTCAGTATGAGGAAGACTCCCCGGTGGTGGAATACACCCCGGAGCTGAAAGAGTTCCTTGACTCGCGCCCGTACATAAACCGCGCAGACCTGATTCTTGCCGCACCGGTACTGCTGAAGACACCGCAATCTTTCAAGGGCCTATATATAAGAGGGGTGGAACCGGACTACGATTTCTCGTTCCTGCAAAAAAATCTGACACAAGGCACCGTTCCGGCTCCCGGACATAAGTATGAGGTGCTGATTTCCTCGGCCTCCGCAGACAAACTCGGCGTAGGAAGCGGCGACTCCATCAACCTGTTCATGGCCGATGACATGAAGGCCCGCAAGGTGAAGGTGGCCGGTGTCTTCAACACGCATTTCGACTCTTACGACCAATTCTTCACATTCGGACCATCATCCCTGGTACGGGAACTCACGGGGCTCGACACACTGCAGGGGTCTGCCATAGACATCACCACCGCAGACTTCGCGCAGCTCCGACAGAATAACCGACAGCTTATCTCCGACCTCAACGCAGCCATAAGAAGCGGAAAGGTGAACCAGAACTTCCAGAGCCTTACCGCTTTGGACAAAGGGGGACATTACTTTGCATGGCTGGACCTCCTGGACGTAAATGTCTGGGTGATTCTCTCTCTCATGAGCGCCGTGGCCGTGTTCACCCTAATCTCCGGAATGTTGGTGATAATAATGGAGCGTATCCGCTTTATAGGGGTGATGCGCAGCATAGGCGCCACCCGCAGACAGATACGCGATGTCTTCATACTTCTGGCCATACGCATAGGCCTGCGGGGTATGCTTTGGGGCGGGGGCGCCGCATTAATCCTCATCGTGCTGCAAAAATACACACGCTTCATCCCGTTGGACCCTGACGCCTACTACATAGACTTCGTGCCGGTAAGCCTTGAGCCGCTCCCCTTCCTCGGCGTATTTGCAGGTTTCACACTTATC
Organism: uncultured Bacteroidales bacterium; assembly: GCA_900547755.1. Lineage (GTDB taxonomy): Bacteria > Bacteroidota > Bacteroidia > Bacteroidales > Muribaculaceae > Lepagella. Next base: position 14,044 of record URIC01000029.1, read on the forward strand.
ACCTGGCTGGCCCTCATCCTCCCTTCGCAGTTTGCCGGGCGCATCAAGCCGGTGGAGACACTGCGCTTTGAGAGCTGATTCGAAAAGAGCGCCACGCTCCCTGCCTTTGACGGTCCGGGAACGCAGCGTATCACTTTTCCGTAATTTAAGACTCTTTCTCAGTTAAGGATTACGGTTCCTGTGTGAGCGGAATGTGTATATGCTCTCGCAAAATTCCGCAGGAAGTTGATTGTTGACTTACGTGGAGTCTTCATACTTGTTTCATTGACCTCTACAGTCGTAATAGTTTTATCAGAGTAGACTTTCAGCATAGGCAAAATATGGTTTTAAGTTGAAGTTTTACATAAGTTAAACGTACATCTTACACATTTAGTATAAATTATTTATGATTTTTATCAACACCCGCCGAATCGAAGTATGCTGCGGCTCCATGGCAGATGTGCTGACGGCCCGCTCAGCCGGGGCCATACGTGTGGAACTCTGTTCCGCCATCGAGGTAGGGGGACTCACCCCCTCCGCCGGCCTCATAGCAGGTGCCGTAAGAGAACGCTCCGCGATGGCCGTCAATGTGCTTATACGCCCCCGTGGCGGCGATTTCGTATATTCCGACCGCGAGATTGCGGTCATGGAGGCGGATATCGAAGCGGCCAAAGCCGCCGGCGCACAAGGAGTGGTGATTGGAGCCATGACCCCTTCAGGAGACGTGGACATGAAGACAATGCGCCGTCTGTTGGCGCATTGCGAAGATATGGATGTCACATTTCACCGCGCCTTCGATGTCTGTGCGTCCCCATCCGATGCACTTGAACAAATCATCGCCCTCGGCATACCCCGCCTGCTTACCTCCGGCTGCAAGGCCACAGCCCTTGAGGGTGCGCCGCTGATTGCGGAGCTGGTGGCTCAGGCTGCCGGACGCATACAGATAATGCCAGGCAGCGGCATCAATCCTGCCAACATTGCCGAGATAGAAAGCATAACCGGTGCCAGGGAGTTCCACTCCACCTGTACCGACAAGTCGTTGCCGGCCCCCTGCTGTGCCCCGCTGTTCGGATGCGCGGCACGCCCGGCGGACTTCCAGACGGTAAAATACCTTGTAACCGGCATGCAGCCATGAAAACCAAGACCCGCCACAATCCGTATGCAGGGACGGTGGTCCTTGTCCTGTTCACCCTGACCTTCGCTTTCTTCTTCATAGGCATGCCCAGGTATCTGGACGACCTGTGGTATTCCGTCCATCTGAAACCATGGTTCGACGGCGTGCCGGGAACCTCCCCCCTGTCAGGAATTTTGGAAACCTGGACAGACCACATCGCCACCGATAATGTAAGGCTTGCCAACATAGTATTCGTGCCTTTCCTTCTGCTGCCCAAGTGGGTGGGGTCCGGCATCGCCGCTGTCTTATGGGGATTGGCCATGTACCGGGGTGCCCGGATGGCCGGCATAAATCCACGCCGTCTCACTGTCTGGTTATGTCTGGCTATGTTTATGTGGACATTCTTCCTGCCATGGTACGACTGCATGGGAGTGGAGAATTTTCAGTTCAACTATATATGGGCCACTTTCTTGGCTGTGGCGGCGCTGAAGGTATTCTTCTCGGATTCGGACCGTAACAAAGCATTGACTTTCATTTTAGGAATCACTGTCGGCACATGGCACGAGGGGTTCACCGCTCCGCTGATTGCATCGTTTTCGGCAGTTCTCATACTGTTTCCCTCGAAGCGCAATGCCAGGCGATGGTGGCTGCTGGCCGGGCTAAGCTGCGGAATGGTATGGATGCTGGCGTGGCCTACGTCGTGGAACAAAGTGTCCGAGGACGCAGCGGAGAACGGATTCGGGCTGAGCCGACTGCTGTACCTCTGCTTCCAGCACCCTGCGTTTCTGCTTATGCTCCTGACTGTACTTACAGCCGTATGCCGCGAGCGCTGGCGCAAACTGCTGCGGGACCCGTTCATCCTTGCCCTGATAATCAGCGCTCTTGTAAACTTCGCAATACACTTCGTCACTACACGCACATCCCGTCCGGGCTGGTGGGGCGAGTTCTGCTCCGTCCTGGTCATAGTCGGGCTTCTGAAGAGAATGTGTACGGAATGTCGGTCACGGCACGCCACACCTTATATATACATAACTTCCGCGCTTTTGCTGTCTCTGACCTTCATCCGTCAGGCGCTGGTGGACTACTATACCGTCTCCGTCAGCCGGGCCTACTGTAGAGCCCTGAATGAGCATATACATACGGGCAAAAACACGGTTTTCGCCGAAGTCCCGGAAGAACACACCTCTCCTCTGATATGTATGTTCGCACCCGATTTCACTCCACTTTTAGCCCCCGTGAATCTCTTGTTCGTAAATATGTATTTCCACCCGGACAATGACGGCACATTCAATCCGGTGCCGCAGGAACTAAGAATGGTAACATCCGATACCGGAACGCCCGTACCGCCCATTGACGGAGGCACAGACCTACATATCAGAGAGATAGATGGCCGCTTATTCATGCCTACGGAAGAGGAAGAAGGCTGGAGTGAATTTACAGCACAGGTGGACTTCGGATACACAGTAAAAGACAATGTGCGGATGTTGTACCACACTTTCACATCCGAGGCGGACGGCCGCCGCTACGCCTATCTGTATCCCTGGCGCCGTGTGGTGGAGATGCGCCTGGGGCATCCGCGAGCCATATCTCCCGTTTCTCCCCTCTAAACTTTTGTATGAAATGAAAGTAACTCCAAAATACATAGCCGCCGCTTTAACCCTCATGGCTCTTTCCCTGACCCCCGGTTGCGGCTCCGGAAATAAGGGCGAAGAAACCGCCGACAGTCTCTTCAGCGTGGCAAACATAAACAGCATCTCCGTCAACGAGCCGTACAGGGCAATGGCCCTTCTTGACTCGGCCGAACAGGGAGGTAAAATGAATGACTACGACCTCAACCGGGCACGTGCCCTGGTCTACCACAACGGGTTTTCCGACAATATAAAATCCTTGCACTACGCACAAAAGGCATACGATGCCCGGCCGGCCGACAAGATAGATAAAAGCTACATCCACCTGTTGGAGATGCTTGCAGACCTGTATTACATAAACGGAGACTATCCGCGCAGCATCAAGCTGTGTACCGAAGGAATCAAACTCTCCCACGACAGCGCAACAGCAAGCTCCGAAGCCAACCTCAACACTATTTTCGGCAAAGACCTGATTGCCCTCCAAAGACAAAACGAGGGCTTTGAGTACTTCAAAAAAGCCATTGACATCCTTGACAGAGAGTCAAAGAAGGACGGGACATGGGAGACAGCCGACGATTACACCTATACATTGTTAATCTATATGGGCGCGCTGCGCGATGAAAACAGGATAGACGAAGCCATAAGCCTTTTGCCGAGGGCCGACGAGGTTATAAACCGTCTTGGCAAAGCCGAGAATCTCCCGGACGGCCTAGTGGATATGCGCCAGGCCAACATGTATGCGCTGGCCGCACATCTATTTACCCTTAAAGGCGAGCGAGAAAAGGCTGACATGCAATACCGAAAGTTCCAAACTACCGATTACTTGACAACCAGCTGTCTGTATTTGAAGCCACAGGAAACCTTAGGGAAGCCAACCGTGTACTTCACAGCATACACGAGTTAAGCGATACCCTACGGGAGCACGACCGGGACGAAAAGGCCCTTGAGTTCGCCGAGATATACAAAACCACCGAACAGGCTATCCGAATCCGGCATCAGTCGGCATCGATTCTGCTCCGCAACGTCATTATCGTCTCTGCCCTCGTAGTCATCCTGCTCACCGTGTTCCTGCTTGTGCGCAGTCTGCGGCATAACCGTATAATAAGAAAAAAGAATACGGCTATAGTAAACACTATAAACGAGTTGCTTAGATACAAGGACCGAATGTTAGAACTTGAACAGAAGCTGCTCGGTTATCGCAATACCGACATCGACACACCGGAACACACGGAGCCTGAGACACAACCGGAAGCCTTGGAATATATGTCGGAAATAGCGCTGACTGAAGGAGACCGGGCTCTTTATGAACGGATGAACCAGGAAATCCTTACACGGCAGCTTTTCCTAAGCGAGGATTTCTCGAAATCCTCGCTGGTAGCAGAGTTCCGTGTACCCTCATATAAATTTGCCGCATTGTTCAAGAAATTCGCCGGATGCTCTTTTTCACAGTACATACATAACTGTCGCCTGGAATATGCGGTCAAGCTGATGAGGGAAAATCCGGATTGGACCCTCCAGGCGATTGCCGAAGCATCCTGTATGTCGCAGAGCTCTTTCTACACCCAGTTCCGAAAAAAATTCGGCATGAGTCCAAGCGATTACAGAACAAACGAGGCATCCGGGGATTCTTGATATCCGGTATAATTCCGACAATTTAATTTTCAATATACCAATAAGTTATACGCCAAATTACATTTTCGCGCATAACTTATTGCATTTTGGCGGACAACAAATACCCGGGAACGTGCGATTTCCTTCTGACTTTAAAATAACTTTGTCAATATTTATCTATTGCATAATTCATCTCTTTACAAAGTTAACAAGTTTATGGGAAATCATCCGCACCAACCTAAACAGTGCCGATACCGGCACGACTCATGGATAGTGTGGCTGGTCTTGTTGCTTCTGAGCGGCGCTTTGCCGGCCCGGGCACAAGACAACCGAATCGCCGACCCGAGTTATAGCTCGGCGATAGTCAACGGCGACGGCTCGGTCACATTCAAAATCCTCTTTTACGACGACCTCGACAAGGACGAGTACACCAAGCGTGGTAATATCTATGTCCGTATCAACGGAGGCGACCGTCAGTCGATACTCTATTACACATCCGAAGAACAAAGCGAAAATCCATACTACAAAGCATGGGTTCAGGTTGACAAAGGCGTATTTGAGTTCACTAACAATTCCGGCAACACCGAGACAAAACGGACCGGAGAGACAGGTACCATCAGTTTTGCACGTGACGGAGACGAGCTCGCCTATATCAAGGCGACGTGGTACTGCAGCATACGAAGGACAACAGATGTCATTCGTAATTGATTGTTCCAACTACCATGCCGACAATATCGACTGGCAGCCATTCGGCAGCAGCGGCACCGCCCGCTCGTTCCAGAACCCCACTTTGTCCGACCCTGTGCTTTCCAACGAAGTGGGCAAATATCAGCTCTCCTATTCCACCACTGCCGCGCCAAAGCGTATTTACACCAACGGACGCTGGACAAATACGGGCAACACGAGCGGCACGCTGCTGACCGGTATCTCCGACAACAGTTACAACTATGACTTCAGGGTCGTATATCAGTTCAACAAGTATTACGACAGCAACGAACACCAGGTATCGAAGAGCGTCCCGGCATTCCAGCAGCCCAAGAAACTTACCGCCCGGAATATCGCCGACGGCAATACCCGTCTGACTTGGACTACCGGCTCCACCGACTCGAATTGTCAGACGGGCGACTTCTTTGAGGTGCAACGCGCCGACAACGCGGATTTTACCGGAGCCGTCGATATAGGAACCGTGGCTTTCAATCCTGCCAATACCGAGTACAGCATTGACGACAAATGCGGACAGCAGAACCTCAACGGGCTCTATTATTACCGTGTGCGCCGCAACAAGCAGCCCGCCTGGGGCTGGAACCTGATGCAGAGTGATTCTATTCAGAAAAAAGTCTCTCACCTGTATGTAGCCTCGGCTAAGGCCGAGCGTCAGAACTGGGATGGAGACCAGGAAGCCAAAATTTCCTGGGTCCTTGAAAACAAAGATATATATAAGGTATGGTCCGACGATTCCAAGATTGTGGTACGCCGCACCATAAACTACGGCGGCGGCAACATCAAGACCGATGACATCGTCGCTTCAGCCCAGGATGTCGAGAACGGCTTTCTGATTGACCCGCTCAACACCACCTGCGCAGATTTCACCTACAAGGTGTTTGTGCGTCCCGGAGCAAGTGTGTTCCGCGACCAGGACCCTGTGACAGCGGCCATCGACCCTGAATATCCAATTCTTCCCACTCTACTTGGAAAGATAACGAGCCTGACGGCTTCCAAAGGCTATTACCCCAACTATACCGCAGTGGAGTGGACCACCGATTCCGAACCTGTCGAGAACTTTGAGATTCTACGCCGCACATACCGGAAGGACCGGCCCGATGACGAGGGATGGGTGACGATTGCCACGGAAACCGCGAACAGCCAGACATCCTACATCTACAACGATGAACTTGCTCAACCCGGCCTCGTATATGAGTATCGCGTAGTGGCCACTACCAAATGCGTTGACCGGACGATAACAAATCCGTCGGATATAGACCGAGGTTTCCGCAGTCCTACCGGTACCGTCAGCGGTCAGATTCTCTTTGATTACGGCGATGCCGTGGTAGGTGCGGATGTACTTGTCACATCCAACCAGCCCGAACTTACCGTAGAGCAGTCGGCTATATTCCCCGGCAGAGAACAGGCATATATGTACACTGTCACCGAACCGGCTCTTGAAACCGATGCTTCCTTACAGATGTTTGTACTTCCTTCCGGAGCGGACCAGAACGCATCTCTTCTTGAATGGGGCAATTACCGGTTGGCTCTGCGCGACGGAAAACCTGCCGTAAGCGCCGACGGCGGCGACAACTGGCAGACAGCCTCCGCCTCTCTTCCCACCGACAAATATTCTCAGCTTACAGCTGTATTTGACACCGACCTCTCGCTCTATCTCTATGTGGACGGCGAAAAAGCCGTCGAGGTAAGCGCTTCAGGCAAGACAAAGCCTAACGAGGCCAAGGCAATGGCTGTCATAGGCCGAGGATTCAACGGTTATATAGACGAGGTACGCATCTGGAACCGTCCCCTTTCCAAAGGGAATACCGAGAAGAAAGGCGATGTGGAAAATACCATCAACCGTCTGCTGACCGGCAATGAGACAGGCCTGGTAGGATATTGGCGTTTCAACGACCCTGTATCCGACGAAGCCTACGACCTTTCCTATACTGGCACGGAATACCATAAAAACCATCTTCGCGTTAACGGCGATGTCATTCTCTCCGAAGAAGTATCTCCGTCACCCTCTCAGCTCGCATTGCGCGGCATAACCGACGAAGCCGGCAACTACCGGATTTCCGGTGTGCCTTACATAGGCAATGAAACATCCTATCAGGTTACGCCCTCCTATCCCGGTCATACCTTCGAACCGGCCTCTACGAATGTCACTATCGGCAGTCAACAGCCCATAGCTTCGGGAGTATCGTTCAAGGACAATTCCTCAGTGATAATCCAGGGCTATGTGTTCTACGAAAACTCCACCATCCCGATTACCGACGTTACTTTCAGCATTGACGGCAACAAGGTGATAAGCAGCAACGGCAAGGTAGAGACCACCAACGAAAAAGGGCAGTTCAAATTCAGCGTTCCCGTAGGCCGCCACACAGTAATGGTGGAAAAGGGGAACCACACCTTTGCCGACGGTGGCTTCCTGCTTGACAGCAACGGCGAAAGCTACAACTATCAGGACGCATCCCTCTTCACAGATGTCCGCTTCTGGGACACTACTAATGTGAAACTTATAGGCCGTGTAGCCGGCGGCACCATCGAGCAGGCCAAACCTGTGGGTTTCTCACTGTCCGACAACAACCTCGGCGACGGCACGTATCTTAAGCTGACTCTTGAGGGAAATGCCTCGGCCTATCTCAATGTAGCGCCCACCGACAGCATTATCACGCATTACGACGGCAAGCACCAGAACCGTGTCCTATACGACAAATCGGAAATCCGCATCTACGCGGATTCCCGTACCGGCGAGTTCACCGCATTGCTCCGCCCTGAAAAGTACAAGGTGGAGGAAATTCATGTGGACGGCTACGACAATCTGCTTATGGGAAAGAGCGAGACCATCACTCTTGACAATTGCTTCACCGAGCAGACCGAAGAGTACATAGACGAAAACGACAAGAGCAACATCCTGACTTATAACTATAAGTACAACTACAACCATCGGGTCGCACCGGTGGTCACCTACGAACAGCTTACCGGCTCAGGCGGCAGACCTGTGCCCTATTTCGGCGAGCTTTCCGCCGACATCGTCTCTACCGACGGCGAAACCACAGAGGCACAAATCTACGACGAGACAACCGGCACATACCTCTTCGGCAAGCCTGTATTCCGCGACAAGACATATTATTTCCGTGTGGCAAGTCACGAAGACTACTACTATAACAATGTACGCGAAGGCGATAACGTGCGTATAGATATGGTTCCCACCCAAGGAGGCACCCTGAAAGTGACCAACGAGATGAGTTCCGAAACCGTCAGCGAGAGTGAACTCGACAGCAACGGCACGGCCGAAGTGACCGTAGCAGCCAATGCTCCCGACATATCCGGAAGCCTCGGCGGCATAAAGACTCTTGATTTTGCCGTAGACGGAACTTCAGCCCGACAACTCAGCAGCTTTGTGGTGGGTTCACGCGCACGAGGCAACAGCTTCGTATCGGCAGGTCCCATTAATCTTCTTAACATACTGCGTGACCCTCCCGGCTCCGAGAGCTACTCATATATGGAAGCCGGACAGGTATATACCCATCACACCTCACGCTCAATCGGTGTGGCGCACAGCGGCAGTCAGACAGTAAGCGCCTACCTCGAAGCTACCGTAATCACCGGAATAGGCGTAATGGTAGAGAACGAGGTGGACAATACGCTCGGCGTAAAAGCCGAACAGGAGGTCTCGGACACCGATGCCAACGGCGAGGTACTGACCGTAACCACCACCTCTCGCTATCAGACCAGCGACGACCCGCTCTATGTAGGGGCTGACGGAGACCTCTTCATAGGTACTACAAGCAACCTCAATTACGGACCGGCCGACAACATAGCCATCATGACCCGCGAAGAATACGACCGACTGCTTAATGCCGGCGGAGAAAGCGGTATCTACGGCGAAGAGCATACCATACTGGCCGAAGGCGGAGACTTTGTCATAGCAAAACGCATAGCCCTGGCAATCGGCGTCAAGTACGACACATTCTTCGCGTAACCTCAGATATACATCAAGAATACCCTGCTTGACAACCTTCGCGCAACCCGCAACTCGCTTTTCCTGCCTTACGGAACATCCGAGTCTGAAGCCAAGGCCATAGCCAATCAGAAGAGCGAGCCGGTGTACATCACACACCGCCGTGCCGACGAGAAGGGTTATGGGGAGGACAACACCATCAACAAGGATATGTTCGATATGCCGGTGGCCAAAGGAGGATATGCCTCAAACGGCGACAGTTACACCGTCATACTCCCCGAAGGCCGCTTCACCTGTTCGTCCGACTCCGTATACTCCATCAACCAGAGCATACGTCAGTGGGAGAACATTCTGGCACAGAACGAGCGTGAGAAACTTCAGGCCACCGACCTGGTCAAGAACATTTCCTTCCATGCCGGAAGCAATGTAGAGGAATCCGAACAACTCTCCTATATAACCGAGACATCCAACACCTACAACCTCGTGGCAGGCGGAGGCGCTCTCGTCGACCTTGGCTTCAAGGCAGGCGGAATAGGTGTCATAACCACTATAGAAGAGATGGTCTACGGGACAAAGGACACCGAGGAAGGGAGCGGGGCCGAAACCTTACGTACGGCCGGATATGTGCTCGCCGACGACGGTGATGACGATTACCTGAGTGTGGACGTGTACCGAGTCAAAGCTCCCGACGAACAGGATTTCTACGATAAGTTCAAAGATGACCAAGGAGAGTTTCTTAAAGGCAAGCAATACGGCAGTTTCGTATTCCGCACACGTGGCGGAGCCACAAGCTGTCCGTACGAAGGAGAACGTGTTACCGAGTACTATAATCCCGGCACCGTGCTTGACGCGGCTACTCTGCAAATAGAGAAACCGCGCATCTCTGCCGAGAACCCCGTAATCAGCAATGTGCCGGCCGACCAGCCCGCAAGATTCGTACTCAATCTATACAACGAATCGGAAGCCGCCGAGGGCAACTACTTCAACCTTTCGATAGTAGACGCAGTCAACCAAAAGGGTGCCAAGTTCTCGATAGACGGCGTGCCTTTGGCTGAAAAACGCGGCATCCTCGTGGACTATGGCGAAGTGCTTCAGAAAACCCTTGAAATAAGGCGAGGTACTGATTACGACTATGAGAATCTCGCCGTCGTACTCAGTTCTAAGTGTCAGGCCGACCCCACGGCTTTCCAGGAAGTGATTGCAGACACCGTTTACTTGTCTGTACATTTCATCCCCACGGCTTCGGCCATCAACATAAAGAGTCCTTCCGATAAATGGGTGCTCAACACCAACTCGCCCAGGGATGACAAGGGTAAATTCTATATGCCACTGACCATTGACGGATTCGACGTCAATTTCCAGGGGTTCCATCACATAGAAGCCCAGTACAAGCCCTCCTCGGAAGCCGACACCCGCTGGACCACCCTGTGCAGTTTCTACAACGACCCCGCTCTGTTTGAAGCAGCCACCGGCGACAAGGAAATGCTGGAAGGAGCTACCGCGACAGCTCGTTTCTACGGAGCCGAAGACCAGAACTACGACATACGTGCCGTGGCATATTCGCAGGTAGGCAATGACTTCGTCACCCGGGAATCGGCGGTCATCTCCGGCATCAAGGACACAAAATGCCCTGTAGTATTCGGCAACATCGAACCCGCCGACGGCGTACTCGGAATAGAAGACGAGCTGCGTCTGACCTTCAATGAGCCGATAGCCGAGGGATACATGACTGAAGTCAAGAATTTCAGCATCTCCGGTGTTCGCAACGGCTCCGGCGGAGACCATTCCATGTCTATGACCTTCGACGGCCGCAACTCGTATGCGCAGACACAGATGTCCCGTAACCTCGAGGGCAAGGACGTGACTGTGGAGATGTGGGTCAATCCTACATCTTTTGACAACGACATGACGATATTCTCGCACGGCGACACCGAATCGGCTCTCGAACTGTCCGTCACACGCGACGGAGAATTGAAAGCTCGTGTAGGCTCATATATCCACACGTCCGGACCCGGCCAGTTCGCCGCCGGCGAATGGGCTCATGTGGCTCTTACATACGCAGCTGACCACAGACGGCTTTCTGCATTTGTAGACAATAAGGCCGTCATCAACGATGAGCACACCGGCCTGTATGACGGCAAAGGATGCCTTACATTCGGTCGCGGAGCAGACGGCGGGAATTATTTCAACGGCAAAATGCACGAAGTCCGCGTATGGACCAAGGAACTTACGCCGGCCGATATAGCCGCAAACGCACTACGCATCTACACCGGTCGCGAATCAGGTCTGCTCGCATATTATCGCATGAACGAGGCCAAGGGACAGCAAGCCATCGACAAATCCCAAGGCGCTACCGCCTATATGCACGGCGCCGTTTGGAGCACCTGCGAAGGCAAGTCGCTCATGTTCGACGGTTCAAATGCCATCGCAGCCATCGATATGTCGAAAGTCGCGCTGAACGCAGGCAACGACTACACACTTGAGTTCTGGTTCAAAGCCAACGAGTCCGACACCGATGCCGCACTCATAGCCAACGGCAAGGGAACAGGTGAAGAAATCAATGGCAACTCCACCAAAGTGTTCGTCGGTTTTGACAACGGTACCCTGGTGTACCGCAACAACGGATTCGAGCAGCGCGTGGAAGGCAATTACCGCGACGGCAGCTGGCATCATTTCGCCATCTCCGTAAACCGTACTGCAGGAAACGCCCAGATATTCATGGACGGTGCCCTCACCGCATACTTCGACGCCACCAGACTGGGCGGATTCAGCGGCACCTCGCTCTATGCCGGCGCACGCCGCTGGGTAGAGGCCGAACAGGCTGCATCCCATACAGATATGTATTTCAGCGGTTCCATCGATGAAATCCGCCTGTGGAACATGGCCCTGCCTTCCACAATGATAGCCGACAGATACAACGTAGCTGCCGACGGTTCCGAAATGGGACTGATGATGTATCTGCCATTCAGCGCATACATCACCAATAGCGCGAATATCAAGGAACTGAAATACAGCGGCATCGACCTCGTGACAGGCGCAGACCTCGTGACCCTTGAAAATGCCAAGGAGAGTGCCGATGTTCCGCCCGTATGCGCCAAGGCTCCGGAATCGTCAATACCATTCACCTACGTAGTCAACAACGATGCCGTAGTCATCAACCTCATGGACACTCCCGAGGCTATTGAAAAGACCACCCTCACATTCACTGTAAAGGATGTGTGCGACATGAACGGCAATGCCATGCAGAGTCCCGTGACATGGTCCGCATACATAGACCGCAACCAGCTCAGATGGAGCGAACCCTCTATAGCTTTGGAAAAGGACCTCAATGAACCGTTGTCATTCACCGTTGACGTGGAGAACCGAGGCGGCACTGTCAAGAACTTCGTCATCGAAGGCCTCCCCTCCTGGCTTGAGGCCTCGCCAGGACGCGGTTCTATCGACCCGCAGGGACGATGCACGATAGAATTCACCATCGACGAGGGTGTCAATGTCGGCGCTTTTGACGAAATACTCTATGCAAAGGGAGACAACAATGTAGCCGAAGCCCTGCCGCTGACACTGAAGGTAAACGGCCGGACACCCGACTGGTCTGTAGAAACCGGCGATTACAAATACAGCATGAACCTGTTTGGACGTATGCGTATCAACGGCAACTTCTCGACTGACGAAGAGGACATCCTGGCCGCATTCGATGCCTCCGGCTCCTGTATCGGTGTTGCCGAAAACCGTTACCTCCCAGAACAGGATATGTGGTATGCTTTCCTCACTGTCTACAGCAATGACAAGCATATCGCCGCCGACCGACTTGAGTTCCGTGCCTGGGATGCAAGCACCGGCATAGTATATGCAGCCATACCCGCACAAATCATTGACTTCAATGCAGACAAGGTCTATGGTTCCGCTTCCTCGCCCGTGGTGTTCGAGTCCAAGGAATTGATGGTCCAGAACATCAGTCTCAACGAGGGATGGAACTGGATTTCCTTCAACGTGGCAAACAGTCTCTTCGGCACGCCATCCTCAATTCTCGCCAAAGCCGAGTTCGCAGGAGGCGAAGTATTGAAAGACGAGACCCGAGGCATCTATATGGAGTATGACGGCGCGCACGGCAAGTGGATAAGCAACAATCCTGAATGTCCTCTCACATTCAACAACAGCCGTATGTTCCTGATACAATCTCCCATCGCTCAGACCCTGAGCGTTACCGGCAATACAATCACCGGACTGGAAAATCTGACGCTCCACATCCTCCCAGACTGGAACTACATCTCCTACCTTCCTACGGTAAATCTGCCACTCATAGAGGCTCTTGCAGGATTTGAAGCTACCGAAGGGGACATTATCAAGTCACAAGACCATTTCGCCATGTATAGCGAAGGCGCCGGCTGGGTCGGAAGCCTGACCTACTTGGAACCGGGCAAGGGATATATGCTCAACAGCCACAAGGCAACGACGCTGACTTATCCCGACCTCATGCCCAACGGTCTCTCCCGCACTCCGGGCAGACATTCCGACCGCATACAGTCTCTCACCGATGCCACCCCCACTTCCCGCAAGTATCAGACCAATATGTCTGTAGTGGCGACTGTGGCCGACAATATGCCCATCCTCTCCGGCGATAAGCTCCTTGCTTATTCAGACGGAGAACTCAGGGGCGTGACGGACATCGTAGAACAGAACATGGACGGACGGAAACTCTTCTTCCTGAGCGTGGACGGTCTCAACGGCGAAGACGTCTCTTTCGCTCTTGAGCGTGACGGAGCGGTCATAGCTGAATCAACTCCTATGATACACTACGCTCCTAACGGCGTTTGCGGAGACATGACCAATCCGATGCTGATTGACTTCGTCAACGGCATAGGTGTCTCGGTTTATCCCAACCCGTTTGATGGCGAACTTAATTTCGCCGTCAATGCCAAACGCAACGACTTGGTTGAGATTCATGTCAGCTCAGTAGCCGGCGTCATGATTCACCGCTACCGCACCATGGCCACATCCGACGGCACTCTCCTTCACTCTCTGACCGATTTGGCCGAACTGCCCGGCGGATTCTACACCGCAACAGTCGTCATCAACGGCAATTCACACGTTTACAAGCTCATCAAAAGATAATTAGAATCGCAAGATGAAAACAAATAGATTAATCACACTGATATTACTTACTCTCGCTCTGTCAACGACGCTTTGGAGCTGTAAGGACGACGAGCCGGCTCCTCCGCAACTGCCTACAGTAGTGGAACGCCCTTCGTGGAGCATAGATTTCACAAGCAATGACTCCAGACCGGCGTGGGAGGCCGAACAGCCTCCGCAGGGCAAGTATCAATTCAGCATGACGGCTGCCGTCACTCTGTCAGACTATCTCAGTCAGTTTGCAGATGAAGACGACCTGCTCGCGGCATTCGTGGGCGACGAATGTCGTGGCGCCGTCAAGCCAATAGAATATGAAGGCCGATACCTGTTCCTTCTTCACTTCCGAGGCAATTCGTCGGAATCGGACAAAGTCTCGCTGCGATACTACAGTGCTGCAAACAAGCGCATCTACGAGTGTAAGGAGTTGTTCGGTTTCGAGCCTAACGCCACTTTCGGCAGCATCGCACAGCCCCAGACACCTCCGTTTGACAGCACAGCCAAATATCCGGAGACAATGGATGTCGTTTTGCGTGTGACTGAACACCCCACATTCAGCTATCAGACCCTTGATATGCTTGCTGTATTCATCGGCGATGAGTGCCGAGGAGTGGCAGTGCCGAAAATCACCGACGGTGAAGCGACATACACTATCGAAATCCGAGGCGGTAAAAACGAATCCGGCACTGTCAGGTTCCGGTATTTCAGTTCTCAGGTGTCCGGTATGTATGAATCACTTGAACAGTTAAGTTTCTTTGACGGCAGAGCAGTAGGTTCGGCAAACGAGCCGTTCATGCTCACACTTCAGCCGATACTCTAAGATTACTTTAGGCGCAAGGGGTGTGTCGAAATGAATTTGACGCAGTCCCTTGCGCCTAAAATTTCCCTTGCGCGAAAAAATTACAATCAGAAAAGTTGCACAGTCCGGGAAAAATTCCTAATTTTGCAGCCGGATTGCGGGCCACGCACAGGCCATTACGTGTGTACGGACCTCATTCCCAATTAATTAACAAATTTATTTCACACAACTTATTCACTTATGAATCAGTACGAAACCGTTTTCATTTTAACTCCCGTTTTGTCTGACGTCCAGATGAAGGAAGCGGTAGAAAAATTCAAAGGCTTTCTCACAGACAACGGCTGCGAGATGGTCAACGAAGAGCTGTGGGGTCTGCGCAAGCTGGCCTATCCCATCGAGAA
>URIC01000030.1 GCA_900547755.1 uncultured Bacteroidales bacterium
TTCTGATTTTGTGTATAAAATAGAGACTGCCTAACTTTCGTTGTTAGACAGCCTCGTCACCGTTTATACAGATGTCAGGAGTGTCAGTGAAGATAGATGTCCGTAAGTGCTTCGGCGAAACGGGGCCAGGACAGGTGTTTGTCGAAGCTGCTGCGGGCCGCTTCGCCCATACGTCGGCGCAGGTCGGCGTCGGTGGCCAGTCGCAGCAGCTTCGCGCTCAGTGCGTTGACATCGGCAGGCGCTATGGTCAGCCCTTCCACTCCCGGAGTGATGTACTCCGGCTGGGCGCCGTTGTAGGTGCATATCTGTGGGCGGCCCCAGGCCATGCAGGCGGCTGCCGCAAGGCCGAAAGCCTCCGGCATAATCGATGGGAACACGCCTATGTGGGCCATCTGCATTGTACTGTCCAGATTCAGCGAGCCTATGTTCCAGTCTATAAGGTCCATGACTCCCAGACGGGCCGCCTGCCGCTTGAGGGTGTCTATGTAGTCCGGGTCGCCGCTGCCGGCCAGGGTGAGTCGGGTGCGGTGGCCCCGCAACGAGGGCATGGCGCTGATTAGGGTCTCGATTCCCTTGCCCCGCACCAGCAGTCCGTAATAGGCCGCCACGACCGGACCGGAGGGGGGAGGGGTAATCTCCCTGTCGGTATAATAACTGTTGGGGAGAAGGTGTATGCGCTCTTCGGGCAGGGGCAGGTTGGTGGGGTTCCAGGTGGAGAGGAACGTGTCGCGTGTCAACGCCGAGGGAAACACCAGTGCGGTCAGATTGCGCAGTATGCGTCTGCGCAGGGGTGTGTCTTTGCCCGGACGCACACGGTGGTGGGTAAGTATTACCCGCACCTGCGGACGCATGGAGAGTTTGCGGGCACACAGGGCTATGAAAGCGTCGCGGATGTTGTGGGCGTGTACTGCCGGAGGTACCGGGGCGCGGCGCAATATGTGTGCCAGGCGTATGGCCGAAGAGGGAATCATATAGCTGCCCAAGGGTGTGTGACGCACCTTCAGCCCGGCCTGACGGAAGGGTGTGTCCACAGCCGAGGCGTCGCGGCTGAGCACCATCACGTTCCAACCCCGGGAGGCGAAGCTGCGCGTTATGTCCAGCGCGTATTGCTCCCTGCCTCCCCAGAAGGTGGAGGAGAGCAGATGTATGAGATGTGGCCGGGAGTCGCCCATCAGTTAGTCTGGGTGAGCAGGATGCCCGTGTCCAGCGCGTGCATGCCGTAGCGCTCGGCCAATACTTCGTCGGTGAGCTGTCCGCTGTATGTCACCAGTCCCTGGCGGACACCTTCGCAGGCCGTGACCATACGGCGCATACCTCCCGCATTGATGGCGTCGTAGAAGAAGTTAATCAGCACGTTGCTGATGGCCATGGCCACGGTGCGGGGCACAATCAGCGAAGGGACGGTCTGGGTGAGGTCCAGAAGGTAGATATTGTCCTTCATGGCCAGCGACAGGTGGTCCGGCATCGTGAAGTCGCGAGTACATTTGTCCAGGATTATCACATCGGCGTGCTTGACGTCGTTAAAGAGTACATGGGGATGTATGGAGGATGTTATGAGGTGTGGCCCGCAGATGACGGATGCGTTGTCCAGCGCGGCTATGTCATTGTCCATCAGGGTGACGCGGGCTCCTATCTGGATGGCGGCTTTCGCAGCGGATATGACGCGCTCGCCGCAGCCTATTATCAGTACCTCGCATGGCTGGATTCCGGGTATGCCGCCCATTAGGACACCTTTCCCGTCACCCAGGAAAGACAATTCCTCCTGGGCATACAGTATTGCGGCGCGGCCGTCAATCTCGTCCAGCAGGCGTGCGAAGATGCGCACGCCGTTGTCGGAGACCAGACGGTCCAAGGCTATCATAGTCACGTCGCGGTCCAGCAGAGCCTGCAGCACGTCGCGGGGCAGCTCCGGGTCGGCCAGGGTCAGCAGTGTGGCGCGTTTCTTGAGATGCAGGGTATCCTGGCAGTCGAGAGGGCGCACGCTCAGCACCACATCGCATGCCAGCACCTCGGGGCGGGTCTTGATTTCCACGCCGGCGGTGGCGTATGCCTTGTCGCTGTAATTGATGTTGATGCCGGCGCCGGCCTCCATAATCACCGAGATGCCGGAGGTGACGAGCAAGCCGCAGGCTTCGGGGGTCATGAAAAGGCGTGTCTCTTCGGAGTCCGGGTAGTTGGCCGTGATGCCGAGGCTGAAAGTGGCGCGGTGTCTGGCTGTCTTGGCGGGCGCCGGTCTGGTGGCTATGTCTGAATGGGTCTTGTTCATAATGATAGAGTTTGTGAGGTTATCGGTATGCCGAGTTCTTTAGAGGTTATTTTTAAACAGCCTCTTAATCAGCGAGAGAGCGGTTTTGTCTATGGAGCGGCGGTCTTCGAGTTCGGAACTCTCCACGCGCAGGTGCGCGCGTTCATAGACAGGGTTTCTCAGTGCTGAAGTGCGGTCTATGTATTCGTATATCTCAGGGTCGGACATACGGGCTATGGCGGGGCGGTGCGCCCTGCGCCGGCAGAGTCTTTCGTGAAGCCTTTCGCGCTGTGGCACGAGGTGTACCACCGTTCCGGCACCGAGCATATAGTCCATATTGTCGAAAAAGCAGGGGGTGCCTCCGCCGCAGGCTACAATCACGTCCTGCATCTCGCCCACCTCGTGGAGCAGGTTGTGTTCTATGCGGCGGAAGCCGTCTTCGCCTTTGCGGGCGAAGATGTCGGCCACGGAGCAGGAGAAGCGCCCCTGTATGTACAGGTCCAGGTCAATGAAGCTCAGGCCGGTGAGGGCGCTGAGTCCACGGCCGAGCGTGCTCTTTCCGCTGCCGGGCATACCGACAAGGAATATGGGTCTGCGGTGTTCTTCCATGGAGTCAGTTCAGTCTTAGGGCACGTGCCAGTCCGCTGTAGCAGACGCGGAATCCGATTTGCCAGCCTGAGTAGTGGCGTATGGCGTCGGTGTAGCAGGCGCGCACGGCGTATGGCGTGAGGCGCAGCGAAGAGGTATAATGCTCGCGCATGGTGCCGAACAGCGGAAACGAGGTTACGGCGGAGTGGAAATGCCACTCCAGGTTTATGCCGCAGGCGAAGTTGAAGTCGTCTATCTGCATACGGTGTTGCAGACCGGTGGTCGTGAAGCCGCCTTCCTCGTTGGGTACCATGGGACGGGCGGTCCAGTTGTAGCCGGTCCATACGCCGCCTACGTAAGGCTCTATGCTGAAGCGCTTTGTGTCCAGTATCACGTATCCCAGGCCGAAACCTATGTCCAGCAGGTTGGCGTTGTTGACATTTGCCATATAGTCCTGTCCGGCATATTCGGGGGTTACGAGTCCGGTGTCGCGTATGGTGGGGGTGGTGTATCCTATGGACGCCTCCAGGCGCAGGCGCCTCCATCCTCCGGTAAGTCCGAAAGTGAAGACGCATCCTCCGGAGAAGGCTTCGGATATGGAGGCGGTGGGGAACAGACCGCCCACACCGGCGAACAGACCGTAGCTCCAGGCGCTCTTGGAGACAGTGGCCGGTTCCGGAGCCAAGGTCTCCTCCAGGGCGCGGCGGATGTCATATTCCCAGGTCTGCAAGGCTTCGTCGTCAGCGCCGTAGGTGGTGGCGCGGTCCAATTTATCGGTCTCGGAATCCAGCAGGTTCCGGTAATATCCAAGCCGTCGGTCCGCTTCGATGCCGGAGATGCCGCCGGCCAGTTCCCGGCGCAGACGGCGGGACATAATCTCGGCCAGGTCGAAACGAGCCTGGAAGTAGCGTAACGTCTGCTCGGTGCGCATATCCGGAGCGGCGTAGGAGCGCTCCGGATACATCACCGCGCGGCTCCGCACGGTGAATACGTCGGTGCCGGGCAGCGGTTCGGTGACGAGGGTTATGTCCGTGGCCATGTAGGAGGGGGTGTCTGTAAGGGCGGGGGTGTCGGTGAAGTCCTCCCAGGAGAGGTCTCCGGCATCCCACAGTCGCTCGGCTCCGCGCGCCTGCGGCGCCAGGAGCAGTGTGGCTACGGCTATGAGTGTGAGCAGATATTTTTTCATCGCTGAGGTCTGATTGGTGGTTATGCGGTGGCGATAAGCCTATAAGAACAGAGTGCCTGTCTATTTTGGGGTAAAATTACTAAAAATTGTTGAATAACTCGCATGCAGCCTCTTTTTTTTGTAATTTTGCGCTCCTGAATCCGAGGTCAGGAGTCGAGGGACAATTGACGGGAGATATGCTTTTCTAACGGTTTTCTTAGATATGACTCAGAATATAGTAAGTGGTCCGGAGCTTCGGCGGCAGGCTTACGGAGTGCTGTTCCGGTTGGGACTTCCGGTGCTTGTCACGCAGCTCGGCAATATAGTGGTGAGCATGGCCGACACGATGATGGTGGGGGCATACGGGACCCGCGAGCTGGCGTCGGCCGCGTTTGTGAATAACCTGTTTATGATTCCGCTGGTGATGCAGATGGGCTTCGCCGGAGGTGTCACCCCGCTTATAGGCGCGCTGTATGGTGCCCGTAAGTTCGACGAGGCGGGCGGTATGCTGCGTGTGGCCATGCGTCAGAACCTGATAGTGGGAGCCATGGTGGTATTGGTCATGAGCGCCTTGTATTTCGCCCTTCCTTATATGGGGCAGCCTCCCGAACTCTTGCCATTGATAAAGGATTATTATCTGATAGTTCTGCTCTCCGTGGCCGCAGCCTCGCTCTTTTACCCGTGTATGCAGATGGCATTGGGCGTCACGGATACGGTGAGCCCCATGCTGGTGATTATTGCTGCCAATCTGGTGAATGTAGGTGGCAACTATATGCTTATTTTCGGACACTTAGGCGCTCCGGAGCTGGGACTCAACGGAGCCGGAATCAGCACTCTTGCGGCAAGAATCCTGAGTACTGTGGCGATGGTGTGGATAGTGGTCGGCACACGCCGCTACCGCCCTTATCGGGCCGGCCTGCATAATCCAGTCCCTGTGGCGGGGCAGCGCCGCAGGGTGTGGCGCACCTCTGTGCCCATAAGTGTTCAGAGTGGCGTGGAGTGTAGCTTATGGGGCGTCGGCGCGGTGGTGAGCGGTTGGTTCGGCAAGGAGCAGCTGGCGGCTTATCAGGTGGTGCTTATTATGGGTCAGCTCGGATTTATGGTCTATATGAGCTTTACCACGGCCCTTTCAGTGAGGGTGGCGAACCTTACCGGCACCGGCGACAAAGCGGGAATTATGGCTACTTCGGTCGCGGCGTTGCGTATGGTCCTGGTCCTGGCCACCCTCTCGAGTCTCACATTCATGCTGTTTGGCGAGCCGATTCTGCATCTGTTTACGGAGGATGAGGCGGTGATAGGCATAGGTGTGTCTCTTATTTTCCCGCTTGTGCTGTACCAGTATGCGGATGCCGTGCAGATGACCTACGTCAATGCCTTGCGAGGCACGTCACGGGTGCGTCCGCTTATTCCTATATCAGTGAGCGCCTACATCCTTGTCGGCGCTACGGTGATGCTGTTCCTGGCTTCGGGGCTTGATATGGCCTCGGAGGGTGTGTATTACAGCTTCTCGGTGGCATTGGCTGTAGCCGCCGTGCTATATCGCCGCAGCTTCCTGCGCACACAGAGACGATAATGTCCTTACAGCTACGGAGCGCCGGATTCAAATTTGAATCCGGCGCTCCGTATGTTTTTGCTTATGAAGAGGTTATTTCTTGGCGTTCTCTTCCAGAAAAGCCGTCAGTGCCGCTGTCATGGAGTGGTATTTGGAAGTGGGGGCTTCCACATCGAGGCGCAGGCCCGCGTCTCTGACGGCCTTGGCTGTGTTGAGGCCGAAGCAGCCTATGGCCACCTCCTCTTTGTCCTGGTCGAAGTCGGGGAAATTCTTGGTAAGGGACTTGATACCGGCGGGGCTGAAGAAGATGAGCATATCGTAGTCAAACGGCTCGTCGGGTGTGAAGTCGTTGCTTACAGTGCGGTACATCACGGCCTTGGTGTAGTTCACTTTGTGATGGTCCAGCACTTCGAGGTTGTCTTTGTGAACGTCGCTGACGGGTATCAGGTACTTCTCTTTGTTGTGTTTGGAGAGGGCGGCCAGCAGCTGCTGGTCGTCTATTTTGCCGGTGAGACCGAAGAAAATCTTGCGTTTGCGGTAAACGATATACTTCTGCAGGTAGTTTGCAATGGACTCCGATGTGCATACATACTTCATTGTGTCGGGGACATCGAAGCGTGTCTCTTCGGCAAGTCGGAAGTAATTGTCCACGGCCGTTTTTGCTGTGAAAATCACGCCGGTGTAATCGGCGATGTTCACCTTTTGGGTGCGGAATTCCTTGGCGGAGAGCCCTTCCACCTTAATGAAAGGACGGAAAATCAACTCAAGGTCATATTTCTTAGCTATATCAAAGTAAGGAGACTTGCCTGAGTCGGGTTTCGGTTGTGAGACAAGGACTTTTTTAATTTTCATTCCGAAAATCTTAAATTGTTATGCAGAAATTGTGTTCTTCGAGGAAAGAAAACTGTGGGGAGAGTATAAAGGTGAAAAGGGTTGAAAGCGCGGATGTCAGTTGAACAGGCAGGCTGTTTGCCAGACCAGGAGAACCGGAACGATTTCAACGCTGCAAAGGTAGTACAAAAAAAGGATATAATAAGTGCGGTGAGCCGAAAAAATTCTGATTCCTTTAAAAATAAAGAGCAACCTCTGCAGAAAGTAGAGGGATAGAGCTGCGAGGAGGGCTTCTTCGGCCCATTGGGGACAGAATACGCAGAGTAGGGCGATTGGGAAGAGGATTAGTCCCAGAAGGGATGTGCAGGCCTTGAAACCGGCAAGCCACAGGTGTGTGCCGCTGCGGGTGGTGAAGGTGGAGCCTATGAGTAAATATGCAATCCAGTTGAAGGCGTAGAATCCGGCTGAGACGGCCATGCAGGGCCATAGGGCCGGCGGAAACTCGCCGAGTGCCGGTTCTCCCCCCCGGTACAGCTCTATGCCGAAGGCCAGCAGTATCCCTGCACCCACTACGCAGAGAAGGTTCAGCAGAATGGCGAAGGTGGTCTCGCGTGCCGTGTCCACGAACATATTGTTGCGCGCACGCGAGTTGACGGTGTCGTGGAGCAGTGTGCCCAGGTACCTGAAGTTGCGGCGCATCTTGAAGGCCACAAGCAGGAAGAGCAGCAGCAGACCGCTCACCACCCATGAGTCGGTATCGTCGATTCCTGTACGTGGCATGACCTGCGGTTCGGCCACAGCGGTATGGGCGGGTGCGTCCATCGCCATGCCCAGGCGTGTGGCTTTTGCCGCCACAGAGTCTTGCAGCGGGTCGGCGGGAACCGTGTCCCCTTTCAGAGGCAGTGCGGCCTGCTTTGCGGTGTGCATGGCGCCGGTCTGCCGTAGCGGCCTGCTTTGTCTGGGATTGGAGGGCTGCTCTGTCCGGAGCTGCTCCTGCCCCATAGCCTCCTCGTCCGTACCTTGCGTCTGAGGGAGGAGCGTATGGGCCAGGTCGGGCGAGGATAAAGGTGCCGTATGGGCCGGTGCGCTGTGCAGGGAGTCGGTCATTTCCATTTGCGGGAGTGCTGTGTTTACGGATTCTGAGAGAAAACTATTTGAGCCAGCCGGCGGACTTGTACCAGTCTATCGTCTTGCCGACACCCTGTTCCAGCTTGGTGCCGGGATTGAATCCGAAGTCGCGGCGGGCAGCCGAGATGTCGGTCTTCCAGTTGCGCTGTTTCATTATCCGGTATTTGTCCGGGTTCAGGGTCATGGTCTTATTGCGGCAGCGGCCTATGAAGCCGCTGACGGCGCACACGCATTTGAGGACCCACAGGGGAGCTATAATCGGTATTACCGTTTTCTTGTTCAGCTTGCGGGCCGAGATGGCGCGGAACTCCTTCTGGGAGTAGGCGCGGTCTTCCGAGATAATGTATTTGCGGCCGGCGGGGGCATGGTCCAGGGCATCGTAAACTGCGCGGGCCAGGTCCTCTACATATATGAATGTCAGCATCTGGCGGCGGTATCCTACCGAGAAGTCGAAGCCGGCGGCTATGCTTTTGAACATCAGGAAGTAGTCGCGTTCATGAGGGCCGTAGATGCCGGTGCAGCGGAAAATGATGTATGGCACACCGCTCAGTTCAAGCGCGGTCTCCGCCTTCAGTTTGGAGGTGCCGTAGCGCGTATTCGGGCGCGGCAGCGAGTCGGCGCCGAAGGGTGTGTAGCCTTTCTCGTCGCCCGGGCCCATAACGGAAAGGGAACTCATGTAAAGCAGCTTCCCTGGCACCATGCCGGACTGTTTCAGCGCCTCGGTAAAGGCGACGAGGTAGTCGTGGTTTATGCGGGAGAAGTCCATGAAGTTCAGGGCCTTTGTAGCGCCGAGGTTGTAGACTATATAGTCCCATTTTTCCCCGTCAGGCAGAGCCTGACGCAGTGCGGGGACCAGTGAATCCGGCTCGTCGAAGTCCAGGGTGAGAAAACGGATTGCCGGGTCGGACAGGAAACGCCTGGAAGTGGTTTCGCGCACTCCGGCCCATACCTCGAAGCCCCGGCGCAGACCTTCGGCCACGATGAATCCGCCGGTGAATCCGCCGGCGCCAACTACCAATACTCTTTTTTTGTCCTGGCTCATAGTTCAGTTGTCTGTGTTCAGGGTGTGTGGGGACACACCTTCAGATAGTTTTGAAAATATACCCTTCCTGCAAAAGCCATTCCAGGACTGCGGGGAGCGCCTCGCGGGTGCGGGGCATACTCTTCACCGAGTCGTGGAACACCACAATCGCGCCGGGGCGTGCGTAGCGTTTCACTATGTCCACGACCTGCGGGGCGGCGAGCCGCCGGGAATAGTCGCGGCTCACCAGGTCATACATCACCAGGCGGTAATGCCGGCGCAGTGCCCGTGCCTGTCTCGGTCTCAGCCATCCGTGGGGCGGACGGAACAGGGGTATTTCCTGCCCGGGCGCTGTGCCGATGTAGGTCTGTGCCTCGGCCACATCGCGCAGGTAAGTGCGGGAGGTCACCTTCTCTCCCTGCAGGTGGTGCATCGTATGGTTGCCCAGGCGGTGTCCCCGGCGGCGCACCTCGTCCACCAGGCCGGGGTAGCGGCGGGCATTGTCGCCGACCATAAAGAACGTGGCCTTGATGTCGAAACGGTCCAGGGTATCGAGTACCCAGGGAGTGGCCTGCGGCACCGGTCCGTCGTCGAAAGTCAGATATATGTCCCGTCCCTCCGGGCCGGGTGGCATCCGGAAAATGCCACCCGGCACCAGGCAGCGGAACAGCCGTGGAGGACGTTCTATCAGCATCGGTCTCTTTACATTCCGTCTCCCATGCTTTCGGGATGCTCGGCCATATACTTGTCGTACATGGACTTGCTGCGGTCAAGGTCAATGGACTCGAACACCTCGTATTGGCTTAGCATCTCGTCTGTGCCTCCCAGCTGCTGGAAGTTGAGAAGCGCCATCACGAAGATGGAGTCTATCATTCTCTCTTCCTCGGAGGCAGCGGCATACTCTGCGGGAGAGAGCGACTGCATATTGTTCACTATTTCGGCCATGCGGGCCAGTTCGTCGGCGTAGCTCTGCAGGTCGTATGCGCCTTGGGCGGCATCTTCGCCGGCGAGGCTTGCGGAGCCGTCCTGGGCGTTGTACTCACGCAGGCGGGCGGCAAGGGCGCCGGAGATGCCGGCTTTCTTGAGCGCCGCTTCCGTGCGTGCCGTCAGCTTGATGCCGTCGGCTATGTCGGAGGGACACGCAGCGGTATCCATGCCGTTGTCCAGCGCGTAGCTATATATGTTGTACAGCTTGACGAGTTCGTAGTAGGTGAACAGCATCAGGGAGTTCTCGGTGGTGGTCTGTGCCCTGAGGGCCAGAGACACCTTGCCGGTCTGGGGATTGGTGGATTTGGAGATGCCGAAATCTTCAGCCAGCATATTGGCGTATCTCACATTCTGGGCATAGCGGGTCATGGCGTCTGAGAATACCTTGAGTCCTTTCTCTATCAGAGCTTTGTCCTTCAGGTATTCGCCCAGGGTGCAATAGGTGGTGCCTAATGTGTAGACATCGGAGAAGCCCAGGGGCTTCACAGGTCCTGACAGGCGACGCTCGAAGAGGGTCAGCACCTTCCTGGCGGTGTCGAACTTGCGGGATGCCTGCGGAGTGAGCTTGCCGTCGGCCATGAGCAGGGTGCCCTCTAAGGTCAGCTGCTTGACCAGGTCAAGTACCGACATACGGGTGGCGGAGAGCATACGGCCCGCCGTCTCGTCGAAATAGGGCGGATTCTCATAGTTGTCGGCACCTCCCCACAGGTACTTGTTCACGATGCCGTAGGTTATATTTGTCTCGGTCTCGCCGTTGGCCTCGTAAGGCACAAGCTGGTAAGCCATGCCGGTGAAGCGGACATACGGGGAGAACTGGGAATAATTCTCGTTGCCCACGGTGCAGGCCCAATAGATGGGACGCTCCCAGCCGTTGGCGGCGTTTGTGGCTATGATGTCCAGCATCAGTGTCTGGCCCAGGCTCATGGAGTTCAGCTGCACGGGAAGCTGGGGCAACGGCTCCGTTCCCTCGGGCACGAGGCCCCTTCCGACCACTGTGGCCGAGTCTACCGGGATAAAGGTGTTGGCATGCTTTACCATCGGCTCGTTGTATGTGGTATTCACGGCGTCGGTGGAGTAGATTTCCTTGAGGGCGGTGACGAGCGGAGTGGGGGTGTTGAAGTCGGTGCCGGGGATTAGCTTGCCGTCATCGTCGTAGGTGTCGCCCAAGGCGTATACCACATCGCGTCGTCCGTAAGCGTAGTCCCGTGGCATGGCGGTGAACTTCACTGGCGCGGCCTTGTAGGTCTGCAGACGCTGCTGGTTGGCGTACCACTCGCTGGCCAGGTATGAGAGGTTGATAATCTTGACGTCCGGACGTACTCCTTCCACCTCCTGGGCATACCAGAGGGGGAATGTGTCGTTGTCGCCGTTACAGAAGATTATTGCGTCGGGCTCAAGCGAGTTGAGGTAGTTTATGGCATAGTCGCGGGCGGCGTAGCGGCCTGAGCGGTCATGGTCGTCCCAAGTCTGGGACACCATCTGCAAAGGCACCGCCAGGCCTATGGCGGCGGCCACGACGGCAAATGCCAGCCTGGCCTTTGCGGAAACGGCGTGTTCCTCCGGAACAGCACCCTCGACATTGCCGGCAGCGGCATCCTCGGTGGCCGCGCCGGCGGCACGCCTACGGGCCATGGTCAGTAAGAACTGACGTATGGCGGCCACACCCATGCCTATCCAGATAGCGTATGCGTAGAATGAGCCGGCAAAGGCATAGTCTCGTTCACGTGGCTGAAGCGGTGTCTGGTTCAGGTACAGCACGATGGCTATACCGGTCATGAAGAACAGGAAGAACACTACCCAGAACTGTTCGATACCGCGCTTGCCCCGGAAGGCCTGCCAGAGCAGACCGAAGATGCCCAGCAGCAGCGGCAGCATATAGAACACGTTGTGGCCCTTGTTGTCCTTGCCGTATTCGTCCGGCAGCAGGCTCTGGTCTCCCAGGCGCGAGTCGTCGATGAATGGGATGCCGGAAATCCAGTTGCCGGCGTCCAGCTCCCCGTACTGGTTGTTGATGTCGTTCTGACGCCCTGCGAAGTTCCACAGGAAGTAGCGCCAGTACATATGGTTGAGCTGGTAATTGAAGAAGAAAGCGAGGTTCTGCTTGAACGTGGGCTTCAGAGCGGTGACGCGGTTGTGGTAGGGCACACCCACTGCGTTCAGGTCGTAATCGGTGCCGGCGCTGTTGAGGGCGTAGTCGGTCTCCAGCAAGGGTGTCTCCTCGCCTGTGACGGCGTCGATGGAGGATATTTCAACCCGCTCGGCTTCCTCCTCCAGACCGGGCACCCAGAGGCTGTAGGCAGCCTGGTGCGAGGGTATGGAGCTGTGTATGCGTGGCAGCAGGATATTCAGCTCCGGATTCATTACCGGCTTGGCCTCATAGTCATATAGGGCGTAGAAATCCGTGCCTCTGGAGTCGAGGGTCTCAAGGTCCTGACGCTCGGATGCGGAAATATGGCTCGTCACCTCGGGACGGGCCTTGGCCACACCCTTGGAACGCAATGCCTTGCCGGTATTTATAATCGGATTCTTCTGCTGTTCGGTGGTGCCATGCTCGCTGGTGTAGGTAGTGGTCTCCATCTGCGGCTGGCTCTGGAACGTGTAGCCATACAGCAGGGGCACCTCGCCGTACTGTTCGCGGTTCAGATAAGAGGAGAGGGCGAACACATTGTCCGGTGTGTTCTGGTTCATGGGGGTCATGGCGTTGGAGCGTATCAGGATTAGGGCGTAAGAGCTGTAGCCCACGAAGATTACGGCTATACTCCACATGGCTATGTTGAGCCAGCGCACAGGCAGCCGTTTGCGGAAGGTGTAGAACAGCACTGTGGCCAGCGCTGCCAGCAGGATTATGCCCAGCCATACGCCGGAGCCTATGAAGAGCATGCCGCTCATCAGCACGGCCAGCAGGAAGGAAATGCGGATTCGCCTGGCTGACCGTTGGACGTACAGCTCCCGCAAGGCCCATGCCAGTGCGCCGACGGTGATGACGGTGTATGCTATCAGACCCGAGTTGAAGGGGAGGCCAAGGGTGTTGACCGCGAATACCTCGAACCATCCGGCCACCTCTATGAAGCCCGGCACGAGGCCGTATAGTACCAGCACGATTATGGCGAAGCCTATAAGCAGTGCCAGCAGGCTCTTTTTGACATTCATGTCGTCTATCTTGCGGTAAGCGTATACCAGCACTATGGCCGGGATACACAGCAGATTGAGGAGGTGGACGGCGATGGAAATGCCTATGATGTAGGCTATCAGTATCAGGTAACGGTCGGAGTGAGGAAGGTCCGCCCTGTTCTCCCATTTGAGTATCAGCCAGAATACCAGGGCGGTGCAGAAGCTGGAGAAAGCGTAGACCTCGCCCTCCACGGCGGAGAACCAGAAAGTGTCGCTCCAGGCGTATGCCAGGGCGCCGCACACACCGCTGCCCATTATCGTGATGTACTGGGGTATGGAGAGTTCGGCGGCATTGTCGTGTACTGTAAGACGGCGCACCAGGTGTGTCACCGTCCAGAACAGCAACAGGATTGTCAG
This sequence comes from uncultured Bacteroidales bacterium, assembly GCA_900547755.1. Lineage (GTDB taxonomy): Bacteria > Bacteroidota > Bacteroidia > Bacteroidales > Muribaculaceae > Lepagella. The sequence continues at coordinate 13,046 of URIC01000030.1, forward strand.
AGCCGACAGAAGTCCGCTCATGGCATTAACCATCACGGCCACGAGGGAGCTGTCTCCGAAAGCGAAATTGGAGAAGAACCGGGCTGTGAGCATGAATATCGGGTTGCCAGGCGGGTGGCCTATTTCAAGCTTGTCGGCCTGGATTATAAACTCGCCGCAATCCCAGTAGGAGGCGGTAGGCTCAAGGGTCAGCCAATATGTGATGAGGGCGATTACGAAGATGCCCCATCCGGTGATATTGTTGACCAGGTTGTATTTACGTGTAAAAATCATAGCGATAAGAGACGACCAAATGGGCGCTACAAGAGGCAAAGTTACAAAAAAAATCTGAAACTCATCCGTTCAGCGCGCGTGTGTACGTGTTTTTCAGTAAAAACGCCTCGTGTCTCGGAAAATTGTTGTAACTTTGTAGAAACTATTGCCTGAACGCAGATATGAAAAATTTAGCGATTTTCGCCTCCGGCAGCGGCACGAATGCCGAGAACATAGCGCGCCTTTTCCACCAGGGCAACAAAATCCGGGTGGCCGTGGTTCTCTGCAACCGTAAGAACGCCGGAGTCTTCCAGCGTATGGAAAAGCTCGGGGTGCCCTGCCGGTATGTGCCCTCCTCCGTCTGGGACAATGACCCGCAGCAGATTCTGGACATACTCGGACCCTACGACATAGACCTTGTGGCGCTGGCCGGATTCATGCGCACCGTGCGTCCCGAGATAGTGGCTGCCTACCGGGACCGAATCGTCAATATACACCCCTCCTTGCTTCCGGCCTACGGAGGCAAGGGGATGTACGGACACCATGTGCACGAGGCGGTGATAGCCGCCGGCGAAAAGAAGAGCGGCGTCACCGTCCACTACGTCACCGACGGCATTGACCAGGGCCGTATAGTGATGCAGCAGAGCGTGGACATCACACCGGAGGATACTCCCGAGACCCTGGAGGCTAAAATACACCCTGTGGAATATTCGCTCTATCCGCGTGCCATCGTGGCGGCCCTCGCCGAACAGGACAGGCAGAACACAGAGGTCGCCTCGGACGGAGAGCCGCAGAAGCCGCAGAATGTCTACAACGCATGGGCAGAGAAACTGCACTTGAAATACGACGAGCAGGAGGCCGCCCGCCGCAAATCCGAAGTGGAGGAACAGGCCCGCCGGCATCAGGCCCCGCCTCAGGTGCCTCCCGCCGTGCCGGGCGCAGGCAGACCGCTCCCGCAGGTACCGCAGCCCTCCGTCCCTTTGGCCAAGGACTTGCCGAAAAGTTATATGTGGGCGTCTATCCTCGTCACCATCCTGTGTTGCACGATGCTCGGCATTGTGGCGGTGTTTTATTCCGCGACTGTGAGCAGTCGTCTTAACGCGGGCGACATCGAAGGGGCGCGCCGCGCCTCCGTCCGCGCCGAAGGCTGGATTATAGCGGCCTTCGTGCTGGGTCTCCTTTCCGCCACGCTATGGTTCCCCGTAACGATAATTTCATCACTCATCTGACAATATGACCGCCCGCTCCCCTGAAGAAGAAGACAAGATGATAGAACAGGCATATGCCGAAGTGCTTGACCTGTATCTGCACAGCCATCATCGTAAGAAGGTGGAGCTGATAGACCGCGCCTTCCATTTTGCCAAAGAGGCGCACCGGGGGGTGCGTCGCCGCAGCGGCGAACCATATATAATGCACCCCATTGCCGTGGCCCGCATAGTAATCGGCGAACTGGGTCTCGGTTCCACCTCTATCTGCGCCGCCCTTCTGCATGACGTGGTGGAGGACACCGACTATACCCGCGAGGACATAAAGAATGCTTTCGGGCCCAAGATTGCCTCTATCGTGGAGGGGCTGACCAAGATTTCCGGCGGCATCTTCGGCACCAATGCCTCCATGCAGGCCGAGAACTTCCGTAAGCTCCTTCTCTCGATGAGTACGGATGTCCGGGTAGTGCTTATCAAGATGGCCGACCGTCTGCACAATATGCGTACCCTCGGAGCCATGCGCCACGAGAAGCAGCTCAAGATTGCCGGCGAGACCCTTTACGTCTACGCCCCATTGGCCCACCGCCTCGGCCTGTTCAAGATGAAGGAGGAGTTCGAGGACCTCGCTTTCCGTTTTGAACACCCTGAAAAATACGCGGAGATAATGAGTCTCGTTTCCGACAGCGCGGAGCAGCGCGAGCTTATCGTGGACCAGTTCGTGGCCCCTGTGCGTGCCAAGCTGGATGCCGCCGGCTTCAAGTATACCATCAAGGCCAGGGTCAAGAGCGCCTACAGCATATATCGCAAAATGGAGGCCAAGAAAGTCGGTTTCGAGGATATATATGACATATACGCCGTGCGTGTGGTCTTCGAGAACGAGGATGACGCGCGCGAGGCTATACGCTGCTGGCAGATTTACACCTTTTTTACCGAAGGACACCGGGTGCATCCCGACCGCCTGCGCGACTGGATTACGACCCCGAAGGCCAACGGTTACCGCGCCCTGCACCTCACCGTGATGGGTCCGGACGGAAAGTGGATAGAGGTGCAGATTCGTTCCGCCAAGATGGACCGCATTGCCGAACTCGGATATGCCGCCCATTGGAAGTACAAGAACGTGGACTACGAGGAAGACTCCGAACTGGCCGTGTGGATGAACACTATCAAGGACATACTGGCGAATCCCGAGCCGGATGCCATTGACTTCCTCGATACCATAAAACTGAACCTATTCTCCTCGGAGATTTACGTCTTTACCCCCGAGGGGGACCTCGTCACCCTTCCCAAGGGTTCCACTGTGCTGGATATGGCTTTCGCGATTCATACGCAGTTGGGCCTGCACTGCATAGCGGGCAAAATATCTCACCGTCTGGTGCCGCTGTCCCATGAACTGCAGAGTGGAGACCAGGTGGAAATAGTCACCTCCGACTCCCAGTCTCCCAGACCCGAATGGCTGGAGTATTGCCATACGGCCAAGGCACGTCACAACCTGCGCAGCGAGCTGCGCAAGGATACCGCCGCCATGACCGCCCACGGCAAGGAGATATTCGCAGCCATACTCAAGGACAACGGCCAGAGTCCCTCAGAGGGACTGATGAGCCGTGTGCTGGCTTACTACAACCTGCAGAGCGAGGAGGAGTTTTACACGATGCTCGCGTCCGACGAAATAGATGACCCGGCACAGGCCATAAAGGGAACCGGAAAGGGACGCTTCTCACTGCTCTCCCGGCTGCTTCGAAATCCCTTCTCCTCCCGCCGCTCTTCGGCTGAAAAGGAGAACGCTCCCAAGCCTGAGCCCATAGACCGCCGCAAAATCTATATGCTGCACCCCGAGGCCACTCCCCCCAACTTCCGCATCGAGGCCTGTTGCTCGCCGCTTCCCGGCGATGATGTGCTCGGATTTGTGGACGACGATGAGACGGTGGTGCTGCATAAGGTGGACTGTCCGCGTGCCCAGAGGCTGAAGAGCCAGTACGGCTCCCGTCTGGTGGATACCCGCTGGCACGGCACCAGTTCCAGATTCTCCGCCTCCGTCAAGGTGGACGGCATAGACCGTTCAGGCATCCTGGAAGATGTGGTGCATGAGGTGTGTACCTATTCCCGCGTATCTCTAAAGGCCATGAACATTGACACCGCCGAGGGAATATTCCACTGCACCCTATGCCTGAACACCCCGGACGCGCATGCCATAGAGGAACTGTGCGCACGCCTCACAGCCATTAAAGGGGTGAAGTTCGCCAAACGTATTTCCTGACTCTCCGCATAACTTATGAAGAAGCAAACATTCCTTAAAATCCTGATTGTCCTGTTGGCTGTGGCCGCCATTGTCCTTACTCTGCCTCGCTCGGACCGTTCAGCCTACATCTACGAGGAGGGGCAGCCCTGGCGCTATGCCTTGCTTACAGCTCCCTTCGACATACCAATCTATCTGGACTCCACTACCAACCGCCATCAGACAGACTCCATAACCCGCAATTTCGCTCCCTATGTCAATATGAGCCATCCCGACATGGCGGACCTGCGCAAGATGCTCATTACCCACAATGTGCAGATGTTTAAGGTGAACAAGCTGGCCATGCTCCTGAGCCGCGTATACGAAGTGGGCGTTGTCCCGGAAACCCTTAAGAAGCGGCTCATGCAGTCCGCTTCCCACTCCCTGCGCAGCGTCTCCTCGCCCGACGGCAACACAGCGGTTTCCATCGACGGCTCCAATATGCGCTCGCCCAGCGAAGCAGCCAAGTGGGTGGTGGACAACTATGACCCCAACGCTACTTTCTTGTCTCCGCTTGACAGCCTGGACGTGGCGGTGCTGAATCAGATTATAACCCCCAATGTAGATATCGACAAAGAAAACAATGACAAGTTCATGGCCCTGGAGCTGCAGTCCGTCAATGCCGGACAGGGCAAAATCAGACAGGGCCAGAGAATTGTGGACCGAGGCGAAATCATCACCCCGCAGATTTACCGGAACCTCCAGACATACGAGGAAATGCTCTCCAAGAGCAACGAGAAGGACCACACCCGGGACATAACCGTCTTCCTCGCCCAGCTCCTCTACGTCCTTATTGTCTTCGGGATGCTTTATCTGTATCTGGGCGTGTATCGTCCGAAGGTGTTCTCCTCTGTTTCCCAGTTATGCTTCATAGTCTCGCTCATCACTATATTCACTGTGATGGCCGCCCTTATGTTTGAGAATTTCTCCTTGGGACTCTACCTCACCCCCTTCTGCATAGTGCCTGTTATGGTGCTGATATTCATCGACTCCCGCACCGCTTTCATGACTCTGCTGGTGATGTGTATGCTGTGTGTGCTTGTGGCCACGTACCAGTTCCAGTTCATTATCAGCGAGGTGATTACCGGCTTCATGGCCTTGGTGAGCCTGAATCAGCTCACCCGCCGCAGCCAGCTGTTGCGCACATCCTTTATAGTATTTGTCTCCTATTCGGTGACGGGAGTCCTGCTCATTGTCATGTCCGGCGGCGAACTCCACGACTTAGACTGGCGTATGTTCATGGCATACGGTGTCAACGCGGTACTTTTCTCCATCACATACGTGCTTATATTCCTGGCGGAGAAAATATTCGGCTTCACCAGCACCGTCACCCTGGTTGAACTGAGCGACATCAACAATCCGCTGTTGCGCCGTCTGGCCGAAGAGGCTCCAGGCACATTCCAGCACTCCATCCAGGTCAGCACCCTGGCCTCCGACGCCGCACGTGCCATAGGAGCGAACACCCAGCTGGTGCGTACCGGCGCGCTCTACCATGACATCGGCAAGATGATTACTCCCGTGTTCTTTACCGAGAACCAGCACGGAGTGAATCCCCACAACGGACTTGACCCCGAAACCTCGGCCCGCAAGATAATCAGCCACGTCATGGAGGGTGAGGCACTGGCCCGCAAATCCAAACTCCCCAAGATGATTGTAGACTTCATCCGCGAGCATCACGGACGCGGCCTTACCAAGTATTTCTACAACATGGCCTGCAATAATTCTCCGACAGGGGAGGCAGACCCTGCGCCTTTCCGATATCCCGGTCCTGACCCCCAGAGCAAGGAGACGGCATTGCTGATGATGGCCGATGCCGTGGAGGCCGCTTCCCGCTCTCTGAAAGAGTATACTCCGGAAAGCATCTCCGAACTGGTAGACAGGATTATAGACGGTCAGGTAGCCGAGGGGCGCTTCCGCGAAAGTCCTGTCTCCTTTGCCGATATAGACAAAATCAAGGACACATTCAAGCGACGTCTCTCCACGATATACCACACCCGTGTGGCGTATCCGGAACGCAAGCATCACGCCTGACGGCTTACGGCTGTGCCCATTTTTAACCTTGTTTAAAAAATAATTCGTGCGCTCCGGGCGTTAAAATATAAAACCCTGTTAATTATGAGTATGCTCTTTGTCATATTGGCTGTACTGTTGTTCGGCGTGAGTGTCCTGCTCCTGTTTCGGCGCGAGATGCTCGGGCCCGTGGCTGCTTTCCTGGCCTTCGGCTCGGTGTATCTGTCCGGTCAGCTGCCCATGAACGTGAATATGCTTGTGACATGGCTTTGCCTCACCCTTGTGGTGACCGGCGTGAGCGCCTTGCAACCGGTGGCCGTAATGTCGCAGACACGCGGCATGGGCTATATGAGTCTGGGCGCGCTGGCCGGAATGATAGTCGGCATGATGGCATACTCGCTGAGTCATAGTCTCGGCTTTGTCTACTCAATGATGTGTCTGGGCGTGCTGGCAGGTGTTTTCCTGGGATATCTGCTTTTCACCCGCACTCCCAAGGGAATGGAGCTGAGTATGTCACGCTCCAGATTTTTCTCTTATTTGCTGGCCAAAGGTTTCCCCGTGGCCGTTTCGGCGATGATGTTGGGTGTGGTGGCCATACTGTACCTCTTTGTCACATACACTCTGCCTCTCTGAATCAATTGAACCCCAAGACTAAAAAGATGAAAAAGATATTGACTGCAATATTCCCGCTGCTGCTAATGTTGTGCGTGGCCGTACCGCAGGCTTCCGCCCAGAAAAAACTCAAGGTGGAGAAACCGGACCTGGAGCAGATAAAGCGTGCTACGCAGAATCCCGCCTCTTCGTTCTATTATCCCAAGCTCAAAGCCCTGTATGAGGCCAACGACACGGTGATGACTCCCGAGCAATTCCGCTATTACTATTTCGGCTCGATGTTCCAGGAGGATTACAATCCTTACCGCAAGAGCGATTATACGGACCGCACGGACTCGCTCCTGAACCTGAACCGTGCCGCCATGCAGCGCCGCGACTCCACATTCAAAGCCCACCAGGGAAAGAATCTCGGTGTGTATGAGCTGAACAGACTCTATAAGGAGGCTGAGAGACGCTCTTTGCGCGAACAGCAGGAGATAGTGAACAATGCCAAACTTGCCTTGGACGACAATCCCTTTGACATCCAGAGCATGTATATGCTCTCCCGCTTGCTCCAGGATATGGGCAAGAAGATGAGCGCCCGTATGTGGGACTACCGCCTGGAGAACCTTTTGGGCGCCATCATATCCTCCGGCACCGGCAAGAGTGTCGAGGACCCCTTTGTGGTCATAAGTCCGGACCATGAGTATTTCCTGCTCGAAGTGCTTGGATACGATGTGGATGACTACAACTTTGTGGAACCCGGATTCGACTATCTGAAGGTACATCCCTCTGACCCCGACCGTATCCCCTCCTCGAAGACTCCTGCCGGATTCTATTTCAACGTACAGCCGCTTATAGAACAATACAATATCAAATACCCCGAAAATTCTGACGAACAAGTCACCTCGGGCAAAGAAATAATACTTGACTAAAAACAAATAACCGAATATGAATACAAAGCAGACTGTAGGACCCGAAAAATTCGTGGCCTACGCCTACAGAGTTTACAACGATAAGAACGGCGAACTGCTGTTCGAAACCCCGGCCGATGCCCCCGATGTCATGGTCTATGGCGTGAGCGACGATGTGGTGCCCGGCCTTATAGAGGCCATGAAAGGCCTTGGCGAGTGTGACAGGTTTTCCGTAACCCTGCCCCCCGAAGCCGCTTTCGGTCCCCGCTACGAAGAGAATGTGGTGACTTTGGACCGCGATATCTTCATGCGCGACGGCAAGCTCGCCTCCGAAGTGGCGGTAGGAGCCGAACTCCCTATGATGACTCAGGAAGGCTTCATGGTCAAAGGCCGTGTGCTTGAGGTTGACGACAAGGGTGTGAAGATGGATTTCAACCACCCCTTTGCCGGCCTCACCGTCCGTTATGAAGGCGAGATAGATACCGTCCGGGACGCTACTCCCGACGAACTCAATCCGCCGCACCACTGTCACTGCGGCCACTGCGGAGGCCACGACAACGGCGACTGCCACTGCGACCACGACCACAAGGAGGGCGAGGGCTGCTGCGGAAACCACGAAAAAGGCCACTGCGACCATGACCACAAAGAAGGTGAAGGCTGCTGTGGAAAAGGTCATTGCCGCTAATCCTCCTATAGCCTTATGCAAATGTCTTTGAGGCTAACTTCAATAGCCTCAAAGACATTGACTTTTTAAAGCAAAACAGTGTTTGCGGGTCTCTCTGACCCGCAAACATTGAACGGAGACCCGTAACCGCTTATTCGTAAGCGGTCAGCGGGCTATGAACTTCTTGCCCTCAGAGATGTAGATTTGTCCTTTCACGGGGGCTGTCACCCTGTTCCCTTGCAGGTCATAGACAGCGGCATCGACATTCGGCATAGCCAACTCAGTTAAGCCAGTGGTAGGAAACTCCTCTAATTCAACAAATTTTGTAAACAGTCTCCATCCGGGAGCATTGCGGTAAGCCTCCGCCGAACCTACGGGCACATAAACCGTCTTCTCCGCATCAGCCACAAAGGGCCACTTACCCCTGTTATCGTCATCGCATACCGGAGGATTAACTGCTTTACAATAAATGTCCCCTTTTATGGCATTATTTCTTTCGCTTGCAGCTTCTTGTTCGTAGTCCACGTACAAAAAAGCATCAGGACCAATATATTCTAAATTTTCCGGTAATATCATGTTGTTAAAATTACAATTGACGAAAGCACCGTTCTCTATACGTTTGAGCCCGTCAGGGAACTTGACATCGCCAATTCCTTCGCAATAACAAAAGCATAAAGAAGGGATAACTGTAACATCAGTCGGAATCTCCAAGCATTGTCCTTTGAAAATCTCGTGACATTCGAAAAACGTGTAACCTCCTAATTCTTTCAGTGTCACGGGTATATTCACATTTTTCAATTCAGGACAAAATTGAAACGCGAAAGCGCCTAATGACACCAAATTATCAGGGAGTGTAATATACCGGAACTTGGCAGTTGTCATGTTTACCTTTGGGTCCGCACCGTCAAAAGCACCTTCCGGCAACCTGTTATCCTCAAAGGTTACACTCTCTATATTGAGACCGGTCAGCTGACCGTAGATTGAGGCCATCCTTACAGCTTCAAAATCCTCATCGGTCATTTTACCACTTACCACCAAAGAGTCTACATTATTTATGCTTTCTCCAAGAAGTGCTTTAATATTTTTACTTCCGTCCAAAGCAACTTTAACTATATTCTGAGCCTCAACCGACTGACTGCAAGCAAATAGTCCAACCAAAGCAATTCCTACAGGCCACAATTTTATTCCTTTCTTATTCATATTATGTAATATTTTTAAATTAATAAACTAAGTACCATCCCCTCAGCAGCAATCTCGATGTTGAATTGCTGCTGAGGAACTTAAAGTTATTTATTGAATTTTTTACTGTCAACGACTTGTGAATTGACAATATATGAAATCGCATATAAACCGGAGGGTAAGTCGGCTACATTTATCACGACTTTGTTATTGCCGACGGGAACCGCTTCGAAATGTTGCTGCTGACCGTCTAAAGCGGATACTATCACCAGTTCAGCCCCCCTTGGTGCCGGAGCTGCCAATTCGACTTCCGCGCTCTGAGTCGCCTCTATATAGCTGATTCCTTTTATGGAGAGTAAAACGTCCAGATCGATGCTCTCCGATGCCAACTCACCTTCTTCGTTGACAGCAAGCAGTGTATAAGTCTTGCCGGTCACTCTGGGATTTACAGTCACAGATTCGGTATCGCCTATCAGATTGCTTTTCCCATCAATCCAGGCAAGGTCTGAACAGGAGGGAGCCTGAGCCGAAAGAGTTACAGTACCATCGGCATTAAGGTCCGATATTATTATAACGGGAGGGTCAGTCGGCTTGATAATTAATAATGAAACATCAACTACTTCTCCTCCAACTATATTGCCGTTTTCGTCCTTTTGCATCAGGTCGAATGTAAAGTGACCGGTGGGAAATTGCGAGTGGTCTTTATAAGTGATTTTCAAATACACGACATCAAATTCTCCAGCGTTAAGAGTGATGTCTTCAAGTTTGCTGTCAGGAGAAGTGAATTGTACGCTCTTGTCTGTATTGTCAGAAGCCACTACCACTGATTGGCAACGTTTCCCTCCTTTTACCCAGGCATTATAGATTTTGTCACTCATAGTCATCTCTATGGCAAGCAATCTATAAACGCCATCGTTTCCGGAGCGGGGACGTAACTCAAGGGAATATTTTTGAGTAGAAGATGTATTGTTCCTTACATATATTGCTGTCTTTTTTGACAGTTCCTTATTCGTTATTACCGAAAAATTAGACTGCGCCACATCGTTACTACTTAAGACTCTGCTGAAATTACAGTCTGATTCCACCACTCTGTTCAAGGATGAATTGTCTATCTTAGCCTTGAAGCAAAAATGATGTTTCTCGTTTGCCGAGATGTCTGACATCATGGAGGGCAATGCCCAGGTATGTTTTATAACAATGGAATCGCCAGCGTTTATAGGCGGTATACTTATCGGCTCAAATCTACCGCCTGTCACATATCTGCCATTATACGTTTCATTACCTTTCCAAACATCATTCGTAAATGCCGTGGCAGCCTTGCCCCAATAAAGGTGCAGCCATTTTCCGCCGGTATAGTTTTCACGCCCTCTGTTATGAATCTTCACATATATAAACGCGGATGTATGGTCTGATGAATAATAAGGATTCTCATGTTCCTCCACACCGTCATCGACATTCCTGACCCATATTGAAGGGCTTATCCATGATTTGTCCGTACTGATATTAGGTTGAACTCCCGTATCATCGTCATTATCCTTAATATAAATGTCTTTTGAATCGGGAATGCGAATGAACGACAGGTCTTCACCTATTGAAAGTGGTGTTGACGTATATTGCGGGGTTTCCCTATCAGGAGAATCCTCAAAAGCATAAACATCGTTATTCTTAGCATATTCAAAGGCCTCCTCCATAGAAACATAACCATCGCTATTAGTATCTGCGTTAACAGGATTGCCACAATGATCAGCGCCATTCACCGCTGATGTCCAGTGATAAACAAATTCATCATAATACATATCGACGGTTGAATTAGAAGATTCCTCACCGGTACATGCAGAGGCTACTACACATCCGACTTTTGTCAAATCATCGTTAAAGCCTCCGGCATGACACTGACCCAGCACAACATTGACGTTTATTCCTTTTTGGCAAAACGGTTCCAATAAATCTGCCAAAGCATAATCATACAATTTCTCATATCCCCAAAGGCATATATAGGAACCTTTTCTATATTTACCACCATGGTCTATGACATAGAAAAAAAGTTGGTCATCTTTACCCATTCTATCATATAAAAATTGAAGAGATGATTTAATATTAACTTTCGTAGCAGCAAGTTCTATATCAGGTTCACCATCGCCATCAAGGTCAAGATTCTGAGATACACAATCTCCTCCAACTAATTTCATGTCTGCCTCAGGGTTATTTCCGTCTGACATTATTGGAATGATATTACTCTTAGGTACACCATACCTGTTCACGAGTGTCTGATAAATAAAAGAACAATCGTTCCAGAAGCGCTCGCCATTAATCTTTATATTAGCACCACCACTTAAGATAATGGCATAAGTTCTACGAGAAACAGCAAGTTCTGATGCAGAAAGATTTTGGTATGTTTCGGGCACATACGGTTTGCTTACATCATTCATAGCACCTATCTTTTTTACACTGTTCAATTCCAACGAAATATACTCTTCTGAACCGGGCATTCGTTGTGCTGTTTTTCTCAATGGAACGGTTGAAACGGAGGTATCTATGACTCTTGGAACTTTAACGGTGTAGCAATTATGTTCCCAGCCTTTCATAGGCTCGGCATCAACAAAGAATGTCCAAAAAGAAGCATTTCCGTCCTGAACAAGATAATAATCCATGTCGGTATTATTGGCAAATTCCTTTTTCACTAAGGAAAACGCTTCATCCTTAGTGACGACCCTGTTCAAAGCCATTCCTTGGAACAGCACGACGCTACAAAACAGGGTGAGCAAAATCGTAAAAATCTTTTTCATAAGTCCACCATTTAAAAGTCAAACAATGAAAGTTTCTTTGAAACAACAGCGTATTTGTCTATTTTTCAGTTTTTTACGACCTCCTTACTCGCAATAGTTAAATAGGCATTTAGTTTGTCATTACGTTACAAATTTAACAACTAATTTTAAAATTCCCAAGTATTTTCAATATTATTTTAAAAATAATTTGTATTTAGTAGAATATTCTAACTCAGATTTGTGTAAAATAAAGGGCTTCAAGCTGATTTGTTAAAATGCTTTTTAGTGTCTTGCAAATGGGTATAAACATTCTATATTACCCATGGACTTGAAAGCGCATCCTGTTTAAGTGTTTGGCGTATAGTTATATAGCCTTGTGGTTCGGGAGACCCGCAACGACTAAATGTATGAAAGGCAGTATGCCTGAGATTTCAGAGGGTACTGTCTTTAATGCTTCTGTGATACAGGATGTATCACAGAATAATCAGTATAAGTGATTGGATATTTTCAGTCGGTGCGGAACCGGATATCCGGTTCCGCACCGACTGAGTTATGGGTTCAGGGGAATCAGCGGACTGCGACTTTCTTTCCGCCTACGATGTATATGCCTGCGGGGAGGGCGTCTATGTCGGCTTTGGTGGCATTGCGCTTAACCAGGATGCCGGTAGTGGTGTAGATGTCGTCGGAAGCGGGTGCGGCCTCGGGACTGAGGAAGCCGGCGGGGTCGTCTACGGTCACTTCGGTCTCGAAAGTGGCCTCTCGGCCCTGGTAGGAGGCTGTGACCGTCAGGGTGGCTTTCCCTACGTTGCCGGAGGTCAGGGTAAGCAGTCCTTCGGGCGTGAGGGAGAAGGTGAAGACACCGGTGTCGGAGGAGCCGGCGTCGTAGACCACCAGGTGGGGATTGCCGACTTCGAGAGTGGTGGCGGCGGCCAGGTTAATGGAGGGGTCGGCCTCGCCTTTGTGCATGGTCACGGGCTCAATCTGTACTTCAGGAGCGCTGAATGAGGGATAGAGAGCCATGGCTGGGAACCAATAGTAGTCGCGTAGTGCCACAGTCTTCTCTTCCACGGGCTTGCCGGTAGCGGGGTCGTAGAAGTAGAGCCAGTTGTGCTGGTAGTGGGTGCCGTAGCCGTCTTCGGTGGCGAGGACCGTTATGTAGCCGGTGGCGGGGTCGATGCTGATGCCCTGGCCATAGAGGATGCGGTTGTCTGTCAGGCCGTCGGCGGTGCCGGGCAGAGTGAAGAAGTCTGCGGTGTATTCGCCGGTGGCGAGGTCATATCTGGCAACCGTGCGTGGGTTCCAGCCTGCGGGCACGAGGTAGATTGCCTCCTTGTCGCGGTCAGCGACGAAGGCTGATTCGCACCAGGTGCTCCAGGGATTCTGTATCTTTGCCTTGTCGGCTTTGATGTCGATGTTTTCAAGTCCGAAGGTATAGGGGTCAATCTTCACTATTTCGCTGTCCTCGTTCAGGGTGGCCGCATACAGAGAGCCGTTGGCGCTTACAGTGAGGGCGGCGGCAGTGGGCAGGTCAATACATTCCATCTCATCGGTGTCGATGTCTATGGCCACTATGCCGTCCAGCTGACTGACGGCGAATACGCGGTTGCCGTAGCGTACCATCTGGCCGAATTTGTGAGAAACCATCCATCCGGCGGTGAGCTGTCCGCTCACTGTATAGGTGTCGAGGTCCACTATGTAGAGGCCATCGGAGGTGGAAAGGTAGCCCTTGTGGTCATTTACGGCACAGAAGGAGTGGGCCTGCGGATTCGCCTCGGCATTGATTTCAGTCAGAGAACCTACTTCCTTAAATGTGGTGGCGTTCAGGCCCACCAGATAGGGAGACATCTTGCTGACGACAAAGACGCGGTTGCCGAATACTTGTCCGGACTCGGTGGTGGTGCCTAATGAGGATGTGGGGTTCATGGCTGTGAAAGCGTTGTAGTAGGGCACGCCGTCGGTGGGGAAGAAGTTGACGGAACCGGTGTCGTGGCCGAACCAGCCCTCGTTGAGTACGATTATGCCTTCGGCGAAGTCAGGTACTTCGGGAGCTGCGACGGTATATGTGAGTGAGAAAGCAGGTACCTTGGTCTGCAGGCCGTTGGAGTCGGTGGTGAACAGGAAGCCTTCCGGTACGTTCACGACGTAGAGGCCGTCGGGGAGGTCGGCGTTGCATTTCAGGTCTACGCTGTAGCCTGAAGTCGTGGCGTTCATCTCCACAGGTTCCTCTATGGCATCGCCGCTGAGCAGCACGCCGCCGGCCTCGGGGGCAAAGCCCACCTGCTTGAGTCCTTCGCCGGCGAAGGTGACGGTGACGGTGTTGAGCAGTTCCACCACCGCCCCGGAGGCGGGGCTGACGGTGTAGTTGAAAGTCATGGGTTCGCGCACCTTGTAGACGGCAGTGATGGGTTCGCGGTTGAGCATCTCATAGTCGCCGCTTTCAGGAACACATACCAGCAGACCGGCCGGGATAGTGAGCGTCCAGTCACCGGGGAGCAGAGAGCCGACCATCTTGACTTTAAGCAGTACGGAGCCGTCGGCTTCGGAGGCATCGAGAGCCAGGGAGGTGTCTTCGCAGCTTAGGGTGGCACGCTTGGAGCTGTCCGCAATCTTCATTGTCTGACCCTCCGTGCCGGCGCTGACACGCAGCTCGCCGAGGTTTTCGTAGCATACCTCGGGAGTAGGAGATATGAGATAAGTGAAGTCGAGTGTGGGGTCTACGAAGTAGGTGAAACTCATGGCTGGAGAGGTGGATTCGGGATGCTGGTATTCGCTTAGGGCACCGGCTTCAAGAGTGACGGTGTAAGTGCCGGCCTCTTTGAATACCAGAGTCTCGGACATGGTGTGGTCGGCCTTGTTGAATCCGAAAGAGACGGTGTTGTAGCCTGAGCCGGAAACCGTAGGAGTGTTGGCGATATAGACCGTTTCGTCACCCTCTTTCTGAAGTGTGATTTTGCTGATGTCAGACAAAGGCCATTCCAGACCGTTCTCAAGTTCGGGGAAGGTGATCGAGACACGTTCCAGTGAGCCATAGGCCTTGTCAGGCGCAGGACTTATCACCGGGTCGGCGAACACATTCGGCTTTTCCGGCTCGCCGCCGCCACCTGTCACAGTGTAGACGGCGGTAATCTCGTCGTTGAATTTGGTAGTGCTGTAAAATTCGTAAAAGGTCCGGGCCGGGATGTCGAGGGTGTATGTGCCGGCGGGCAGCGTCTCTACCTCATCCTCGCTTCCCTGTGGAGCGAAGTGCAGCACTACGTGCGAGGAGCCCGTGTAGTCGGATTTGACGGCGTAATATGAAGCCGTTCCGGAAGTGAGGGTGATGGCCTTGATTTTCTCGGCATCGGGGAAGTCGATGCCGAAGGCGCCGGTGGAGGGGAAGTCAATCCTGATAGTGGAGAGTGCGGAGACATCGCCGGGGGCGGGGTCCAGAGCGTACTCTCCGATTGTACCCGATTCCAAAGCGGACATGGGCGATATGGCCAGTGCCGCTACGCTGAGTAAAGTTACAATTCTGTTCATATATACGATATAGGGTTAAAAAAATCTGCCGGCGGGAGGCGCCGACAGCAGGAAAACCTAATCGCGGTATACAACAGGAACACCCATCGGGAAAAAGGGTGGTCCGAATCCCGAAAGGTGATGCCCGCAGCGATATTCCTCGTTAGCTGACGGAGCCGCGAATACAAGCAGGTCTTCTGGCTTATCCTCATTGCCGGACGGCCTTCCCGGCCCTTAGGGGCCAGTGACCGAAGTGACGCGCGGGGCGCGGTCCGGCAATGTCGCGCACAGGGAGGTTT
This sequence comes from uncultured Bacteroidales bacterium, assembly GCA_900547755.1. Lineage (GTDB taxonomy): Bacteria > Bacteroidota > Bacteroidia > Bacteroidales > Muribaculaceae > Lepagella. The sequence goes on from URIC01000030.1 coordinate 28,695, forward strand.
TGACTTAACATCCATGGCGCGAGGAAATACAGCAGCGGGTCTGTCCGGGATTCTCACCCGGTTCCCTGGACACGCACAACGCCATACGGGCGAGTGCGTACCGGCATAAATGCCACTCATGATTCGCGAACTTGCGGGACAGCCCGCAAATTCGCTGCAAAATTAGCAAAAATTCACGGTATATCCTTAAAGCGGTCTGACTTTTTAAAATTTCAAGGGAATTCCAAGGGACTTTCGTTCAGGGGGACAAAAAGTGAGGAGAGAGGAAAGAGAGAGGGGGGAGAGAGTGGCGATAAGACAGTAAATCAAAGTTACTTGACAAGTTACGAGTCCTGTCAGGGACGAACTTTGCACGGTGATTTTTCATAAGAGAATAACGGTTCACCTTACCGTACACAACTCAACCTGTTTACAGTCGGTTGTGCGACTCCTGTAGGGCAGGCGAATGAAGTAGTGTAAGTGTCGACATTGTGTCATTATATTAGATAGGCATAAATAGCGGACTTTCACAGTGACAGACTCAGAGGATGTGAGTTTATGACTGTTTCACATTTGCAAATATAGGTAACTATTCAGCGAAAGGAAAAGCAATAAAGAGTCGCCTCGTCTAATTAAACGA
>URIC01000031.1 GCA_900547755.1 uncultured Bacteroidales bacterium
CGGCGCAGCTTACTTAAGCTGCGCCGCCCGACTCGTGATATAGGGTCCTTGGAGGGATTTACTTAAGGCGTAGGTATGCGCGGCCGAAGCGTTCAGCGGCGGCACGGTCAAGCTCCTCGCGGAACTCCGGAGCGGCGACGCTGATAAGCAGCTTGGCGCGCTCCGCTATGTTCTTGCCTCTGAGGTTCACAATGCCGTATTCAGTCACCAGGTACTGTGTCTGGAAACGTGTGGTCACCACACCGGCGCCAGGTGTCAGCACCGGTTTAATCTTGTTCTCGCCCTTATTTGTGGTGGCAAGCATGGCCAGGAAGGAAATCCCCCCTTCCGAGCGGCTGGAGCCGTACACGAAGTCGTGCTGGCCTCCCACGCCGGAGAAGATGCGGGTACCTATGGAGTCGGCGCAAACCTGACCGGTGAGGTCTACTTCCAGGCAGGAGTTGATGCTCATCACCTTCGGATTCTGGGCAATGATGAAGGGGTCGTTGGTCCACTTCACATCACGGAAGACGATGTCCTTGTTGTAGTCCATATAGTCATACAGACGGCGGGAACCGAGGGCCAGGGAAGCCACAGACTTACCGGGCTCTATTCTCTTCTGTGAATTGTCTATGATACCTTTTTCCAGCAGCGGCAGCACGCCGTCGGTCATGGCCTCGGTGTGCAGGCCCAGGTGCTTGTGGTTGCTCAAAGCGCTCAACACGGCGTTGGGAATACCGCCCACGCCTATCTGCATAGTGGCGCCGTCAGGAATGAGCTCGGCGATGTAATTGCCGATTTTTATCTCCTTCTCGGTAGGCACGGCGGTAGGCACCTCCACCAGGGGGTCATCTACCTCCACAGCCGCGTCCAGACGTGACACATGTACCACCGGGTCTCCGTAAGAGAAAGGCATCTGCGGATTAATCTGCGCGATTACTATGCGCGCGCACTCCACGGCGGCCGTGGCCAGGTCGGCGCTTACGCCGAAGCTGACATAACCGTCCTCGTTGGGGAGGGAGCAGTTAATCAGCGCCACGTCCAGCGGCCATGTGCCGTCACGGAACAGGTCCGGCACCTCGCCGAGGAACTTGGGAGTCACAGAGCCATAACCCTCGTTTATCCACTTGCGCACGGAATTGTTGACAAAGAAGGAGTCTACAAAGAAAGTGTCGCGGAACTCGGGCTTACAGTAAGGAGCGGGGCCTTTTCCCACAGCGAAGCCGCTGTAGATGGTGATGTCGCTGAGTTCATGTCCACGGTCTGCCAATGCCTGGCACAGCACCTCGGGAATGGATGTGCTGCCCTGAATATAGATATGGTGGCCGGGCTTGATGAGTTTCATCGCCTCGGCGGCGCTCATATATTTGATGTCCATAGAGTCTTGGAGGCTGTTAAAATGGGTTGGTTAATGCTCTTTGCTGAATTGTTCCAGACGCTCGTTGAGGGTGTCGAACATCTCGTCACCCTTGAGCATGGATACGCATACGCGCAGACCGTTCTGCTCTGAACCGGTGGAGGGCAGGGAGATGGAAGCGATGCCGTAACGCAACAGTTCGGCCTGCAGCTCGGCGCTGCTCATGTCCTTGTAGCCGGAGGTGAAGAAGAAACCGTCCGAGATATCCTGGTCTCCGTCCTTGGCATAGATGATATGGAAGCCGTTGTCCAGGAAACACTCCTTGGCGCGACCGCCGAGGCGCTCGTACTCGCGGCAGTCCTCCACAAAGTTGAGACGACCGTCTACCGCGGCACCGAGCATCGTGGCCATGGCATGCTGCGCGGAGTGGGCCGTACCCGACGAAAGGGCGTACAGAACTCCGAATACGAAGGCTTTCAGATAGGTGGGCATGCCGAAATATTCCTGTATGGACTTACATTCGGTGTCGGCCACCTTGGGGGAGAAGCAAATCATGGCTATGCGCTGGCCGGCATAGCTGAAAATCTTGGAGGCGGACACCATAAGGACGTAATTGTCGGTGAACTTGGCCACCGTGGGGACAAAAGGCTCTTTGTAAGGCTCGCCGAAATTGGTACGGAAGTCCATACCTACGTATGCCAGGTCCTCGATGGCTATTACATTGTACTTGGTGCAGAGACGGCCTATAATCTCCAGCTCCTCCTCGGTAAGGTTAATCCATGCCGGATTGTTGGGTGTTCCGTAGAGTATGGCCGTGATGTTGCCTTTGGAGAAGAACTCCTCCAACTTCGCCTCAAGAGCCTTGCCTCGGTAGGAATAAATGTCGAAAGAAGCCTCCTTCAGACCGAGAATCTTGGCCTGATATCGCTGTGCGGGGAATCCGGGATTGATAAACAGCATCGTGTCGCGCTTGGCGTCGCGGTGGGCAAGCAGCAGCATCAGGGCATAACCGCCCTGCATGGAGCCTACTGTGGGAATGATGTATTCCGAGGGAACGTCGATGTCCAGGAAAGCCTTCAGGAAACGGGAACCGTTCTCCTTGAGACGGGGTACACCGGCGATATTGGGGTACTGGTTGGCTATGCCGCGACGAAGCACCTCGCGCTCTGTCTCCACGCCGAGGGCGTTGGCGGGCAGACCGGGATTTCCTATCTCCAGGTGAATCATTTTCTCGCCTGCCTGTTCTTCGAGGAAAGAGGCCAGTGCCGATATCTGGCGGATAGTGGCATCGGCTATGTCGTTGATGCCGAGCTTGCCCATTGCGGATTCAAGCTCTTTGCGTGAAAGTGGAAACATAACTCTGTGTGTTGGTTTTGAATTGATGGTATTAGAAAGAGAGAAACGCCCCGTGGGCCATTCTTCTGGCTCACGAGGCTATATATGGAATTTATTTGCGGGATTCAAGCAGTGCCTTGGTATACTCCAGACCGGCGCGGAATGCGGCGATGTTGGACTCCACTATCTTTTCGCCCTTAACGGCGAATACGCTGCGGATGCCTTCTTCTATTTTCTCCGTTTCCAGCTCGATGAAAGGTGCTGCGGCACCGAGCAGAACCATATTCGAGGAACGGGCTGTGGCTACATTCTTGGCCATCTCGTCCATATCGAAAGCCACCGTGTTGGGCCATGCGTGCAGCTCCTTGTCCAGAGTCCCGGCCTCCGGATAGTTGCCTATGTTGACGAAGGGGACGGTGTTGGTGACAATCCAGCCCTGGGGCTTGAGCCACTGTACGTAGCGGAGCGCCTCCATGGGTTCGAGGGAAACCACGAGGTCCGCGCCTCCCATGGGAATAAGGTCGGAACTGATGGGTGAGGAGGATATGCGGAGATTGCTCTGCACGTCGCCGCCACGCTGGCTCATGCCGTGAACCTCGGCCTGCTTGATGTGAAGGTTGTCTTTCAGGGCGGCTGCGCCCAGAATGGTGGCAATGGAGAGGATGCCCTGGCCGCCTACACCGGCCAATACTATATCTGTTTTCATGTCTTTTAAGTCTTGAAGTGGTTAAGATTATCCCTGAGCGGAGCGCGTTTAGCCCCGCTCATAGGGTTGAGGATATCAGCCTTTGGTGGTGCGGCCTTTCTGACCGGAAGCGTGGCGACGCGCCGTCTGTATGCACTCGCGGCGGCAGATTACCACACTGGTGCCGGGGTATTCGATTTCCTCGCGGAAGAGGGCTGTCATCTCGGCGTGGGTCTTGGGCAGAGCGTCGATAGTGCGCACATGAGCGGGGTCTACGCCGAGACCGATGCAGATTTGCTCCAGCTTGCCGGTGCCCTGGCTGTCCTGACCGCCTGTCATGCCTGTGGTCAGGTTATCGGAAATGACGACTACGATGCTTGAGTTCTCGTTCACCGCATCCAGCAGAGGAGTCATGCCCGAGTGTGTGAATGTGGAGTCGCCTATGATGGCCACCGAGGGATGCTGGCCGGCGTCTGCGGCGCCTTTGGCCATAGAGATGGAGGCACCCATGTCCACCACAGTGTCGATGGCGTTGAACGGAGTGAGCCAGCCCAGAGTGTAGCAACCTATGTCGCCGAACACTTTCGGGTCTTTGTATGTGGCGAGCGTATCGTTAAGGGCGGTGTACACATCGCGGTGGCTGCAGCCCTGGCACAATGCCGGCGGACGAGGCATGACGACCTGCGAGGGAGCCTGGCAGTCCAGCTCCTTCAGACCGAGAGCGGCGCGGACCAGGTCGGGATTCAGCTCGCCGGTACGGGGCAGCAGCCCGGTAAGACGGCCGGTTACAGGCACGGGTGTGCCGAGCAGGCCGCGCAGTCTCTCCTCGATGAAGGGCTGGCCTTCCTCGATTACGAGGATGCTCTCGCACTCGTCGGCCATACGTTTAATCAGGCCCATGGGAAGCGGATACTGGCTGATTTTGAGCACCGGGAAGGGGCAACCCTCGGGGAAGCACTCCATCACATAGTTATAAGCTATGCCGTTGGCGATGATACCCTTGCTCTTATCCTTGCCGTCCGTATAGCGGTTGAAGGGTGAATTGTCGCTCTCCTTCTCGAACTCGGCCCAGTCCTGGACGAGCTGCCTGTAACGCACTTTGGAGTTGGCGGGCATCAGTACCCACTGGCGTGTATTCTCGGGATATGTCAGTCCGTTTTCTTCCTTCACCTCGCCGGGCTGTACCACGGCACGGGAGTGCGCCAGACGGGTCACCATACGCATAAGCATGGGAATCCTGTACTTCTCGGAGAAGGAGAATGCGTAGTCCATCATGTCGTATGCCTCCTGCTGCGAGGAAGGTTCCATCGTGGGAATGAAAGCGAACTGCGCGTAATAGCGGGAATCCTGCTCATTCTGGGAGGAGTGCATGGAGGGGTCGTCGGCGGAAACCACCACCAGGCCGCCGTTGGCACCTGTCATGGCGGAGTTCACAAAGCCGTCGGCAGCCACATTCAGGCCCACGTGCTTCATGCACACCATGGCGCGTTTGCCACAGAAGCTCATGCCGAGGGCCTCTTCCATCGCGGTCTTCTCGTTGGAACTCCAATGCGAGTGGATGCCGCGCTGTGTGGCCAGGGGATTTCCCTGTATGAATTCGGTGATTTCGGTAGAGGGAGTGCCGGGATAGGCGTATACGCCCGAGAGGCCGGCGTTTATAGCACCAAGTGCCAGGGCCTCATCGCCCAGAAGAAGTCTTTTGTTGTCCATTATTTTAGATATTAGATAATTCGGTCGGAATGTCCTTAATAAAGCCGGGGTGCTTGCCCCTTCGGTTTCGGTAAGCGCGCTTCCGTGCGCCGTTGCAAAAATAGTAAACTTTCCGAAAGTGTGCAAACTTTTTCCAAAATATTATTATCGCCCGCTCGGACAGACACTATTATCAGCCGCCCCTGCAGGGACATTTATCCGAAACGCCCCCGCGACGGATACACGCGAGGATTCTACACGGATAACTGGAGCTGGTTTTTCACAAGTCGCCAATAATCCCCCTTCAGGGCTATCAGCTCGGAATGTGTTCCTGTCTCTGAAATCCGGCCCTCTCGTATGAAGACTATCTTATCCGCGTTCTGAACCGTACTCAGTCTATGCGCCGCGATGACTATAGTCTTCCCTTTCCCCAGCGCATTGATATTCGAGACTATGGATTTCTCATTATTGGCGTCCAGGGAAGAGGTGGCTTCATCCAGGAACAGCAAATCCGGGTCTTTGTACAATGCGCGGGCTATCATGAGCCTCTGTTTCTGGCCGCCGCTCATTTCTATGCCGGCCACTCCGATTTTAGTGTGAATCCCCATCGGCAGGGAATCTATGAACGTACCGAGACCCACGGTCTCCAAAATATGCAGGGCCTTATCTTTATCCGGCTTCTCTTCGGACAGGGAGATGTTTTCCAATATGGAACCTGAGAAAATCCGGGCTTCCTGCATCACTACCCCGCAGTGGTTCAGCCAGTCCTGATTGTCGACTTCGGTCACATCGTGGCCGCTCAGGGTCAGGGTCCCTTTCTGAGGGATATAGAATCCCAGCATCAGCTTTATCAAAGTGGATTTCCCGCATCCGCTTTCGCCCACCAATGCCGTCACTTTCCCCTTTTCCACGACAAGGTCGAAGTCCTTTATGACGAAAGGAGACCCGGCGCCCGCATATTTGAAACTCACATCGTCGAACACGATGGACGCCTCCGAATACTTAACATCTCCTCTCAGTTCCGTATCATCGTGTATCACGTCGTCTATCCTCTGATAGGACAGCAACGCGCTCTGCAGGGAACTTATGGAAGAGCCCAGAGTCTTGAACGGTTCCGACAGCCGCCCGGTGATATACCCCAGGGTCATCAACGCGCCGATAGTCAGGTCGCCGTATATCACCATCGTGGCCCCTATGCCTATGACCGACAAATCCTTGACCCGCGTAAGCACGGTGTGTCCTCCTCCCTGGGCCATATTGACCCATGCGGACTGCATCGATATCCGGTTTATGTTTTTTTGCGTTTCCTTCCATTTTCCTATTCTTGAGGATTCCGCGTTGTTTACCTTCAGGTCCGCCATTCCGTTGGTCAGCTCGTAGGCATGGTTCCTGTTTTCAGCGGAATTCGTAAAATACGCATAATCCAGCGTTTTCCTTTTATTCAGGAACAGTGTGGTCCATAGAATCTCCAATAAGGACATGGCTATGAACAGGAAGAAAATCAATACGCTGTAATGGAACAGAAGTATGGAAAACACTATGCTGGTAAGCAGCATCACAAGCATGGAATTAGGAAAGGACAGTAAAAAGTCCTTGATTCTGGACTGGTCGCTGATTTTCTGGACGAAATCGGAACTCACCTTTTTGTCGAAAAAGGAAAGCGGAAATCTCGCCAGCCTCTCGAGAAAGGTGTTTACCATGTCCAGATGTATTCCGAGGCCTGTCTTGGTCAAAATCAAATCCAGACTGCAGGATGCCACCAGTCCTCCTACCGAAACCGCCAGCTGCCCCAGCAAAAGGAGTACAATCAGATTCACGTCCTTCAACCCTATACCCTCGTCGATAGTCCTCTTCAATAAAAACGGAACCGCGAAATCCGCGGCCATAATCAATATCGTTATCAGTAAGGCTACGATGAATTTCGCCTGATGAATCCTGAAGAACCGCAACAGATAGGAGAAAAAATTCCTCAGGTTGTTCTCTTTCTTGCAACGGGTGCTTCCGAACTCCTCATTAGGTTCCACCAAGACGGCCAGGCCGGTATCTTTCCCTTCGGGTATCCAATATTTCAGGAAATCCGCCTCGGAGTACGTCAACTTTCCCTGCGCGGGGTCCGCTATGTGATATTTCTTCTTGGAGGGATTATGCTTGTACAGGACTACGAAATGCCGTTGCTGCCAATACAGGATTGCCGGCAGAGGCATATTCCCGATATGCTCCGGACGTATCTGCACCGCCATCGAGTCCATTCCTATTTTCCGGCAACATGACGTCATGTCCTTGATGGACATTCCGAGTCTGTTAAGGTCCGAAATGCCATGAAGATAACGCAGCGGTATATCGCATCCGTATGATTTAGCAATCATACGGATGCAGGTCAACCCGCAATCGGAATGTTCTATTTGCCGGAAGCATCTGAACATGACAAGGATTATTTTGTCTGCAAGACGCTGGACTCTACGGATTCCGGTCCGCTTATGTCAATGCCTTTATCGACTTTCTTTCCGTATCCGAATGTATAGGTCACGTTAATACTGAAAAACCTTCCTGTTTCAAAGCTGTCGTATTCCGTAAGGTAATTCGGGGAATCGTAACGGGACCATTCTTTCCTTTTGTTGTGGAATATGTCCTGTACCTTGCAACTCAGATACAGATTGCCGGTACCGTAAACTATGGATGCGGACCACCTGTCCGGCCACCTGAATCTCTCGATTCCAGAGCTTCTCAGGCCTTTGCCGGCTCCTTGATACTCTACCTCAAATCTGAAATCCCCAACTGTATAGTCCGCGCTCCCGCTCAATCGGAAGTGTCCCAATCCGGTACGGCGTTCTCCCCGGGCATATTCGTAACGCCATCCGGGAGAAAGGCTCACCGAAAGTCTATCCTCGAAGAATGAACCGTTAACTTCCAAAACAGCCCTTAACCTGTCGAATGTTCCCGTATTTACCAATTCCTTTATAAGACCTCCCGCCTCCGGTGACGCAGGCGTATATTCTGATATTATGGGATTATACGTCCTGGCGTATCCTATTCCTAACATCATTCTCAGCCATCCTTTAGGAATATATGTGGAATGAAAATAAATGTCAGATGAACTGTAATTCTTGAGATACGGATTACCCTTATGCCATAACAGCTCGGATACCCTTACCAATACCGGATTCGATTCGCTTGCGGATGCAGAATACACACCGAACCTCAATGACCCGGAAAATCTGAGTTTTCGATTCACTCTCCATAGAGCCGATATATCCCCTATCGGATTGACGGTATGATGCCTGACATTGCCGATTTGCCACAATGACACCGAGACTCCAGGGTAGGCGGACAGACGTACGGAACGCGACAGATTCCAGGAGACTGCAAGCGAAGAGGATATGTTTTGGCGCGCTTGTGTCTGCTTCGTATTCGCAGACCCTTCGTAAAGGGTCGAATACCAGTCCAGACTGCATCTATTTCTTAGCTTGAAGCTCCAGGATTCCGATGGAGTAAAAGACGGTGTAATCGAGAACCTCAAGGAATTTACTTCTTCCCGACTGCTGTTGTATATCGCCTCTGTCTCTCCCGTCTGACTCGTGGATGAGTTCTTATTCTTTGCGTAGGCGTAATACCACGATCCTATCAAATTCCATTTGTCTGATAACTTGAAATTGTAATCGCCCGAAATCTGCGGAGATATATTGTCAGACTCCGAATAAAAGAATGACGCGGAGGAGCCAAACAGGTTCTCGGACCAGAAGTCCCGGCTATGTGAGCCGCTTCCGGGATTACGGTCCTTTCCGAAGGACAAGGTATGGGTAATCCGAGCATTGTCCGACAGATATCTCGCGTTGAACGCGCAGCTGATTCTATCGTTCCTGTTGTAGGCATGGCTTTCCGCTGTATTCTCTATCAGGTCATATTGCTTTCCGTCATATAAAATGTCCTTGTATTGTGTCAGTCCCTTCGTGCCGGAACGGTGCTCTCTTTCGTATTTGTCGTAAAACATGAAGCCGTATGTCATCTTTTTGTACACCAATTTTGAAGCGACCGAATAATCCCCGTAATTAGGAATCTGCTGAAACAAATCAACTTTGGTTACCCCTCCCACCACATACTCGGGCATTATGAAATTGACGGCAGCTTTCACACCCTCGTAATCAGGGTCCGAGGGATTCTCAAGATACTGCACACGCTTCACCTCCTTGGGCCAGAATGTCATCAGGTCCATACCATCGGCTCTTTTGCCGTTTATGAATATAGGTACGGCATCATCTTCCGCGTTCACAATCGCGCCATCCTTCTCCTTTATAAATGGCAAGTGCAAGGATTTTATGAGTGTCGCCGGACTGTTTGACAACTTCTTTTCGGACTTTGAGGGTATTATGTTTATTACACCACCCTCATCTATCCACACTCTGTCTCCAAGTACCACCACCTCTTCAAGCTGTTTGGCTACAGGTATGGAATCAGTGGTTTGTGCGTAAAGACCGCCGGATGCAAGACACATCATAAATATGGATATGGTTTTTCTCATGAGCTTGGTACTGGATTTAATGTCGTTAAAAAAAATCTACTCTCGACTGGCAAGTACAAAATCAGCGATTTGTCTGCATGACGCTGGACTCTACGGATTCCGGTCCGCTTATGTCAATGCCTTTATCGACTTTCTTTCCGTACCCGAATGTATAGGTCACGTTAATACTGAAAAACCTGCCTGTTTCAAAGCTGTCGTATTCCGTAACGTAATTAGGTGAATCATAGCGGGTCCATTCTTTACTTTTGTTGTGGAATATGTTCTGTACCTGACACCTCAGATACAGGTTGCCGGTACCATAGACCATGGATGCGGACCACCTGTCCTGCCTCCGGTATCTCTCAATTCCGGAGCTTCTCAGACCTTTACCCCCTTTCTGATACTCTACCTCAAATCTGAAATTACCGACTCTATAGTCCGCGCTACCGTTAAAGAGGAAGTAACCCAATCCGGTCCTGCGTTCTCCTCTGGCATATTCGTAATTCCATCCGGGAGCGGCACTCACTGAAAGTCTACCGTCAAGGAATGAGGCGTTCATATCCAGGGCCGTCCTTAGCATATCGGAAATTCCCGTATTCACCTGTTCTTTTATCAGGCCTCCCGCCTCGGGTGACGCAGGGGTGTATTTTGAGATGATATCATTATATGCTTTATTGTACCCTACCCCTAAAGTCATCATAAGCCAACTTTTAGGCATATATGTAGAGGTGAAATAAATGTCCCAATCGCTGTAATTCTTGAGATACGGATTACCCTTCTGCCATAACAGTTCCGATACCTTTACCATGACCGGATTCGATTCGCTTACGGATGCAGACTGCTTATAGAATTGCAATGACCCGGAGAAACTAAGCTTTCGGCTCACACGCCATAGAACCGATATGTCACCGGTCGGATTGACGGCGTGACGCCTTACATTGCCGATTTGCCACAATGACACCGAGACTCCCGGATAGGCGGACAGACTTAAGGCGCGTGACAGGTCCCAGTCAACGGAAAGGGAGGAGGTTATCTGCTGACGGGATTGTGTCTGTTTCGTATTGGCGGACCCTCCGTAAAGCGTGGAATACCAGTCTAAATCGCATACATTTCTTAATTGGAACGTCCAGGATTTCGAGGGGGAAAAAGCCGGCGAAACCGAAAATCTCAATGAATTCACTTCTTCCCGGTTGCTGTTGTATATCTCCTCGGTCGTTCCCGTCTGACTGACAGACGAGTTCTCGTTCTTCGCGTATGCGTATCGCCATGACCCAATCAGATTCCACTTGTCGGACAACCTGAAATTGTAGTCGCCCGAAACCTGCGGAGAGATATTGTCCGACTCCGAATAGAAGGAGGACGTGGAGGAACCGAACAGGTTCTCGGACCAGAAGTCCCGGCTATGTGAGCCGCTTCCGGGATTACGGTCCTTTCCGAAGGACAAGGTATGGGTAATCCGGGCATTGTCCGACAGATATCTCGCATTGAACGCGCAGCTGATTTCGTCACTCCTGTTGTAGGCATGGCTTTCCGCTGTATTCTCTATGAGGTCATATTTCTTTCCGTCATAGAAGATGTCCTTGTATTGTGTCAGTCCCTTCATGCCGGAACGGTGGTCCCTTTCGTATCTGTCTGAAAACATGAAGCCGTATGTCATCTTCTTATATGCCAACTTCGACGCGATTCGATAGTTGCCGCGATTCGGAATCCTCTGGAACAAATCCACCTTGCTCACTCCACCCACCACGTACTCGGGCATAATGAAATTGACCGCGTTCCTCACTCCTTCATAATTGGGGTCGGAGGGATTCTCGAAATACTGCACACGCTTCACCTCCTTGGGCCAGAATGTCATCACGTCTATTGCATCCGCTCTTTTGCCGTTTATGAATATGGATACCGCATCGCCGGCTGAGTTCACTATCGCGCCGTCCTTCTCCTTCACAAACGGCAGGTGCATGGATTTTATGAGCGTAGCCGGACTGTTTGACAGCTTCTTTTCGGATGTAGTAGGTATTATGTTTATTACGCTACCCTCTATCCACGCCCTTTCTCCAAGCACCACCACTTCTTCAAGCTGCTTGGCTGCAGGTAGGGAATCAGTGGTTTGTGCGTAAAGACCGCCGGATGCAAGACACATAATCAATATGGATATGTTTTTTCTCATGAGCTTGGTATTAGATTTAATGTCGTTTATAAGATTATTTGGAAGAATTTACATCGAAAGAATACTCAAATATATCCATTATCATGTTGTCAATATCTTCTTCGGAATAATTCAAAGTACATCCTTCGTAATCAAGCGATTCATAAGCCCGCTGTTTACAACCTCCTCCACAAAGCGGGGCTATCCGGCACTTCTGACAGATAGCCTTCGATAATTTTGCATGATTACGTTTATACAAGACATTGGAATCGTACTTAATCACTCCGGAACGGTCAAGATGCCCGATGGTATGTTCCGCAGTGAAATCTCTTGCAGTACAGCCAAAAACATCCCCGTTATAATTTATAAGGACATGATTAAGTTTGTCGCCATAACATGAATTTGCCACATTATGAGGAATGTAGTTCGCAAGAACAGTGAAATTTCCCGCGATAAATTTCTTCCTGATGTCCTTTATTTTATTTTCAGTCACATCGTACCGGTCAATACGGTCCTGCCATACCCTTTGAAAATCAAATTTGATGAACTTCTTATGTTCCTCATCAATCGTACGGAAGGATTCGTATATAGAGTCAACGCTATCTATATTCTCGCTCGTATAATTTACACGGACTATAACGCTGATTCCGGATTGGGCCAGCCTAAATACATTTCCAACTATGGTATCGAAGCTGCCGGTATTATTCCTGTTGAATCTGGTCTTGTCATGAAATTCCTTGCCGCCGTCAAGGGTAATCTGAAAGCCGCAAGAAAATCCGGACAGAAACTCTATGATTTCCTCATTCAGCAACGCTCCATTAGATGTGAAATGTATGTGCAATGCCTTATTCAAGTCCTTGCACAACGAATGTGCGTGCGATATGATTTTCCTTGCAATGTCATTGAAGAAAAACAAAGGTTCTCCTCCGAAAAATCCAAGTTCAAAAGATTTAATGGCCGGTTTATGCAGAATCGAGTTTATATACAGTAGAATTGAGTCAATGGTCTCTTGATTCATTTTAGAGCCGGGAATATGATTCTCATAACAATACCAGCATCTGAAATTGCAATCTAAAGTAGGATTGATATGGAGGATAAACTCATGCTCATTATTGTCGGCATTTTTAATACGTTCTTTCAACAACGATATTTCATCAATATGCTCGTCTATAATCATCCCGGCTTCTATAAGCTGATTATAGATAGCGTGGTACTCTTCTCGAAATTTGCATGACAATAAATCGTCAAGAGTTAATTGCTTGTTCTTAACCACTACAAATTTCCCTGAAAGGGCATTAAATAGCAATGTATGTTTATCATTGATATTAACCGCTGAATTATAAATACTGTTTTTCATCGTTTTATGAACGGAGACATCCACGAATGGCGCAGATGCCTCCAATAGGTTTATAGACTACTATTGAATAAAACACAGGAATTAAAAAACATCAGGGTTTGTCTTTCATCGTCCAGTCAAGATAGTCCTTCATAGACATTGAAGTACTAACACAATTTAACCCATTTTGGCTTTTCCCGCAATAATTGCTAAAATTTTTGCAAGAACCTTCGTTTTTAGCTTCGTAACACTGCTTTCTATCATCATTAGTACAGTCTCCTTTATTATCTCCGCCAATAAGTTCCATGTTTGTAGCTAAAAGGGTTGACTCGCAGTTGCCGACGGACACATCCATAGGAAGACTCTCTATGAAGGCCGCGATTTTACTTGTTCTCTTGTCCATGTTAAGTTTGTTTAATTTGTTAAAAAATACGTTTGTTCTAAGAAAAATTGGCAAGTTACAACAGCTTGATTTTGAACCAAGGTTTCTCAAGTGCAAATGTAGCATAATAAATCAACATGGCAATAAAAATTTCAAAATAATTTAAAAAAATAAAAAATAATCAAACGACAATGGGTTTAAACAAACACGCAAAAACAGAACCAACCGCTTACCTGCCGCGTTGAAAATACATAAACCTATTCAATTTAAATTCTATGACACACACATTGCTTGTAAACATAGTCGGCTACCTTGCCGCTATCTGCATGGTCTGCGGCTATATGCCTCAGGCCATCTACACCATACGCACCCGTGACACGGACGGCATAGCTCTTCCCACTTTCCTGCTGCTCGGATTCGGCAGCGTCTTCTTTGTGGTCCAGGGCTTCCTCATCGACAACTGGCCTCTGATTATCACCAACCTCATCACCACCGTCTCCAGCGTGATAGTATTCGGCATAAAAGTGACCAACGACTCCCGCAAGCGTCGCAAAAACAGCAGGCCGGCATAAGCTCTTTGCATAATTCAACTGAATTATGTAACTTTGCGTGTCCCGGTCACTCATGACCGGGCATAGTGGATATGCGATTCAGACACCTGATATATATAGCGGCGGTGACGGCTCTTCCCTCGCCCCTGTCCGCCACACCGGACACCGAGGCCGACATCCAGCTGGAACAGGGCCTCCGGGCCATGAACAAGTACGACTTCAAGACAGCGCGTACCTGCCTGGAGAAATACAAAGCCCTGATGAAGAAGGCGGAGAAAACGCCCGATTACCGTGCCGACGAGGCCCTCGCCGGCATACCCATGGCCGAAGACATGCTGGCCGGGCGTGTTGAAAAAATCGTGATTATAGATAGCCTGACGGTTCCTAAGAAGGACTTTTTCAAGGCTTACCGTCTGTCGCGCCCCAGCGGCACGCTCCGGGATGCCCCCGACATGGCCGGCATGGGCGACGAGTGGACCGAGATGGACGCCACAGGCCCCGTATGGGAGTCGGAAGGGGGCACTCTACGCTATGTGCCGGTGGACTCCGAGACGATAGACGAGGAGGACGGCACATTCTCCGAAACGACACGTATCTACGAAGGCTTCCGCCTGGACGACGGCTCATGGAGCGAGCCGACGCCTCTCTTTGACGAAGATGTGGACGCGGCTTATCCGTTCATGCTGAGCGACGGATGCACCTTCTACTTCGCCTCCCGCTCGGAGCAAGGCCTGGGGGGCTACGACATTTTCCGTTCTTACCGGGACAGCGAGACCGGAGAGTTCCAGAACCCCGTGAACATGGGTCTGCCATACAACTCCCCGGCCGATGACTATATGCTCGCCATAGACGAGTACACCGGAGCCGGATGGTGGGCCACAGACAGAGCCGGCACTACCGACGAGGAGGGGAACGAGCTGCTGACCATATATGTGTTCGTGCCCTCCGAGATGCGCCAGAACTACGAGGCCGAGACTCCCGGAATAAAGTCTCTCGCAGCCCTATGGACCCTGCACTTCCCGCAGGAGGAGTCCTTGCAGGCCGCTGATGACGAGGACGACAACCACACCACGGAGGCATCCGTCATTCCGGGATGGAAACTCACATGGCAGGATGGCGCCGATTACTCAGAGCTGCTCGCGGCCATACAGAAAGCGGGCACCGAGGAGAGCGACGAGGAGCCTGACTTCCGGTTCACGGGCGACGCAGGAAGGGTCTACACCTCTTTCGACGAGCTCCCCCGGGAGGCACGGGCCCCGATGCAGCGCTATCTGGAAGCCAAGGAGAACTTAGACTTCACCGAGAAGGCTCTCAGCCGCCTCCGCCGGGAGTACAAGGAGCGTCCCTCCGACGCCATCCGCGACGAGATAGAGGTCGCCAGGCAGCGCCGCAGCAACCAGCGCCAAGAGGCGCGCAAGTGCCGCAACTCCCTTTTCCAGGCCCTCAGAGGTTACTGATTTCTAACTTTCCCAAGGATATATCCAACTACTTCAATCTAATACCTGATTTATGATTTCCTTCGTCATCGCATTGGCAGTCCTGATAGCCGGCTACTTCACCTACGGCTTGTCGGTGAGCCGCATAGCCGGACAAGACCCGAGTCATGTAACCCCCGTCCATACAAAGGCGGACGGAGTGGACTTCGTGCCCCTCCCCAATTGGAAAATCTTCCTCATCCAGTTTCTGAACATAGCCGGCCTCGGCCCCATTTTCGGAGCGATAATGGGCGTGATGTACGGGCCCGCCGCCTTCCTGTGGATTTCCCTGGGCACCATCTTCGCCGGAGCCGTACACGACTATCTCTCCGGCCTCATGTCCCTGCGCATGGGAGGCGCGTCCCTGCCCGAAATAGCCGGCAGGGAGCTTGGCGACAAGATAAAGAACGTGATGCGCGTATTCGCCCTGCTGCTCATGATTTTAGTAGGCGCGGTCTTCGTCTACAACCCCGCCGACCTGCTCGCCCGGCTCACTCCGGACCACCTCGACATCACCTTCTGGGTAGTGATAATCTTCGTCTACTACATGGCGGCTACGCTGCTGCCCATAGACAAACTGATAGGCAAGCTGTATCCCCTGTTCGGCTTCGCCCTTCTGTTCATGGCCCTCGGCATCTGCGTAATGCTCTTCGTACACCACGACTCGGTGCCCGAAATCTGGGAACAGTTCTACAACCATAAGCCCGACCCGGAGGCCAACCCCATCTTCCCGATGATGTTCGTGACCATAGCCTGCGGCGCCATTTCCGGCTTCCACGCCACTCAAAGCCCCATGATGACCCGCTGCCTCAAGAACGAGAAGCACGCGCGCCCCATCTTCTACGGAGCCATGGTGTGCGAAGGTGTCGTGGCCCTTATCTGGGCAGCCGCAGCCGTAGCCTTTACCGGCGGATATGACCAGCTGAGCGAGTACCTTGGCTCCGGCTCCCCCGCGATTCTGGTCAACGACCTTTCCACCACCTGGCTCGGCACCTTCGGCGGACTGCTCGCCATCCTGGGCGTCATCGCCGCCCCCATCACCTCGGGCGACACCGCCCTGCGCTCCGCACGCCTAATCGCTTCGGACTTCATGCACATCTCCCAGAAGTCAATCTCCAAGCGACTGCTCGTGTCCATACCTATATTCGCCATCTGCTTCACAATCATGCTCCTGCCCTACGATGCCCTGTGGCGATATTTCGCCTGGTGCAATCAGGTGCTTGCCGTCTTCACCCTATGGGCCGCCACCGTATGGCTGGGCCCCCGGCCACAAGGTATGGTTCATCTCATACGTGCCGGCCGTGTTCATGACCTGCGTCACCGTCACATACATCTTCTACGCCCCGGAAGGCTTCACCGGCCTGACACAGGCACTGTGGGGCCAGCCCATCCCCTACGGCGTGGCTCTCGGCATAGGCCTGGCCGCCAGCCTGGTGCTGATGTTCATATACCGCCGCTGGCGGCTCAGTCAACAAAGTCAGCACCTTGAGCGTTAATAGAAATAAACAACAGGACCAAATATATGTTACTGCAATTCATTATCACCGCCAAGAGCGCGGCAGAGATAGAGGCCCAGGCCCGCCGCGCTCTGGAGGCAGGAATAATCTGGATAGAAATATGCGCTCCTGACTCCGTGGACGACGCCTCTCTGAAAGAGACAGTGGAAAAGCTGCGTCCCGAAATGGCCGAAAAAGACGCCGTGCTCATCATCGGCGACCGCTACGAGGCAGCCAAGGAATGGCAGGTGGACGGCACCCACATATACACTCAGGACAATCCCATCAGCGCCATACGCAGGGCAGTGGAGGCATGGCCCATTATCGGCGTCAGCGTCAACGGCCTGGACGAAGCGACCCGCCTGAACGGCCTGGATATCGACTATCTGTACTTCAACTCCGACGGCACACCCGAAGCACTGGAGACAATCCGCTCCATAGCCCGCTACCTGGACGAAAACGCCATAGAGACACCCCTCGTGGCAGGCGGAGACATCACCGAGGCAAATCTTCAGGCACACGTGGAGGCAGGCGCAGCAGCCGTGGCCACCTCCGACCCCGACAACCTGCAGGCACTGCAGCATCGTGCCGCCAACTCCACACAGATTAATGTATAACTGAAAAAACATCGTATATTATGAAATTCACACAACCCAAACTTCCCTATGCGCCCGATGCGCTCGCCCCGGCTATCAGCCAGGAGACTATAAGTTATCACTACGGCAAACATGAGAAGGCATATATCGACAATCTCAACCGCCTTACAGAAGGCACAGAGTTCGCCGACGAACCGCTCGAGGAGATAATCAAGACCTCGAATGGCCCTCTGTTCAACAATGCCTCGCAGACCTGGAACCATATCTTCTACTTCTTCCAGTTCTCCCCTGTGGGCAAACGTGTCCCCGAAGGGGGACTGGCCCAGAAAATCGAAGAGACTTTCGGGAGCCTGGACGAGTTCAAGAAGAAATTCGAAGAGGCCGGAGCCGCTTTATTCGGAAGCGGATGGGTCTGGCTCTCCTGCGACGAGGAAGGCAACCTCTTCCTTACCCAGACACAGAACGCCGGCAACCCCATGACCGAAGGACTGCGCCCCATACTTGTCTTCGACGTTTGGGAACATGCCTACTATCTGGACTACCAGAACCGCCGCGCCGACTATCTCCATGCCCTTTGGGACATACTGGACTGGAACGTCATCGAGAACCGCTACCTCGGTTAAGAGGCTGACAGAACCACAAGTGCCGCACCGCCGTTTTTTGCAGTGCGGCACTTGTATTTTTTCGACTGTCAAGGCTCAGGAACCGAAAAAGTTTGTAACTTTGTAGGCGTGAACAATATCGGCAGAAATATTTCAGGAGTGATTCTGGCCTGCATCTCCCTGACAGTCCCGGTTCCGGCATACGCCCAAATCAATGCCGAGCAGACTCTCGCCATAGGGCAGGACCTGCTGGCCGAACAGGATTATGTGCTTGCCATACAGTACTTCAACAAGGCAATCAAAGGGAAACCATACCTGCCCGAGCCCTTCATGCTCCGCGGGCTGGCCAAGCTGATGATGGGGGACCTTTCCGGTGCCGAGACCGACTGCACCCGCGCCCTGGAGCTTAACTCCTTCAAGCGAGAGCCGTATCGCATCCGAGGCATCGCCCGCCTGCAGCAGCACCGCGACTCCGCAGCCCTGGCCGATTTCGACAAAGGTCTGGAACAGGCGCCCGCCGACCGCTCTTTCCTTTACTACAAGGGCATAAGCGAAAGCCGGCTGGGCCTTGCAGACAAGAGCCAAAAGACTTTCGGCGCCCTTATGCGCATCTATCCCGACTTCATTCCGGGGTACACGGCCCAGGCTTACGAACTCCTGAGTCACGGACAGACGGAACAGGCGGCATCCCTGTTGGATATGGCTCTGAAACGCGAACCCTACTCACTGCCGTTGCTGACCATGCGCGCGGAGTTGTCCCTGAACCGAGGCGAATGGCACATGGCGGCCTCCCTGCTCACCGCCCTCATAGACCTCAAAGCCGACAAGGCAGAGCTATATGTGGACCGAGGGGTGGCACGCGCCCGCTCGGGGGCAGCGAAACGTGCCGCAGCAGACTTCGCCACAGCCCTTGACCTCGCTCCGGACCACAAGACAGCGAGCGATAACCTCTCGCTGATACTGAACGGGGGCGACCCGTCTCACCTCTCCCTCTGCGGACTCACTGTACCTGACCCCACACTCCCCCTGGAACAGCAGACATACGCCCTCCACCCGACAGACGAAATAAAGCCGATGGGATTCTTTGCCCTCAGCTTCACCCATCCCTATTCCGAAGGGTTGCCGATGGCCTATCCGATGCCCGAACTCGAGGGCCTGAACCGAAGCAAGGCGCTGCCCTCCGGGCTATATCTGAGCCATACCGCCGATGAGATGCCGGACGCCGAGCAGGCCGTCTCCCTCTTCGCATACGCCGACGGCCTGGAAACCGCCGGTTCCGCCCTTGACCCGCAACGCACAATGGGACGTGCCGTAGCATACGCCATGCTGAAGAACTACGAGTCCGCCCTCTCGGACCTGGACCGTATCACGGCACAAAGGCCGGAACTCGCCTCCCCCCTGCTGGAGCGTGCCTTCGTGCGTATGGCGCTCGCCGACACGCAGCGGCAGTCGCGCCATAGCCATCTGTCCGGAGGAGAGCGCGCCATGGCCTCCGCCGCCCTTCGGCGCGAAGCAATGGCCGAGGCTCTGGCCGACGTAGACGCCGCCCTGCTGATAGACCCCGAACTCTCCTACGCCTGGTACGACCGCGCGCTGATACTGGAGCGCATGGAACGCGACGAGGAGGCCCTGGAAAGCTATACACGCGCCCTCCAGGCCAATCCCCACCTTGCCGAAGCATACTTCAACCGGGGACTCCTGCTGAAGAATATGGGCCGCGAGACAGAAGCCGCCCGGGACATGAGCCGCGCAGGCGAGGAGGGAATCTCCCGGGCATATACAGTCCTCTCGCAACTCGGAATTTAAAGGGAATTATCAATTATTCGCAGCAAGAGTTGCGGATACGGGGAATTTTGACTACATTTGCCCCGTGGACGGAGCTGTACCGGCCCGCTAACCAATAACCTTACATACCATGAACATAAACATCAGACCCGAAGACCTGGACCTGCGCTACCTGCAGCTCCTCAGCAAGTCTTTCCCCACCGTGGCTGCGGCCAGTACCGAAATCATCAACCTGGAGGCCATACTCAACCTCCCCAAGGGTACCGAACACTTCCTCACAGACATACATGGCGAGGACGAGGCATTCCGCCACGTGCTCAAGAACGCTTCCGGAACCATTCGCCGCAAAGTGGACGAGATATTCGCCACCTCCCTGCGCGAAGAAGAACGACAGGAACTCTGCACATTGATTTATTATCCGCATGAGAAACTGAAATTAGTGGCCCGTCAGGAGCCCAACCTCAACGAGTGGTACCAGATTACCCTCAACAGGCTGGTGAAAGTGTGCCAGGTGATATCCAGCAAATATACCCGCTCCAAAGTGAACAAGGCGCTGCCAAAGGACTTCAGCTACATCATCCAGGAGCTGCTGCACGAAACCGAGTCCGACCCCAACAAGGCCGCATACTTCGGACAGATTATCCACACCATCATCTCCACACGTCGCGCCGACGCCTTCATCGTGGAGTTATGCCACCTTATCCAGCGCCTGGCCATCGACGCCCTCCACATAGTAGGTGACATATACGACCGAGGACCCGGCGCGCACATAATCATGGACACCCTGTGCGATTACCACAACGTGGACATCCAGTGGGGTAACCATGACCTGCTCTGGATGGGGGCTTACGCCGGCAACAACGCCAGCATGGCCAATGTGGTGCGCATCTGCCTGCGTTACGCCAACCTGGACACCCTGGAAGACGGCTACGGCGTCAACCTCCTCCCGCTGGCCACCTTCGCCATGGAGACTTACGCCGACACCCCGCTGGAAGTATTCCACCCCAAAATCAAATTCGTCAGCAAATACTACACCAAAAAGGAGCTGCGCATCATCTCCCAGATGCACAAGGCCATCTCCGTCATACAGTGGAAACTCGAGGCCGCCATTATCGCCCGCAACCCCGAGTACGGCATGGAGGGACGCAACCTTCTGCACCGCATAGACTTCGAGAACGGCACCGTCAACATCGAAGGCAAGGATTACAAGATGAAGGACTGTGACTTCCCCACCATCGACCCCGCCAACCCCTACGAGCTGACCGAGGACGAAGCAAGCATTGTACGCCACATGCACGGCTGCTTCACCGGCAGCGAGCGTCTGCGCCGCCACATACGCTGCATGCTCCACCGAGGCTCCTTCTACCTGGCCCGCAACAACAACCTGCTTTACCACGCATCCATACCGCTGAACGAAGACGGCTCCTTCAAGACCGTGATCGTAGCCGGCGAACCGTTCCGCGGCAAGAGCCTGCTGGACCGCCTGGACCGCCTGGTGCAGCACGCCTGCCGCAAGGGAGACGAGGAGAATCCTCAGAAGCAATACGACGTAGACTATATGTGGTACCTCTGGTGCGGACCGGACTCCCCCTCTTTCGACAAGAGCCGCATGGCCACCTTCGAGAGATACCTGCTTGAAGACAAAGAACCCCAGCATGAGCAGAAGGGATGGTATTACCGTCTTTCCGACTCCGAAGACACTTGCCGCATGATTCTGGAGGAGTTCGGTCTTGACCCGGATTCCGGCCATATCATCAACGGCCATGTGCCCGTCAAGATAATAAAAGGTGAAAAGCCTGTCAAGGCGGGCGGAAAACTGCTGGTAATAGACGGCGGCTTCTCCAAGGCATATCAGCCGGAGACGGGCATTGCCGGATACACTCTTGTGTTCCACTCACGCGGTCTGCAACTCGTGCAGCACAATCCCTTCGAAAGCCGTCAGAAAGCCATTGAAGAGGGCAGCGACATCATATCCAACACAGTCCTCTCACAGTGGGGCAGCACACGCCTGCGTGTACGCGACACCGACAAGGGACATGAGCTGGAAGAACAGGTACGCGACCTGCATCATCTGCTCTACGCCTACCGTCGCGGCCTCATCCGCGAGGGCCAGAACACGAGTCGTTCCTGAATACCGACACCGGTCCAACCCGGCATAAACACCTTCTGAATGAGTAAAGAGCGCCTGTTCCGATTCAAGCGATTTGCCGTAAGCCACTCACAGAGCGCCATCCCTGTGGGGATGGACGGCGTGCTTATCGGGGCATGGTGCTCCGTCTCGCAGGCTTTACGGGTGTTGGACGCGGGCACGGGGTGCGGGCTGATAGCCCTGATGTGCGCCCAACGCTCTGCCGAAGCCCGCATCACCGCCATCGACATACACTCCCCCTCAGTGGAGGAGGCCGTTTATAATTTCACCACCTCCCCTTGGGCGCGACGGCTGGAAGCCCGGCTGATTCCCTTCGCCGAATTTGCAGAAAAAGGCTTCGACCTGATAGTCAGCAATCCTCCTTTCTTCCATGCCGGAGTCAGCCCCACCCTATCCGACGCACGCCTCAGGGCACGCCACTCCGGCGCTTTCGGGCCAGAAGCGTTGCTTACGCAAGGAGCCCAAATGCTTTCCGAGTCGGGACGCATCTCCCTCATCGCACCGGCACCTGACGAAAATCCGCTGTGCCGCACTGCCGAAGAAGCAGGGCTGTATATGCGCCGCATCTGCCGAGTCAGCTCCGTAACCGCGCACCCACCCGTACGTGTGCTTCTCGAGGCCTCGCGTCAACCGGGACCCTGCGAAATCACCCACCTCACAATCCACACCCCCGACGGAGACTTCACACAGGCCTACCGCACTCTGACACACGATTTTTATCTTAAATTTTAGAAGCTGTTAAAAAATATTAATAATTCACGTATATCACCACTTGTACAGAGAATAAGTGTTATATTTACAAACTAATTGCGCCAATTGGTCAGATGACCGCATCGGCGGTTAAACCTTAGGGCTGCAATTTGTCAAATATTTAAACAAAGACCTTACAGATATGAAGAAGATTTTTTTGATTTCTGCCTGCATGGGTCTGGCTTTGGCCGGTTTCGCCCAGGATTTTGACGATGACATCTACTACAATCCCAAGACAGCCAAGACACAGACTCCCAAATCCGCCAAAGGCAACCCGTCGGGACAGCCTGTGGTGCTTGACGGAGAGACCCAGACATATTACTATTACCCTGAAAGCACTTATCAGGAGAACCGTGACGTGGACGAATACAACCGTTTCGGAGGCTACTACACCACACCTATAGACACTATAGGCGACGGCATAGCCAACTCCCAGGACTTCGTGTACACTCAGGAAATTCAGAAATACTACAACCCGACCATCGTCGTGGACAACAAGGCGCTATTGGCCGATGTACTTGACAACAGCTATGGCAACGTAAACATTGTCTATGACTACGGGTATCCTGTATTCAGTCCCTGGTACAGCTGGACCTCCCCCTGGTATCGCACCAGCGTATGGGGATGGTACGACCCCTGGTATTCATGGGGTTACTATCCCGGATGGAGCTGGGGTTGGACCTGGGGATGGAACGGCTGGTATGACCCCTGGTTCGCCTGGGGACCCGCGTGGGGACCTGCATGGGGACCTGCATGGGGCTGGAATGGCCATTGGGCTTCCAGTCACCCACGTCCCGGCAATGACCTGCGTCCCGGATGGGCCGGCAACACACGTCCCGGTACCGGCAGCGGACACCGCAATCCCGGCATCACAGCCGGTCAGGGCACCGCTTCGCGTCCCGGCACCCGTCCCGGCACTTCAAGCACCCGTCCCGGCATAAACAGTTCGCACCGCTACAACGGCTCAGGGGCCAATCACCGGTATGAAGGGACTGTAACCAACCGTCCGAACCTGAACCTTGACGCCCAGCGTCCCGGACAGACCGGCACCTACACACGTCCCGGCACTTCCAACGGCACTCATCGGCCCATTACCACCCGTCCGGCTTCCAATATGACAATCAACACCAACAATAACCACATCACCAATATGGGCGGCAATATGCAGAACGCCACACGTCCCGGTTCCACTACCGCACGTCCCGGCGGCACGACGACCCGCCCGAACAAAAACACCACCCGTCCTTCTCGCGAAATGACCACTCCCTCACGCACCACTACCCGCTCCTCCGGCTATAACAACGGCGGCAGCTTCAACCGTGGAGGCAGCTTCGGCGGCGGTTCACGCGGCGGAGGATTCGGAGGCGGCTCCCGTGGCGGCGGTGGTGGCGGCGGACACCGCAGATAACCCTTGACAGATATTTACAAGCCCTGTCGGTCCCACTCTTACCGGAGGACCGACACGGGCTTTCTACATTTAGAAAACAAAAACACCACAGATATGAAGAAATACCTACTTTTACCGGCAGCGCTGCTGCTGGCCGGTCTCACGGCACAGGCACAGAGCGCCATGGACGGGTTCACACTCTCGCAGCCCGGACTCTACGGCACAGCCCGTTTCATGAGTATGGGCGGCGCTTTCGGCGCACTCGGCGGCGACCTCACCACCCTCTCGTTCAACCCCGCCGGCCTCGGCGTGTACCGCAGCCATGAACTGAGTCTTACAGGAGCACTCGACTTCCAGAACACCTCTATGGACTTCAATTCGTACAAGACCTCCAAGAGCCACACCAACGCCTTATTCAACAATATAGGCTATGCGGCTTCCTTCCTCTTCCCCGACAGTCCCATGCGCGCCTTAAACTTCGGTGTGACCTACAACCGCCGCGCGAACTTCAACCGCCGCTATTCTGGATACGCGAACTCCATCTCCAACTCCATGAGCAACTATATGGCCGGAGTGGCCAACGCTTATGGCCTGACCCGCAAAGACTTCGACACGGATTATCCCTACGACAGCTTCAGTCTGCCCTGGATCGACATTTTAGGTTTTGACTCTTACCTAATCTCTCCGGTCGAAAACGGAGGACAGACCAACTGGTACGGCCTTTATGGCGAAGGGACTACGGGTTCCTCATCAATACAGGTAGAAGAGTCCGGAGGCATCAACGAGGGCAACTTCGCCATTGGCGGCAACCTGTTCGACAAGTTCTACTGGGGTATGGACTTCACCTACCTTGACGTGAACTTCACACGCCGCTCCCTCTATGCCGAGTCTCTGCAAAACGCATACGTGATGGACAACGAGGACGGCTACTTCACCAACACAAAAGCCGACTGGGACCTATTCAACTACTATAATGTCACCGGTGGCGGCTTCAATTACAAACTCGGCTTCATATATAAGCCTATCCAGGAACTGCGTCTCGGTTTCGCTTTCCACACCCCCACCTGGTACTGGCTTGAGGAATACTACTACGCCAACACCCAGTACAGCTATCCGCAGAGCGCTATCCCCAATGGCTCCAATGAGACCAACGAGGGAATAGACGGGTACAACAAGTACAACCTGCGCACCCCCTGGAGATTCATATTCAGCGCCGCCGGCGTCATCGAGAACAAGCTGATAATAAGCGCGGATGTAGACTTCACCGACAACCAATATCTGCACTTCTCGGCTCCCAACGACTACTACGGCTATCCGGGAGGCTACAAATTCGACCCCTACGCTTCCACCAACAACCAGGTCAAGGACTATTACAAGAGTTCTGTCACTTTCCGCGCCGGTCTGGAATATCGTCTAAGTCCCTACGTCAGCGTACGTGCCGGTTACGCCCACATCTCGAACCCGGTGAAGGAAGACGCCAAAGAGAACCGTCTGACAATGGTCACCGCCGGTACCGACCCCTCCTACCAGCTTGACAATACCACGGACTATGTCACTGCCGGTCTGGGCTATCACTACAAGAACTTCTACGTGGACGCCGCCTATGTCTACCGCCACCAGAGCGCCGACTGGCACGCCTTTACAGCAGACCCCGACTATCCCCTTGACTCGGGGGCTCAGGCCAGAATGACCAACTCCAACAATCAGGTGGTGGTCACCTTAGGCCTCAAGTTCAAATAATACGGACATACTTATCAGACACCACGGCGGGGAAAAGCCATTTTTGCTTTTCCCCGCTTTTTACATTTTGAAGTTCTCACATACAACACTCTTCAATAGCAGAATCCAAAAATTATCGCTAACTTTGAGGCATGATTCCATTCCTGCAAAGCGTAGCCATAGAGCTGACGGCCCGACAAGGGTCTGATTTGGGACATTCCCTGATAGTGGTCCCCCACAAACGCGGCGTCACATTCCTGCGTCGCTATTTTGAAAATGCCCTGCGCGACCGCTTGCAGCGGCAGCCCGATTCCAGGGAGATGCCACGCATTGTCACTATCTCGGACCATGTAGCCGAAATCTCCGGACTCAAGCGTGCGGGGCGCCTGCAGGCTCTGTTCACTCTATACGGCGCATACCGCCATGTCTTCGAAAAAGACGCTCCCCCTACCGCCAACGGACTGGAAGAGTTCCGCCGCTGGGGAGAGACCGCACTCTCGGATTTCAACGATGTGGATATGTACGATGTGGATGCTGACGCGCTTTTCCGCAATCTGGCCGACTACAACGACATTGCCACCGACTTTCTCACCCCGGAGCAAAGGGCCGTGATAGAGAAATATTTCGGAGTCCTTCATTCGCAGGAAAACGCAAAACGCTTCTGGCGGCATTTCGACCCGAACAAGCCTGCCCAGAAACGCTTCCTCAGCCTGTGGCAAAAGCTCGCCCCCCTATACCGCGAATTTAGCCGCAGCTTGCAGAAAGCGGGAATAGGCTATCCGGGACTGATGCTGCGACGCGCATGCGAGCGCATAGAGAAAGGCGAATACCGATTCTTCGCCGCCAAGGTGGCTTATGTGGGCTTCAACGCCCTCTCCACTATGGAGCGCCGCCTCTTCAAGGCCGTGAAGCATTGCGACGCACCCGGAGGCGGCTCGCTGGCCGACTTCTTCTGGGATGCCCCCGGACCGGCTTTGGCCGAAAAATCGCCTGTGGATGCCGCCCGGTTCCTGCGCAAGAACATTAACGATTTCCCCTGCTCCGTACCTGAGATGGACAACTACTCCGACATCTCAGGATTCCCGGAAACGATGCAGGAAATTTCATGTCCAGGCAATACGGCGCAGGCCAAGGTGGCGGGACAGCTGTTAGGACAGCTCGACCTTAAGAATATCGACCCGTCGCAGATTGCCGTAGTGCTTCCTGACGAAGGACTTCTTTTCCCGATGTTCCACTCCATGCCGGGGCACGACCTTAAGGATGTGAACATCACAATGGGTTATCCGCTGAGGCTCACGGCAGTGGCCAGTTTCATAGACCTGGTACGCAGACTCCAGACACGCTCCCGCGAGGTACGCCGCTCCTCCGAAGGTGGTGTCTGCTTTGAGACAAGACTGTTCGGCAAAGATGTGCGCGCGCTGCTGACGCACCCTCTTACCCGCACCATCCTGGGACAGAAACAGGCCAACCGCATCAATGGCAGAATACTTGAGTTACACTTGTACTTCGTCACTCTCGAAGACCTGGAACGCCTATCCATCGGGAAAGATGAAGCCGTGCGCTCCGCCCTCAGAGTAATTTTCTCTCCGCTTCCCCATACCGATGACCCCGCCATGGCCGTCAAAGCGCTGCAGGATGTGCTGGAACTGGCTAAAAAAAATATCTCCGGCTCAAAAGAGACAGAAACAGCAGAGAGTCCTGTCAAGACAGCACATATAGACACATATCTTAACGCTTTCAGTGAGTTCACGGCCCAGTGCAAGGCACATGGCATACGTATGCCGGCCTCAACGGCTTACTCCATGGCCTGCCGTCTTGTGGCATCCGAGACAGTGAATATGCAGGGTGAACCTCTCAGCGGACTCCAGATAATGGGTATGCTCGAGACCCGCGCCCTGGACTTCGACTACCTTATCATACCCTCGATGAACGAGCGTGTTTTCCCTCGGAAATTACGCCCGCGCACTTTCATACCCGAAGCACTGCGAATAGGTTACGGCATGGCCACCACACGCTTCCAGGAGGAGATTTTCGCATATCACTTCTATCGCCTCATAGCCCGCGCCAAAGAGGTTTATCTGCTCTACGACGCCTCCCAGGGGGGAGTGAAGAGCGGCGACCCCTCGCGTTATCTGCTTCAGCTGCGCTACCTTTTTGCCGACAAGTGCCCTCTGAAACGTATCTCCGCACGTTTCCGCCTCTGCCCCGTTGCCCCGGCCTCTGCCAACAGCGCCGGCAAAAAGGAAGTCTCCGACCTGCTGACGGCATATAAGGGAGAGAACCCGCGGAAACGGCTATCGGCCTCCTCGCTTAAGGACTATATAGCCTGTCCGCAGAAGTTCTTCCTTTCATATATATTGGACAAACGGACGGATGAGGAGCCGGAAGAGTTTATGGATGCCAAGACCATAGGCAATGTGCTTCACCAGAGCATGGAGTATATGTACAACTCCCTGGCGCCCGGAACGTCGAAACCGGCTCCCGACAGCCCCGTCCGCGTAGAGCCGGCCACTATCAGAGCCTGGATGAGCGGAAAGGCTTCCATTGGAGAATATTCTGACCTGAAAGGGGTATTGGAACACTTTGTCCGCATCAATCATTCTCCATGCGCCGACCCCTCGCGTCCCCTCTCAGGCGATGCCGTCATAATGCTGGAGATGCTGCACCGACAGGTACTCTGGTGCCTGGAGGCGGACTTGCGCCTCGCCCCTTTCGATTACCTCGCCTCGGAATTGAAGGAAAATTGCCTCTATACCTTGCCGAATGGCGATAAGGTAGGCATGACCATGATTATAGACCGCCTGGACCGCATCACCGGCCCCGACGGCAAACCCCGCCTCCGGATTGTAGACTACAAGACCGGAAGTGACGATGTGCAATTCTCCAAAACGGAGGAGCTATTTAACGGCAACAGCAGCAATAAGAATACCAAGGCTATATTCCAGCTTATGCTCTACGCTATTCTCCTTTCGGAGAAAATGCCGGAACTGGCAGGCGGACGCGATATAGCGATTTCCATCTACAAGACACGCCAGCTGAAAAACGACGATTACAACACTCTGATTTCCCACAACGGAAAGCCCGTGTACTCCCATCTCCCTTACGTTGCGGAGTTCCGCTCTCGACTTGACAGTTTGCTCGACACCCTCTTTGATGAGGAAGTGCCTTTCGCGCCGCCGGAGAACCTGCCGGACCCGGTATACGGCAG
>URIC01000032.1 GCA_900547755.1 uncultured Bacteroidales bacterium
TGTAGCCAAGGCCGTCAAGCGTGCCCGTCACCTGGCCCTGCTGCCCTACGTAACCGACCTTATGAAATAAGTATAACCATCCCAATAACGACTAAGATATGAAGATTATTCTGAAAGAAAACGTAGCCAACCTCGGTTATAAGGACGATGTCGTCGAAGTAAAGGATGGCTATGGCCGCAACTACCTGATTCCCCAGGGCAAGGCCGTGATTGCCAACGCTTCCTCCCTGAAGCAGCTCGCCGAGGACCAGAAGCAGCGCGCCCACAAGATTGCCAAGATGCTGGAAGACGCCAAGGCTGCCGCCGCAGCACTTGAAGGCGTCGCTCTCACTATCGCGACCAAGACAAGCGCCACCGGCACTATTTTCGGTTCCGTAGGTGCTATCCAGATTGCCGAGGCTCTTGAGAAGCTCGGCCACAACGTTGACCGCAAACTCATCTCCATAAAGGAGACTGTAAAGGAAGTCGGCAAATACAACGCTACCGTCAAGTTCCACAAAGAGGTTTCCGTCGAGATTCCCTTTGAGGTCATTGCTGAAGTAGCCGAATAATCAGACGCTCCACACAGCGACAGACACATAATCATGAGCGGAGTTTCCTGACCGGAGGCCCCGCTCATGCTTTTTATCAGGCCGGTTCCGATTATTTGTATGCCGTACATATTTCTCTCCCGAAAACGACATTATTGAATTACGGACCGCCGGCTGAATATACACCACCTTAACCCCGGACTCCCAACTGCACATATATGTATTTTGACGAGCTTGACCTTGGCGATGACATCCTGGATGCCCTGGACGCCATGCACTTTGACGAATGTACACCTATACAGGCTATGGCTATTCCCCCGGCTCTGGAGGGTAAAGACCTTATGGCCATAGCTCAGACAGGCACCGGCAAGACCGCCGCTTACCTGCTGCCGGTGCTGGAACGTCTCACTTACGGCGACTATCCCACTGATGCCATCAACTGCGTGATTATGACCCCTACACGCGAACTGGCCTTGCAGATAGACCACCAGATGGAAGGGTTCTCGTATTTCCTGCCTGTCAGCTCGCTCCCTATTTACGGAGGTACGGACGGACGCGGCTTCTCACAACAGCAACACGGACTCAAGCAAGGGGCCGATGTGGTAATCGCCACACCCGGACGTCTGCTGGCCCACCTGCAGATGGGGTATTGCGACCTGTCAAAAGTCAGCTTCTTCATTCTCGATGAGGCCGACCGTATGCTTGACATGGGTTTCTATGAGGACATAATGTCAATAGCCAAGCACCTGCCCAAAGAGCGTCAGACACTGATGTTCTCCGCCACTATGCCTGCCAAAATCAGACAGCTGGCAAACACTCTGCTCACTGACCCCGTGGAGGTCAAGACACAGATAAGCCGTCCGGCAGATGCCATAGAGCAAAGCGCCGCCGTGGTCTACGAACCTCAGAAAGAGGGAATGTTACGCCACCTGCTGCATACCAAGGCAAAAGAACGTGTCATCGTCTTCGTGGCCTCCAAGCTCAAGGTGAAAGAGCTTACACGCTCGTTGCGCCGCGCCGGAGTGAAAGCCGCCGAGATGCACTCGGACCTTGACCAGGACAAGCGCGAGGAGGTAATGCTCGCCTTCCGTGCCGGACGCATCGACGTGCTTGTGGCCACCGACATCGTGGCTCGCGGCATAGATATCGACGACATTGCTATGGTGGTGAACTACGATGTGCCGCGCGAAGCCGAAGACTATGTACACCGCATCGGACGTACCGCGCGTGCAGGAGCCGGAGGCAAAGCAGTCACTCTCGTAGGTCCGCAAGACCAGTTCCGCTTCGGCGCCATCGAGAAATTCCTGAAGTATGAGGTGCGCAAGGAGGAAATTCCCGCGACTCTTGGCGAAGCGCCTGTCTATGAACCCAAACGGCGGCCGGACAACAATGGCCGCCGAGGCGGCAAAGGAGCTGCCGGTGCCCCGCACGGAAATAACCGGAGAGGCCGTGGCCGTAAAGACAAGCCCTCCTCATCCACACAGACAAAGCCTGCGACGCCAGACCACGTAAAGCCCTCGACAGGCCAAGATAAGCCTAAAAACGACAGACACCGCCGTCGCGGACATCGCAACGGCGACAAAGGACAAAAAAAACAGTCTAAGGAATAATAGGCTGCTATTCATGGTGATAGGGCTCATGACGAAGAATCGTCATGGCGCGATACACCTGCTCGGTAAAGAACAGGCGAATCATCTCATGGCTGAAAGTCATTTTAGACAGCGAAATCTTGGCATCGGCACGTGAATACACATCTGCCGAAAATCCATACGGCCCTCCCACCACAAATACCAGTTTCTTAAGACCGGAGGACATCTTGGCGCTCAGATACCCGGAGAACTCCATCGAAGTATACTCACGTCCTCTTTCGTCCAGAAGCACGACATAGTCCGAAGGCTGAAAAGCGCTCAGAAACACTTTGCCCTCAGCCTCTTTCTGCTGCGCCTCGCTCATGTTTTTTGTGTTTCGGACATCCGGAAGCACACGGACGTTGTAAGGCACATAATGCCGCAAACGGTCAAGATAGACCTTTGTGGCCGCGTCAAGCAGCGTGGACGAATTTTTCCCGATTACCAAAAGTTGTATTTCCATATTTTTTGCTAACTTTGCGTGAATTATCGGGTTTGACGACCCTCCATTCTCTCATTACGCAAAATTAGCAAAAATAATATGAAATCCAAAGACCAACTTATTGACGAACTCTTAGACCTCGCTTTCGCCGAAGATGTGGGCGACGGCGACCATACCACCCTTTCCACAATCCCGGCCGATGCCAAAGGCAAGAGCCGCCTGCTCATAAAAGAAGAAGGTATATTGAGCGGTGTGGAGGTTGCCCGCAAAGTACTCGCTAAAGTTGACCCCGACCTCAAGATGGAGGTTTTCATGCACGACGGCGACAGAGTGAAGCCCGGCGACGTGGCGTTCACTGCGGAGGGGTCCGTCCGCTCTTTGCTCGTGGCCGAGCGCACTATGCTGAATATCATGCAGCGCATGAGCGGTGTGGCTACGATGACCGACAGGTACCAGAGCCGTCTGCAAGGCCTGAAAACCCGCGTTCTCGACACCCGCAAGACCACCCCCGGCATGCGTATGCTCGAGAAGGAAGCGGTGAAGACCGGCGGAGGCGTAAACCATCGCATCGGTCTCTTCGACATGATTCTTATCAAGGACAACCACATAGACTTCGCAGGAGGTCTGGAAAAGGCCATCACCGCCGCCCGCGATTACTGCAAGGCAAACGGCAAGGAAGACCTGAAAATAGAAGTGGAAGTGCGCAGTCTGGACGATATACGTCGTGTACTCGCACTCGGCGGCGTAGACCGTATCATGTTCGATAATTTCACCCCGGAATTGACCCGCGAGGCCGTAAAACTGGTGGACGGACGCTGTGAGACCGAGTCCTCCGGCGGCATAACCCTCGAAACCTTGCGGGCATACGGCGAAGCCGGTGTCGACTTTATCTCAGTGGGTGCCCTGACCCACTCCGTCAAGGGCCTCGACATGTCCTTCAAAGCCATGTAATCAGATTTCCCAAATGTACTTAACTAACAAAAATCAAACATGCGTAAATCCTTATTATCCATCCTGGCGCTCGCAGTCCTCGCCACCGTTCCTACTGCCGCCAAAGACCGTATGACCCGCCACCCCGACGCCACAAACGAGGATGTAATCCTCCACGCCTGGAGCTGGAACTTCCCGACCATAGCCGACAATATGAAAGCCATAGCCGATGCCGGGTACACTATCATACAGACATCTCCGGCCCAGGCTTGCCTCACTCCGCCGGAGGGCAATACCCGCCTTTTCTCCGAGAAAGGCGAAAAAGGCGGCAACTGGTACCACTACTACCAGCCCACAGACTGGACCATAGGCAACGACATCGTAGGCACACGAGACCAGTTGAAAGCCATGCTTGACTCTGCCGCCAAGTATGACGTCAGGGTAATAGTAGACGTACTCCCCAACCACACGGCTTTCAATATCGACCTTGTCTCCGACAACATGGTCAAGGCGGCAGGCGGCCGCGACAGACTTTACCACAGCCAGGGCCTTACCCCCGTAAAGGACTACAACGACCGCTACCAATGCACCCTCTGGGGCTCCGGCGCGCTGCCTGACGTGAACACCGAGAACCCCGACTTCCAGAAGTATTACATGAATTACGTAAACGACTTGCTGGGTCTCGGTGTCCGAGGTTTCCGCTATGACACAGCCAAACATATCGGTGTACATTCCGACCCCCTGGACACGGCTTCCGGTGTGAAAGAGAATGACTTCTGGGATGTGGCCACAGGCCGTAAGGCTGTAAAGGGGGTCAGACTCGCCGTGCCTGAGGACGAACTGTTCATATACGGCGAAGTGCTCCAGGACAAGAATGTGCCCGAAAAGGAATATGCCGACTATATGGGTCAGACAGCCTCTTCTTACGGACACTTCCTCCGTCAGGCACTTGAGCATCAGTCCGCCGCCGGCATCGACATGAAGGACTGGCGCCACGAAGCGGCGCCCGAATACCTCACTACCTGGGTGGAGAGCCACGACACATATTGCAACGCCCATGAGAGCGCAGGTCTTACCGACGAGCAGATACGCATGGGATGGGTATTCCTCACTGCCCGCCAGAACGGCGTGCCCCTGTTCTTCTCCCGGCCCGCCGGCTCCGGCCCCGGCAACGTCTGGGGCGACAATGTGGCTGGCGCACGTGGCAACGACCAGTTCATGCACCCCGAAGTAGCTGCCGTCAACAAGTTCCGCAAAGCCATGAAGGGGCAGAAAGAGGATATACAGGTAAGCGACAATGGCCAGGTGCTTCTCGTAAACCGAGGCAAGAAAGGTGCCGCTACGGTCAATATTTCCGAACATTCCAACTATATCGACCTGCCCACAGGACTACCCTCAGGCACTTACAAGGACAAAGTCCACGGCAAGGAGTTTAAGGTAGCCAACGGACGCCTGAAAGGGCTCCTCGCTCCCTTCACCTCATACATCCTCACTAAGTAACAAGTCGATTCTGATACACTAAAGGGACCGGTGTAGAAATAAAACGCCGGTCCCTTTAAATTTCAACTATGGACAAAGAAATCAAACAGAAGGCATACGAGACAGGTCTTAAAGCCGAATCTCTTGCTGTGGAATATCTCACCGCTCAGGGATATGCCATCCGTGAAAAGCGATGGAAACCCGGAGGTGTCAAGGGGGAAATCGACATCATAGCGCAGAAAGACAATGTCATGGTCTTTGTGGAGGTGAAGGCTCGTGCCGAGGGTATTGAAGAAGCCCTGGAAGCGGTAGACCGCAAGAAGCGGCGCAACATGGCCCTCGGCGCTGACAAATACCTGCAAATGCAGCCACAGTGGTTTGAATACCGATTCGACATTATCGCTGTGGACCCCACTCAGGACCCTCCGACACTGGAGCACATTCCGGATGCCTTCGAGTCTCCGCTATTCACCAAATAGCCCTTAGGGCAGAATCACCTTGCGTACTGAGTCACGCTGACGACGGATGTAGAGGCCGGAAACGGGGCTGACTACCTTAATGCCCTGGAGATTGAAATACTCTACCGGAGCCGTGGCATCATCATCGGCTACTGTCAAGGAGCTTGTCACATTTGAGAAATCGAGAGTCGCCTCGCCGCAGGACTGAGGACTGCCGTCTGCGTATTTCTTTTCGCCCAGATAGAGTGTCCGGGAGGGGAAAGTCATAATCCCGTTCTCAAACGTTGCAGGCTCGTAACCGGCTTCCGCTATCTTATCCAACGAATTGCCAAGAGCCACATAGTAGGAAACCATGTCGCCCACATACATATCTTCGTATCTTACAGCCACACCTATAGGCGAAGGCTCAACCTTCACATAAGAGGGGTCAGAGGCATCCAGGTAGATGTAATGGTCATGGTCATGACCCACCTGATACTCGCCGGACTCCACATTCAGTCCGAACTGCGGATGGTCATTGTAAGGATTTACAAGTCTATAATGGCCCGGACGGTCAACATTCTCCTGACAAATCACCTCGTAGGGAGCAATAGCCGGCATCTGGTAGATACCTCTTACAAAGGGGTCGGCAAATATCACTTTGCCGACATCTTTCCACTCGGCGCCGTCACTGAACGAAACGATAAAGAAATCCAAAAGGCCCTGTATCACATTGTTTGACTCATCCACAGCAACGGCAATTACATATTTCAGACCCGGAGTGGTATCCTTAGGGTCAGCCGTATAAGTGACCTCGGTCCGGGTACGGTCCAGCTTTGTGCCGTGCTGGGCCACATACCTGAGATTGTTCTCCGTCATGGCAGGCATATTGTTTACCACACCTATCACATAGTTGGGAATGTCCTTGCCGCACTTCACTTCTATATTGAAGCTGCCGTCGGCATCCGGACACATAGGGGCCGACAGGGAGAAAGAGAGGTCCGTAACTACAGGAATATCGCCCTCGG
Organism: uncultured Bacteroidales bacterium; assembly: GCA_900547755.1. Taxonomy (GTDB): domain Bacteria; phylum Bacteroidota; class Bacteroidia; order Bacteroidales; family Muribaculaceae; genus Lepagella. Next base: position 6,475 of record URIC01000032.1, read on the forward strand.
GAAGCACGAGGAATGTGCCTTCGTTGGGACAGCTCTTATTCCACTGGCCCTCGATGAAGCTGATAGCCGAGGAGCCGGCAGGGAAATTAATCACATTCTCCTTCAGCGTTCCATAACCATCGTAGGTATCTCCATCCCAACCGTTTTCCGGAACAAGGTCGGTTACCCCAAAATCGCGGTTCCAGAACCATGCTGTCTCGAAATAGACCTTGTCCGGGTCAGTGGCATTGATATAGAAATATGTCTCCGTGTCAAATTTATTAAGATTCTCGGATACGGGACCTGTCGCATAAGGAAGACAGCGATACCAGCTTCCGCTCTTCTCCACGTCCACTTTCCAATTCGAGCCGGCAGGCACATCCCCGAAAGGAGTGAAAAAGTCCTCTATCCATGTGCCCTCGCCTATTGACACCCACCCTGTCTCAGGAGCCGCAGAAGCCAGTTTATGCAAGGCGGCTGTAGGAGCGCCAAGTGCCTCAGAGGCAGAAGAAAAGAGCCGGGGTGACACCACTCCGGGAGAAACATCGGCTTTTTCAAGCCCTGTAAGTTCTGTGATTCTGATAGCGGGAGGAGTAGCTCCCATAGCGTACACGCCGACGACTGCCAAAGTAGCTAAAGTAGTAAATCTCTTCATAAGCTATGATTATATTAGTTTTGAAATAGTATTTTATACCGTCCAAAATTAATCAAATATTTCTATTCCACAAAACATTTTAAAATAAAGTTTAAAAAAACGGGAATGAATATTCAACCGATTCACTGTATCCAATATATAGACAGGTATATAGACATAGGTGCCGGCCCTTCTTCAAGAAAGGCCGGCACCTATGTCTTATGAAAATGTCAATAAATATCTTTGTTGTGTTCCAGGAGCAACGTCATGGAGGGACGGTCGCAGACCTCGGGGGGACCGAAGTACTGGATAGGGCCGGGATACTGGTAAAGGGTATTCAGGGCGTTGGTCTCTCGCTGAGAAGCGAACTTAAGGTATGGACGTCCGTTCAGCTTGACCAGCGCCTTTTGTATTACAGGCTTCAGCTTACCGTTGCGGCGCTCCATGTTCATCATCATCGTTATGGGGATACCGCCGGCAATCCATTCCTCGGTGTGGCCGGTGAGGTTACGTACCGAACTCATGTAGCCGGTTAGGCCGGCGTTTATCAGCATTGCGGCGTTAAAGCCGAGTGCATAAGTATAGTCGGCGTCGAAGTTGGAAGGGTCGGCACAACGGCCTTCATAACCGAAAAAGTGGTGCTGCGTAGCGAACTTGCCCACATAAAGGCCCTGTTCCTTCATCTCCTCAAGACGCTTCTCCACCATCTCGGAAATCAGCTTCTCTGTCTCGATAAGAGATACCTGCACATTGCCGTGGCTGTCGCGCTCCAGAGAGAGCTGCAACGCAATCGGTTTAGGCAGACTCTTGTAAAGTTCCTGATTCACAGGAGTGAGATAGGAATAGATGGTAATGAGCTTATTGTCCTCGTCCAGAGAGTCCAGTTCCTCGGCATGGGCGGCCAAGACTTCGTTCAGCTCGGAAATAAGATTCTTCATAGAGGGAATGAACTCTATGACACCCTCCGGAATCAGGACCGTACCGAAGTTCCACCCCAGCTTGGCACGCTCGCTCACAACGTAAGCTATATAGCTGACAATGTTGTCCAAAGTCATACGCTTGGCCAGTATTTCCTCGGAGATAAGGCAAATATTGGGCTGAGTCTCCAGAGCGCACTCCAAAGCTATGTGGGAAGCCGAGCGACCCATGAGTTTGATGAAGTGATAATATTTTTTCGCAGAGTTACAGTCTCTTTGTATGTTGCCGATAACCTCGCTATACACCTTGCAGGCGGTGTCAAAGCCGAAAGAGGTCTCTATCCACTTGTTCTTAAGGTCACCGTCAATAGTCTTGGGCACACCTATCACCTGAATATCCACACCCTTGGCCTTGTAATACTCGGCGAGTACGGCGGCATTGGTGTTGGAGTCATCACCGCCAATGATTACCAGGGCTTTGATGTTAAGCTCTTCAAGGATTTTCAGACCCTCGTCAAACTGCTCGGGAGTCTCAAGTTTGGTACGTCCGGAACCGATGATGTCGAAACCGCCTGTATTCCGGTATTCCTTGATTACACCGGCTGTGAGTTCCATATACTGATGCTCCACAAATCCGCTTGGACCCATCAGGAATCCGAACAGACGACATTCGCGGTTGAGGCTTTTGATACCGTCGAAAATACCGCTCACCACATTGTGGCCGCCGGGCGCCTGACCGCCGCTGAGGATAATACCGACGTTGAAAGGCTCCTCCACACGTACCGGGTTCTCATCGCGCTCGAACTCCACTACGGGCATTCCATAAGTATTGGGGAAAAGTTTCTTTATCTCCTCCTGGTCAGCCACAGACTGGGTTTTCTCACCCTCTTTTACTTTTACAGGACCCTGGAGGGCAAAAGGCAGCTTGGGCTGATAATCAGCTCTTACTCTCTGAAGTGCACTCTTTTTCATGCAGAATTAATTGAATATTGGGTTACAGACTCTCGACAAACGCCACAACCGAAGCCATATTCACATATCGGTCATTGACGCATCACATAGCATATCAGCAGCATTTACAACTGCAAAGAGTCTAACTTTGTACTAATACCGCTGCAAAATTACAAAAAATAAATTACCTGAGCAACCGCATCCTCGCCAAATAACACTCATTTTTGACAGATATAAGATTATTTTTGCAAATAAGAAAAAAGTTTGTATTTTTGTAAAAACTAAACACCCCCGCTTTATGGTGCAAGCACAAAAAAGATGTCGGGACAATAGTGTTTTTATTTCTGATTATCTTCTTACTTATTCTTCTTATGAGTGCTATAAATCTGAACACTCGGCTGGTGGGTAAAATCAAAGGACGTTTTGTCCTACCCGATTATCAGCGCGGTTATCGTTGGACCGATGACGAGGTAAAAAAACTCCTTGATGACATTTTTGCAAATGGCAAGAATAATTACTGTCTGCAACCTGTAGCCGTAAAAAGGCGCAGTGAAACGGAATATGAGCTTATAGACGGCCAGCAGCGTCTGACAACCATCTATCTGATATACCGCTATCTGAACAAAGGGTCAGGAGGTTTTATGTCCGGTCCCCGTTTTTCAATGAAATACGACACAAGGAATGAGTCTGAAAAATACCTGCAGACCATAGACCCGGACCTCGCCGACACCAATATAGACTTCTATTTTATACACCAGGCTTACAAATATATCGAGCAATATTTCGACGGCCAGGGAGATGAACGCCAATCCAAAATGGCCGACATAAACAAGTATTTCGACCAAAATGTCAGCATCATCTGGTACGAGGTGCCGGACGGCGACGGCGTAAGCATGTTTGAGCGTCTGAATATAGGCAAAATACCGCTGACATCCTCTGAAATCGTCAAAGCCCTGTTCATGCGCAAAGATGGCGCCAACGTCAACCGACAGGAGGAAATAGCGCTGCAATGGGACTACATGGAACAGGAACTTAACAAAAAATCGTTCTGGTCGTTCCTGACAAATGCCGAAGCTACAGACTATCCCACACGCATAGACCTGATTCTTGACCTTATGGCGGACAAGAAGCCCGGCGAGCGTGAGACTTATTTCACTTTCTTCTACTTCGAACAGAAGTTGAACTCGCTTAGGGACAGTCAAAACGAGAGTGAAGCCCTAAACGAAGTGTGGGACGAAATTTACCGCACTTTCCTGACTTTACGCGAGTGGTATTCGGACCATGAGTTCTATCACAAGATTGGTTATCTTATTACTTGTGGAGGATATTCCCTCAGAGACATCTACAATCTGTGGAAAGTAGATAATAAACCGGTAAAGAAATCCGACTTCATCGCCGCCATAAACAAAGAAATCAGAAACAGCATAAGCAAAGCCGTAAACATCAAATCTTTGCTATATTCCAACCCCGAACAAAAGAAGCTCATAGAGAGGCTTTTACTGCTGATGAATATCGAGACTGAGCGTACCGTCGCCGGCGAGGCACGACGTTTCCCATTTGAATTATACAAGTTCAATTATAAAAACGGGAAAAAAGTAAAATGGTCTCTTGAACATATACATGCACAGCACTCCGAAGGTCTGAATACAAACCAGAAACGCCTGGAGTGGCTGAAAGCGCACATTCCATGTCTTAGTGGACAAAATACGGAAGCCGCCTCTGAATTGACAGTTAAAATGCAGGTCCTTGCAGACAAACTTAATGAAAACATAGAATACAAGAACGTAAAAACTGAGTTTGAGCCACTACGTGCCCGGGCTGTGAAACTTCTGACAGACCCGGACCAGAAGACTGACAGCGAAGAATATCTCCACAGGATATGTAACCTGGCACTGCTTGACTGCGGCACGAACTCAGCTGTCAGCAACTATGTCTTTGACGCCAAACGCGAAATAATAATCAACAAGGATGCGAAAGGTGCTTTCATACCTATTTGCACTAAAAAAGTATTCTTCAAATACTTGCCAAGCGCAGACCCTCAGCTCCATTTCTGGGGCGAGCGTGACCGCGAAAGCTATCTTGAGGCAATCCTGAATACGCTTGCCGATTATCTGCCCAAACAAGATAGTACAGATACGCCGGAAGAAGATTACGAGCTTGTCTAAAAATAAATTACTAAGACATGGATACGATTAAGACAAATTTCAAAGGACTATTTACCAATCCTGACATAAATATCGAGAAGATAGAAATCCCCCGCATACAGAGGTCTTATGCACAGGGGCGTACAACCACACAGGCCACTCGTGTACGTGAGCGTTTCCTGAAAGCAATCCACGATGGCATTGTTTCTGCTGACGGGTTGACACTTGACTTCGTCTACGGAAACACAGAGAACAAGCTCTTTGTCCCGCTTGACGGTCAGCAACGCCTTACAACGTTATTCCTGCTGCACTGGTATGCGGCGGTCAAGGAAGATATAAATACAGATATTATCGCACGTTTCTCTTACCTTACACGTTACAGCGCACGCGACTTCTGCCGCAAACTGAGTACATATCGCCCGAATATAGATGGGCCTCTCTCTAAGACAATTCGCAACGAGGGCTGGTTTCCCATGGACTGGCGAAACGACCCGACCGTTGTCTCCATGCTCAATATGATTGACGCCATTCAGCAGAAATTTAACGACATCGACCATTTATGGAATAAACTGGATAACGTGACATTCTATTTTCTGCCGATAGAACAGATGGGGCTTACCGACGAGATTTATATAAAGATGAACTCAAGAGGCAAACCGCTGACTCAGTTTGAACATTTCAAAGCTGAACTGATACGTTTGCTCCGAGCCATAGATGAGTTAAATGAGAAGCAGGAAAACTACGACTCCCTGCCTGAAAGAGAAAAGCGAATAGCCACACGAATCGGCAGAAAGATAGACCGTGAGTGGACAGATATGCTTTGGCCTCATCGCGGGAACAATAATATCATCGACGACGAATTTCTCGCATATTTCAGAATCATTTGCGACATTATCTGCTATCAAGAGAACAAATCCGTCTACGAGCGTGACAATAAGCCCGACCGGGTTCCTGATGAGTTCAGTCTGCTAAAGATGTATTTCAACGGCCCAAAGGCTATGGAAAACATCCTCTTCTTTGAAGATTGCATGGATATTTGGGTGAATGTACCCAAAGGAGCTGACACTGAAGACACGTCTGTTATATCTACTCCCATATTGGACTTCTTTGCGGATTATATAGCCACATCGCATCAACCTCGTAAAATCACAGCAGACGATAACGAGCTTTCCCTCTTTGAAGGCGTAATCGGACACCGAAGCAAATTCTCACTGCCACATCTCGCGCTCCTTTATGCGTTTATTACATATCTTCTCAATAAAGATGGAATAACCGACGATAATTTCAGACGACGTCTGCGCATAGTCTGGAATCTGATACGCAATTCCTCCAACGAGGTAGTAGACCGTCCCAACAGTGACGCCGGCAATCGTATGCCTGCTGTTCTGGCTCAGATAGAATCAATAGTCAAATTCGGTGTCATACTCAAAAGAGTTAGTGTTAAAGGAAAGTATGACCTGCCTAACTTCAATGTCATTCAGCTGAATGAAGAACGAGAGAAACTTTATTTTGCGCGAGATTACACTCCGAAGTCCGAATCCCTTTACGAGTTGGAGGACAATGACCTCTTGACAGGTCGTGTGGAAATTTTCGATTTTCATGACACCTCTTTATATAAGAAATTCTATGCCTTGTTTGATTGCGACTATGACCTCATTGATTGCGCCCTGATGTCGGTCTGCCCTTACTACTACGAAGACAAGAGAGTGGGAAATATATTTCAGGTATCACTCGGCACAGACGGACGACTATTAAAAGATGCAAATATCAGTACGCACGTATGGAATGAGCTGTTCCACAAAGGCACATTCAAGGACTCAAAAATGCAAGGATTGGTAACCGCCATTGGCGCTATTATGAAATCAGATATAATTGACGATAACTCTCTGAAAGGCATAATAGACACATTCCTGAAAAAATGTGAGGATAATAATAATTTCCCTTGGCAGTATTATTACGTAAAGTATCCGGTTTTCCGCAAAGGCCGCTTCGGCAAATATCAATTAGGACTGACGCCGGAAACTCAATACGACGTTTTGAGCTTGTGGGCACGTGCCAAATCCTCCAATGCTCGTCAGCCTTTCCTTGAAGCTACCGGCGACTACGAATTTTACAATCTCCGATACAAACCGTTTGCCGACGGCTGGCTCTATTGCGACTCGGACAAATGGCTGCTCTATATGGGAGAGGACTTTGACAGCTCACGACCTGCAAAATTCCTGCCCATCGCTAAAAATGGAGCTAATGACGCCGAAGACCGCATAGCTCTGTTTATGTCTAATCAAAACACGGACGATTGGGAGGAAATACCCGATACCATTACCGAATATCCTATCCTTCCTGATTCCTTACCTGAAGAAGAATCTCCCGTAGGGTCATAGAGGTCTGGAAGTTTGTCCGGTGACGTATTTTTTATTAACTTTGATGCGGATTTGATTGTTTAAAAATGGATTTTAGCGAATATAACTGGGCGGGACTGGCTGTAGGAATAAGTACGTTCCTGATTATAGGCCTGTTCCACCCTCTGGTCATCAAGGGTGAGTATTATTTCGGACGCAAGGTGAACTGGGCGTTTGCCATATTGGGCGTATGCACGGCCATAGGTGCATTGTTTTGCAAAGACTTGTTTTGCTCTTCCCTATTGGCTGTAATCTCCTTTTCCTCGTTCTGGAGCATCAAGGAGGTTATAGAGCAGGAGGAAAGAGTACGCAAGGGCTGGTTTCCGGCCAATCCCAGACGCGCCGGGAAAGCCAAGGGCAAACCCGAATCAGAATAATCAGCTGTTCCAGAGCTTCCAGGCGAGTTCCGCCTGGCGATACAGCATACTCAGACCGTTGCGCACAACGCATCCTTGCGCCGCACAGCGCTGCATGAATTGTGTGCAGGGAGGATTGTATACCAAATCTATAGCTACGTGCTTTTCGCTAAGGTACTGATATGGGAAGGGGGGACAACCGCCTACATCCGGATATGTGCCGAGTGGTGTGCAATTGACTAAAATCCCGGTATGCCTTACCACATCCTCATCAATATCGCCGTAAGCATATTCGCCGGCTACGGGAGTGCGTGACACCCGGGTGCAGAGAACGCCGACATTCTCAAGCGCATATTTCACAGCCAGGGAGGCACCGCCTGTACCGAGCAGCAGCGCCTTGACCGGATTGTTATCGGACAAACAGAAACGCGCACTTTCCAGGAATCCCGGAGCATCGGTATTGTATCCGCGCAACACCACTCTCCCCTCCCGGCGCTCAATGACAACGACATTGACCGCACCTATCTCCGCAGCCGCATACTCCAGTTCATCCAGATACGGGATTACCGACTGCTTATAGGGTATAGTCACATTAAGTCCGCACAAATCAGGGTTCTCCCTTATCAGAGCAGGCAACAATGAAATATCCGGAAGCTCGTAGTTCCGATATTCAGCATCAATCCCTTCACTTCGGAACTTCTCTCCGAAATATGCGGTGGAAAATGAATGGACCAGAGTGCGGCCCAGGAGTCCGAAACGCCTCATCTGTAAATAAGATAGCTACACGGTAAAAAGGATGAATGGGAACAAGGCCATACAGGACCTTGTTCCCATTATTATCAATCTGGGATTTGCAAACTTACTTGTTAACCTGGAACTTGTTCCAGCCATCCTTGAGGTTTGCGACAGCCTGTTCAGCGGCGGCAACGCCGGCGTTGAAGTTAGCCTCGGCTGTCTGAGCGCCCATCTTCTTGGGAGTGAAGAATACGCGGGCAGCGAATTTCTCCTCGAAGTCCTGAGCGGCGTCGGGCTTGATGTCGGAAACGTAGCGGATGTCGGGACGCTCCTCCATAGCCTTCATCAGGCCGGCCTCGTCGATAACCTCCTTACGGGCGGTGTTGATAAGCACGCCGTTCTTGGGCATCTTCATCACCAGGTCGTAGCCGATAGAGCCGCGAGTCTGGGGAGTAGCGGGGATATGGAGGGAAACGTACTGGTTCTCTGAGAAGAGTTCCTCGGGAGTGTGAACGGGACGTACACCCTCAGCTTCCATAACCTCGTCCTTGACGAATACGTCAAGAGCGGAAACCTTCATGTCGAAGCCTTTGGCGATGCGGGCTACGTTGCGGCCTACCTGACCGAAAGCGTAGATACCGAGTGTCTTGCCCTTGAGCTCGGAACCGGAAGTACCGTTGTACTGGTTGCGGCACATCATGACTACCATACCGAATACGAGCTCGGCAACGGCGTTGGAGTTCTGACCGGGAGTGTTCATGACACAGATGCCGTGAGCTGTGGCGGCGGCCAGGTCAATGTTGTCATAACCGGCACCGGCGCGTACGATGACTTTCAGCTCGGGAGCGGCATCCATAACCTCGGCGTCAATTTTGTCGGAACGGACAATCAGACCGTTGGCGCTCTTGACAGCCTCGAGCAGGTCGGCACGTGTGCCTTTCTCAACTACCTCCAGTTCGTTACCGGAAGCGTTAACCACATCGGCAATAGCCTTGACTGCTGCGGGAGCAAAAGGCTTCTCTGTGAAAACGAGTATCTTCATTTTGTTAATTTTCTTTTTGGAGGATTGAATTACTTCAAGTTAGCAGCCTCGAACTCCTGCATGCAAGCAATGAGGGCGTCTACGCTCTCCATGGGGAGTGCATTGTAGAGGGATGCGCGGAAACCACCAACATCGCGGTGACCCTTGATACCCATCATACCCTTCTCTGTAGCGAAGTCAAAGAAGGCTTTCTCCAGTTCTTTGTACTCGGGACGCATAACGAAGCATACGTTCATGATTGAACGGTCTTCCTTGCCGGGGATAGTGGCGACGAACATCTTGCTGGCGTCGATAGCGGCATAGAGCTTCTCTGCCTTTGCGATGTCCATCTTCTCGATTTCGCGAACACCGCCGAGGCTCTTGTAATATTTCAGAGTCTGGAGAGCTGCGTAGATGGGGAGTACCGGAGGAGTGTTGAACATGGAACCCTTGTCGACATGTGTCTGATACTTAAGCATCGTGGGGATAACACGGTCTACGTGGCCCAGAGCGCTGTCCTTAACGATACAGATAGTAACGCCGGAAGGAGCGAGGTTCTTCTGAGCGCCTGCGTAGATGAGGTCATATTTGCTGACATCTACGGGACGAGAGAAGATATCGGAGCTCATGTCGCAAATCATGCGGCAAGGAACTTCGGGGTCCTTGCGGATTTCAGTACCGTAGATGGTGTTGTTTGAGGTGTAGTGGAAGTAGTCCACGTCAGCGGGCACTGTCCAATCCTTGGGGATAACAGTGTAGTGAGAATCCTTACCGGAAGCCACGACGTCGACATCGCCGAAGAGCTTGGCCTCTTTGATAGCCTTGGAAGCCCATACGCCGGTGTCCAGATAAGCGGCTTTCTTGTTCAGGAAGTTCATGGGAGCCATTGCGAACTGCAGGCTGGCGCCACCGCCCAGGAAGAGCACTGAGTAGCCTTCGGGCACTTCAAGAAGTTCTTTTACGAGTGCAACAGCCTCATCAACGACAGCCTGGAACTGCTTGCTGCGGTGAGAAATCTCCAGAATGGAGAGACCCATGTCTGCAAAGTTGAGTACAGCGTCTGCTGTGTTCTTGATTGTGTACTGGCTCAGAATTGAAGGGCCGGCATAGAAATTGTGTTTCTTCATGAGAAAATTGGTATAATAATTGATAATGTTTGTTCAGTTTTTCAGCCTTTCCCGAAGGCTGCTTTACATGATGGAAACCGCAGTTCCGGCTCCACCTTATTTTCAGTGCGAAATTACAACAATTTATTGATATTTCCACATTTTTAGCAAAAAATTTTTTCTTGCCCCGTTTTTCCGGGTCTGTCCCAATCATTTTGTTTCACAATGATTGTAAGCCATACCTCCTGTCACCTTCGATTTTCAACGCCTCCATAATACATTTGTGGGCGACGGGGTCAACTCAAGGTTTTCAGGAAAGCCTCGGCTTCGACCAGGTCCTCGGGAGTGTCGATGCCGACAGTGCGGTGCGAGGACTCGGCGGTACGTATGCGCAGGCCGGCCTGCAGCCACCGTAACTGTTCTAGGCTCTCGGATGTCTCCAGCGGGGAGGGGGGCATGGAGGTGATGCGGCGCAGCACATCCGCCCGATAGGCATAGATACCGATATGTGCCAGGTAACGGTGCCGCGAGGCCCACTCTTCGACAGGCACATTACGTTGATAGGGAATGGGGAAACGAGAGAAGTAAAGGGCCGACGAGTCCTCTCCCACCACAGCTTTTACAAGCGCCGGGTCGGCCAGGCGGCTGTAAGGCGTATCAGACGGCAGCGGCCTGACAAGAGTAGCTATGTCCGTGTCCGGATATTTCTCGAACAGCGAACACAGAGCCCTCAGCTGGTCGGGATGCACAAAGGGTTCATCGCCCTGCACATTTACAATCACGTCTATGTCGGCAGGGAGCGAATCAGCGGCTTCGCGCACCCGGTCAGTGCCACACAGATGGTCCGCGCGGGTCATAACGGCATTGCCTCCCGCAGCCACTACAGCCTGCCGGATGCGCTCGTCGTCCGTCGCCACAAGCGCGGGCAGACCGGCCTGACGCACTCTGTCCACCACATGGTTTATCACTTCTTTACCTCCCAGCCTGGCCAAAGGCTTGCCCGGGAATCGGGAAGACCCGTAACGGGCCGGTATGATTACTGCAAATTTCATCTGTCTATTTCTTGGAAAAACTGTCCCGCAGCCATTTGGGCAGTATGCAGGAACCTATAATCAAGTACACATAGTAAGAGATGATACGCCAACAGCAGGCCATGAACAACGCCAAGGCCATGGTGGGGATAAGGGAGCCGTAGACCTCCGTAAAGAGCCATTCGCTGATGCCGGCGCCGCCGGGCGTAGGGCTTACTATCAGCAATACCCACACAATGAACTGACGTGCCAATATAATCCACTGCTCGGGGTCGGCCGCAGGCACAAAGGCAAGAAACAGGGCATTGACCACCATATAACGGGAGAACCACGAGATAGCCGTGGCCCCGAAAACCCGCACCCAGAAAATGAAGGGCTTGCGCCGCAGCATGGCCGAAGTGGCTGTCATATTGTCGCCCATAGCCTCTACCTTACCGCTCCAGCGACGCAAGAAAGGAAGCCGGAACAGACGCATCAGCAACGCCCGTATCCCTCTGGGCCACAATATTATGCCACAGAACAAGAAAAGTGTCCAAAGCACGATTCCGCCGTATATCATCCAAAATGCGACCTCCAGGCCCATTCCGAACACCTGGCTGTGCATCGTGAACAATTGTCCGGCGGGTGTAAGCATTACAAATATCGGAGCCATTACCACCAGGTACAGTTCATCCAGAAACAAGGTGGTGAACATCAGAGTGGTTGCTCTGCCAAGTTCTATGCCCTCGCGGTTCAGATATATCATTCCGAATGAACTGCCGCCCACCGTGGAGGGGGTCACGGCGCTTGTAAATTCACACAGGAAGTTGACACGAATGGCCTGCTTCCATTTCAGTTCCTTGTCCGTAAGCAGACGGAAACGCCAGCTCAGGCCAAAGTCTCGGCCGGACATAAAGAGAAAGGCCAGCATCAGACACCCTATGACGTATGGGGTGAACTCAATCCCCTCTATAAGGTCAGGCAGATTGCTGTCCTGTGCATCCCGGTAGAACATCCAGGCCACCACGCACACACCTATCACTACCGGAAGCAGAATCTTCCAGAGGGCAAACTGTCTGCGTGTCTTGGCGTTTTCATCCGCCTGAAGATGTAGGGGTTCTTTCATGGTCGAGTGCAAAGATAAGCATTTTTTCCAATATATGCAGCGGCATTTTTCAATTAGACCTAATCTTCCGAAATTTGTACCAATCCGTGTATACCGCATGAGGATGCGGACCGCCTAAGCCCGCTCTCCCTCTTATATAGGCCGGTTTTCCCTCCTTATGACGGCGCTCCGCATTATTCCCGGCTATTCGCCGTACTTGAGACGTATCATAGGGCAAATTTTCATCATATCATATAAGGCTGATAATAAACCCATTGACTGCAATAACATCCCGGAGCATTAAAAAAAGTGGTTAAAAAATTTGGCGGTTTAAGAAAAGCAGGCTAAATTTGCACTCGCAAAAGCGCGAGAAGCGTTAAAAATTCTTTTAAATTCATACTACAAGGTTTTTTTCATATTAGATGGCGGGATAGCTCAGTTGGTTAGAGCGTCGGATTCATAACCCGGAGGTCTCGAGTTCAATTCTCGATCCCGCTACCAGGTCAGCCCAAGACGAGAGTCTCGGGCTGACTTGTTTTTAGGGACCTGTCAATTTGATTTTGCAATTCGCGAAAAATACCTTAAATTCGCATTTCCAAAAGTGAACATAAATGAAAATCACAATTGCCGGGGCCGGACATGTCGGCTCACATCTGGCGCGATACCTCTCCACCGAAAATCAGGACATCTATATCATTGACCCGGATACCGACCGTCTGCAGGCTCTTGACATGGACTTCAATCTCATGGCCGTAAACGGAGAGGCCACCGACTTCGACGCCCTTCGCCAAGCCAAGGCCTCCACCGCCGATATGTTCATAGCCGTCACTCCCGTCACCTCCGACAACCTTGTGGCCTGCTGCATGGCCAAGTCCATGGGCGCCCGTCTTACTGTGGCGCGCGTGGACAAGGCGGAATACGTAGAGAGCGACAACCTTGGAGTACTCGGCCGCATGGGCGTGGACCGCGTCATCTTCCCGGAACTGCTCGCCGCCGAGGCCATATTGGATGCCCTGCGACATCCCTGGACACGAAGCTGGCACGAGTTCCCGCAAGCCGGCGTGGCCATGCTTGCTGTCAGGGTGAAAGCGGAAGCCCCGATTTCCGGCAAACCTCTACGCGCCCTATCGGCCCGTAGCGCCCAGATACACGTGTCGGCCATTCGCCGCAACGGCAAAACCCTTATCCCGCACGGCGACACCGTGGTGATGGGCGACGACGTGCTCTACCTCACCTCTATGCTGCAGGACATACAACTGGTGAAACAGCTTGTAGGCAAAAGCGAGAAACGAATCAAACGTGTACTGATAAGCGGAGGCGGCAAACTGACACGTGTCCTGGCAGACCGTGGCCGAAACGAATTTTCGTTTACCATCATCGAGAGCCAGGAGCAGGTGTGCCGTTCCCTTACCCGCTCTTGCCCGCACTGCCGAATCATACTCGGCCAGGCGAGCGAGGAGTCGGATATGGCTCAAGCCGGGCTGTATGACGCCGATGCTTTCATAGCTCTGAGCAAATACGACCAGGACAACATACTGGACTGCATCACAGCCGCCGAGGCCGGTGTGGGCAAGCGTGTGGCCGAAATAGAGCATTACCGGTATCTGGACAAGGCCGAAGCATTGGGCATTAGCACCATTATAAACAAACAGCATATAGCTGCCAACGCTATTTTCCAGCTGATGCTGGACGCTGATTCCTCCACCTCCAAATGTCTGCCGCTGGCCGATGCCGAAGTAGGCCGTTTCTGCGTACGGGACGACACCCGTCTGGCCGGTCGTCTGGTAAAGGATCTGGACCTGCCGCACGAACTGACTTTCGCGGCATTGATACGAGACGGACGCGGTAAGCTCGTCACCGGCTCCACTGATTCCCGGTGACGACGTGATAGTCTTCTGTCTGGCAGGCGCACTGAATAAAGTAGAGAAACTATTTGCCTGATGACCAGATTTCACATCAATATAATACGTCGTCCGCGTCCGGTGCTGAATGTGGCCCGTATAGCCGAGGTACTCGGCTTGCTACTGTTGGTGGAGGCGGCATTTATGCTCCTGCCCTTAGGAATAACCCTATGGCTCGGCGAGTCAGACGCCATGCCTTTCGCCATAGCCGCCGCCGCCACAGCCCTGCTTGGATTCTGCATGAAACGCTTTTCCCGCCCGAAGGACAGTATGCTGCACCGCCGCGACGGATGCCTGCTTACGGTGCTGGTGTGGGTGGTATTTTCCCTCATGGGGATGATTCCGTTTCTCATTTGCTCGACCCCTTTGGATACAAGCGAAGCATTCTTCGAGACCATCAGCGGCTTCACCACCACAGGAGCCACCGTCATACGCAACGTGGAGAAGTGCAGCCACGGCATACTCTTATGGCGTGCCCTCACCCAGTGGATTGGAGGACTCGGAATAGTGGTATTCACCCTGGCCATAATCCCGTCCCTAAACAACGGCGGAGGCCTCTCCATGTATAACTCCGAAGTGTCGGGAATAACCCATGACAAGCTGGAAGCCCGAGTGGCAGCTACCGCAAAGTATCTGTGGGGGCTGTATTCCGCCCTGACCGTCGCGCTGGTGCTTCTGCTATGGGCCGGACCCATGAGCCTGTTCGACAGCGTATGCCAGGCCATGGCCACTGTATCCACAGGAGGATATTCCACGCGCGACGACTCCATAGCCGGGTTCCACTCCACTTACGTCAAAATAGTCATTACCTTCTTCATGTTCACCGGCGGCATGAACTTCTCTCTGCTTGTGGCTGCGGCAAAAGGTCATTTCAGACATATATGGCGCAACGACGTATTGCGTATGTTCGTGGCCCTCGTTCTCGGCTACTTCCTGTTCATATTGCTGCTTAACATAAATTCCGGAGCTTTCAGCGGCGATGCCAACGGCATCGTGGACCCGCTGTTCCACGTGGTGTCGGCCATGACATCCACCGGATTCGGCGTGGCCGACTATGAGCAATGGGGATATACAGTCCTCGTCCTCACCTGTTTTATGATGTATGTGGGTGCTTGTGCCGGCTCCACCACCGGCGGCCTGAAGCTGGACCGTCTCCTTTACATAATCAAGAATTTCAGGCTGCAGGTGAGCCGCAGCATCAATCCGCGTCTGATGCGCTCCGTGCGTGTGGGAGGTGGCTGCATCACCCCCGCACAGGCAGACATGATTGGCGCTTTCACTTTCATTTTCACCCTGCTGATAGTAATCGGCGGCATCTTCCTGGCCACTATGGGTTTTCCGATAGTGGACGCTTTCTTCTCATCCATATCGTGCGCGGCCAACAACGGTCTGGGGGTGGGAGTCACCGGCGTAAGCGGCTCCTTCGACCTGCTGCCTCCCGCCGGACGCTGGCTTATGAGCTTTCTGATGCTGGCCGGACGCCTTGAAGTATTCAGCGTAATAGTGCTGTTGGCCCCCGCTTTCTGGCACCGCTGAATCCCGCCTCCTGAAACCGGGGTTGTACATTCGCGGATTTTTTGCTAATTTTGCGCACTATAAACATTTACCTCTGTTATGGAAGAAATTAAGGATGACATTCTGGCTCCCGAGGGCGAAAGCCTCAACTTTGTGGAGCAAATCATAAAGGATGACCTGGAGGCCGGCAAAAACGGCGGACGCCTCAACACCCGTTTCCCGCCGGAGCCCAACGGCTACCTGCACATAGGCCACGCCAAGGCTTTTATCATGGACTTCGGGGCAGCCGAGAAATTCGGTGGCACATGCAACCTGCGTTTCGATGACACCAATCCCCAGAAGGAAGATATGGAGTATGTGGAGGCCATCAAACGCGATATACACTGGCTCGGATATGACTGGCAGGACCGCCTGTACTACGCCTCTGACTACTTCCCGAAATTGTATGCCCTGGCCGAGCGCCTTATACGCGAGGGCAAGGCTTACGTGGACGAGCAGACCAGCGAACAGATTGCCGCACAGAAGGGCACACCTACCACTCCCGGACAGAACAGCCCTTTCCGCGACCGCTCCCCGGAGGAAAACCTGGACCTCTTCCACCGCATGAATGCCGGCGAGTTCCCTGAAGGAAGCATGGTGCTGCGTGCCAAAATAGACATGGCCAGCGACAATATGCACTTCCGCGACCCCATAATGTACCGCATCATCTTCACCCCTCACTGGCGCACCGGCGAGACCTGGAAAGTCTACCCCATGTATGACTTCGCTCATGGCCAAAGTGACTATTTCGAAGGTGTGACTCACTCTATATGTACGCTGGAGTTCGTGCCTCACCGCCCCCTTTACGACTATTTCGTGCGTGAGCTGGCCGACGAGTCTTACTGCCCGCGTCAGATTGAGTTCAACCGCCTCAACCTCACCTACACGGTGATGAGCAAGCGCAAACTGCTCACTCTGGTAAAGGAGGGTCTGGTAAACGGCTGGGACGACCCCCGTATGCCCACTATCTGCGGTCTGCGCCGCAGGGGATACACTCCGACCTCCATCAAGGACTTCGTGAACCGCATCGGGTACACCAAATATGAGGCTCTGAACCACATCGAACTTCTGGAACACAGCATACGCGAGGACCTTAACAAGACAGCCACCCGCGTCAGCGCGGTACAGAACCCTGTAAAGCTGATTCTGACCAACTATCCCGAGGGGCAGACCGAGACTATGCTTATGGACAACAACCCCGAGCAGGACAACGCAGGCGCGCACGAGATGCCGTTCAGCCGCGAGCTCTGGATAGAGCGCGAAGACTTTATGGAGAATCCTCCGAAAAAATTCTTCCGTCTGTCTCCCGACAAGGAGGTCCGCCTCAAGGGCGCATATATAATCAGATGTACCGGCGTCAAGAAAAACGAGCAAGGGGAAATAGAGGAAATCTACGCCACATACGACCCCGAGACACGCAGCGGCCTTCCCGGAGCTGACCGTAAGGTGAAGGGCACCCTCCACTGGGTGAACGTGCCTACTTCCGTCGACGTGGAAGTGCGTGACTACGACCGGCTCTTTGCCGTGGAGAATCCTTCGGCTGAGGAGGGGGACTTCCGCGACCTGCTCAATCCCGACTCCCTGAAAGTGCGTCAGGGGGTGAAAGTGGAACCTTGGTTGGCTGAAAACGCCGGAATAGGCGACCACTTCCAGTTCCAGAGACTCGGTTATTACACCGTTGACCCCGATACCGCCAACGGAAGAATCGTATTCAACAAGACCATCGGACTGAAAGACACCTGGGCCAAGCAGAGCAAAAAATGAAACCCAAGGCCCTCCTGTTTGACTTGGACGGAGTACTCATCGACTCAGAGCGCCAGTATACGCGCATCTGGGCCGATGTAGACCGTATCGTATACCATACCGGAGTCAAGGATTTCCCGCTCGCCATAAAAGGGATGACACTGGCAAACATACTCGCTACATATTTTCCTGAAAATATGCACAAACGAGTCAGCGACTTCTGCATAGCCGAGGAACGCAAGCTGCGTTTCGGATATATGCCGGGGGCCAGAGAGCTGCTCGCGGAACTGAAACGGCGGGAAATACCCGCCGTCCTCGTCACAAGCTCGGACCTGGCCAAAATGAACCGTCTGCAAGAAGTTTTGCCCGACATTTTCCAGTGGTTCTCACATATAGTCTATGGCGAGATGGTGGAGCATGGCAAGCCTGCTCCCGACCCTTATCTGCTCGGAGCCGGACTGTCCGGCGTTCCGGCCTCCGACTGCGCGGTAATCGAAGACTCCCTCTCCGGCCTTGAATCAGGCCGTGCGGCAGGCGCATACCTGATAGGTATGACCGACACCCTGGGCCGCAAAGCCATCGAGGGACACGCAGACATTGTGCTCGACTCCCTGGAGGACCTTGACCTCGACTTACTTCTGAATACATTAGAAAACAGATGAACAACGCTCCCTTGGCAGAAAGACTCCGTCCCACCGACCTGGAAGGATACATAGGCCAGCGGCACCTTGTGGGTGAAGGTGCCGTGCTTCGCCGCATGATTGAGACCGGTAAGGTCAACAGCTTCATCCTCTGGGGCCCTCCCGGCGTTGGCAAGACTACCCTGGCCCGAATCGTAGCCAGACAGACGGAAGTGCCGTTCCACACCCTGAGCGCCGTGACAAGCGGTGTGAAGGACGTACGCGAAGTCCTGGAGCGTTGCCGTCAGGAAGGACGAAGCCTTTTCTCCAAAGGAAGACCGATTCTGTTCATCGACGAAATCCACCGCTTCAACAAGAGCCAACAGGATTCTCTGCTCGGAGCGGTGGAGAACGGCACGGTCACCCTAATAGGCGCCACCACCGAAAACCCCTCCTTTGAGGTAATACGCCCTCTACTATCCCGCAGTCAGGTCTACACACTGCAACCTCTCGGTGTCGAAGACATGGAGACTCTCCTGGCCCGCGCCCTGTCCACAGACAAAGTGCTATCCGCCCGTCAGGTGCAGGTGCGCCAAAAGGACGCTCTATTCCGCTACGCCGGCGGCGATGCACGTAAGCTGCTTAATATAATTGATTTGCTGGAACAGTCCACCCCCGATGGCGAACCGGTGGTGATTGACGACAGACACGTCACCGAAGCACTTCAGGAAAATCCCTTGGCCTACGACCGCGACGGCGAAATGCACTACGACATCATCTCCGCATTCATAAAAAGCGTGCGAGGCTCAGACCCCGATGCCGCGGTCTACTGGCTGGCCCGTATGGTAGAAGGTGGCGAGGACCCCAAATTCATTGCCCGCCGCCTGTGCATTCTCGCAGCCGAAGACATAGGCCTGGCCAACCCCAACGCCTTGCTCCTTGCCAACGCCACTTTCGACGCACTTGCTAAAATAGGCTGGCCCGAAGGCCGCATTATCCTCAGCGAATGTGCCATATACCTGGCCACATCCCCCAAAAGCAACAGCGCCTATTTAGCCATAGACGCGGCCTTGGCCGAAGTGAAAAAAAGCGGCGACCTGCCGGTACCGCTGCACCTGCGCAACGCCCCCACACAACTGATGGAAGACCTCGGATACTCCAAAGGCTACAAATACGCGCATGACTATCAGAACCATTTCGTAGCCCAGCAATACCTTCCCGACACTCTGTTGCAGACACACTTCTGGAATCCCTGCCCGAACTCCTCGGAGGCTAAGATGCAGGCCCGCATGGATGTCCTGAGAGGAATATCACGGCCCGACAACGAGAAACAATAAAATCACGACCGATAAACAAAGCTAATACTCAACCGATTACAAAAAAAGACCATCAAAATTTGGTCAAATAAAAAAAACGCAGTAACTTTGCACTGCAAGAAAGGGAGAAATCCCGCGCCGAAAGACGCAACTTGTCAAACGGGGCATTAGCTCATCTGGCTAGAGCGTTTGACTGGCAGTCAAGAGGTGACCAGTTCGAGTCTGGTATGCTCCACAAAAAGCAGGTTTGAGAATCTCAAATCTGCTTTGTTTTTATACCCCACTCTAAACACGGGATGTCTGCAAACGGGTCAGCAGAAACTGGGGCGCATAGTAATATGCCTGTATTTCAGCGTAGATGTCGCAGAGGCGGAAGATGAAATTTTACATCATAGGTGTGGAAAATATAAATCTTTGGAATAAGGCACGTATTTAATCCACTCTTTCATATTACTGTCAACGGTTTGCCTTGTAAAAGTATATTTATCTCCGCATCCGTTGAGTTCAATAACGTCAGGAGAAAAAGAAATCAAAGACCAGTAAATGCCGCCGTCAGGATTGAACGTGCAGGTATTGGGCTGAAATTTCGAATTATCAATTTCAAGGTCATTTTGGACGATTGACAAGTTATTCGGATAGATTTCACACGTAAACTCACCGGTATTTTTATTTTTCATCATTCTTATGTTCTGAAAGAATAATGTGCCTTTCTTATTACTTCTCGCAGCCGCAGCACGGATATATACCATATTGCCATTGATAAGATATACGAACATATGGCGGTTGGTATTAACTTCGCAGTATGGCATCCCGTCATTGTCGCCGTATGCCACACCCATCTGCCACTCTTGCAGACATCTGCCGACATCGAAAGCCGATTCACACTTCTTCATTTCATACGGCTTTACGGTTTCTATATCTTCTACTTTTTTCAGACGCTGACCGCAGATAACAAGCAGATTTTCAGACTTACTCATTTCAAGTGGCTTGACATTTCCAGGGAAAGACACAGACCCGTCTGGAGAAAAAACCGTGCTGTGTAATATCCCGGCACTTGGAATTTCAAGGACTGCCTGCATTGTAGAATCCTCTTTTGAGTAGAAAATGCAAATTGAGTCAGTAATGACAGCTTCGGCGTTGTCGTTAGCCCAAACGCCCTTATATAAAGGGAAATTTGTACCTGCATTAGCTATGATTACAGCAATTAGGCAAAATATAGAGAATAATATTTTTTTCATCACTAATGTTGTTGAATGATTTTACAATGGCAAAGTTACACTTTTATTTCGGAATTAGCCTCAATAAATGTTGATAAATCTCAGCCGACTACAAAAATACTCCTACTCTCGGGGAGACCTCGGTCTCCTTTTTTGGAGAGGCATATCCTCGCCTATATACCATCCGTTGAAAATCTTGGAAACCTGTCTCATTGTGACATCGGCTGAAAATTCCTTCCAACCATCGGCATGTCCCGTGATGGCTGACAGGCGTTCAAGCGTGTCACTGTCAATATCGCCCATAGGTTTAGAGCTACCGGGATTGATAAGTACAGCGGCACCGATGACATTCCAACTGTCGCCGAACCGCAGTACGGTGTTAAGTCGGAAATTCAGAAGACCATCCGAAAAATATCGTGCATAGACCTTCATAGCGTCATTAGGATACAAGCTTAAAACTAAACCTGTTGGCAAGCCCGTTAGGATTATTTACAGTATAATGGGCAACAAAAGACATTGTGATTTCTTTGTCATCGGAAGAAAGCATCGTTCCATGTTTTACCACCTCCGCCGAAGCGTCCTTTGAAAGTTTACCGACTTGTCGTTTAGCTGTACAAATCCATTGTTTGTCCATAATAATAATGATATTCTATGCCGCGGTCATCCCCTCGTTGGCGAAAGTGTTCATATACGAGAAAAGCGTAGGAATCTGTATCTGTTACCGTCCTACACTTCGAGGCTTCTCGCATTGCCCATCAATAGTCGGACGGCAACGAAGAAGCCCTACGCTTGTATATGTAATTCACACTTCAGTACATATTCACTCCGGAATAACGTACAAAAGCAAAAAAATCACATATCCACGGGCATCTACCGTTGCTCAATCCTTGACTATTGACTGAATTTTGCGAGAATTCCGAAGTGTCAAGAATCAGCGCGGATAAACGCTTTTCATTATGTCTTAGCTTCCCGCCCTCAATCCCCAACCGGGGCTTCGTGCGGTCTGCATTTGCAAAATTAATCAAAAAACATGAACTGAGAAAAGGATTACCCTAAAAAATCAAACCCAATAATTTGTAAATGGTCTTATGCGGCGTACACAGATGTGTATATACAAAAAAAGACGGGGCAGCTGGCGCTGTCCCGTCTCCGTAAGGCGGCGATTACCTACTCTCCCACTTTCGCAGTACCATCGGCGTGATGAGGCTTAACTTCTCTGTTCGGAATGGGAAGAGGTGGAACCCTCATGCTTTCATCACCTGATTCTCTTTCTCCGACCCTCGTGTCCCCGCTCTCGGGGTACATCTCTTTCGGGTCGCGTGTAGGGGCAAGAAGCGGACCTGACCGGAAGCGCGTCGATTGCTCTGAGTCACCTGAGCTCCGTCTTCTACGAGTCCGAAGCATTCGCGGCTACAAGGTCCGGAGTTTCCGCAGCCGCTTCCGCGCGGCCGAAGTCTCCGGCTTGTCGTTTTTTTCTTTCGGAGTGTTCGGGCAATTAGTACCGCTCGGCTATAGGCGTCGCCGCCCCTGCACCTGCAGCCTATCCACGTCATCGTCTCTGACGGCCCTGATATGGAAATCTAATCTTGGAGCTGGCTTCGTGCTTAGATGCTTTCAGCACTTATCCTACCCAGACGCTGCTACCCGGCCGTGCCCTTCGGCAGGACAACCGGCGCACAGGAGGTCTGTCCAACACGGTCCTCTCGTACTAGTGTCGGGTCTCCGCAAATTTCCCGCGCCCACAACAGATAGAGACCGAACTGTCTCACGACGTTCTGAACCCAGCTCGCG
>URIC01000033.1 GCA_900547755.1 uncultured Bacteroidales bacterium
CATGACAGAATCCAAGTCGCGATTCCGACCCATAATTAACGTTTATTTTTAAACAGCCTCTTAATACTTATAAAGCTATGACACTGAAACAGATAAATCCGACCGATGTGGACGGCAAGTTGATAGACATGATTGGCAACAAGTGGATGCTCGTAACCAGCGGCACGATTGACTCGTTCAATATGATGACGGCTTCGTGGGGCTTTGCGGGCTTCATCTGGGGCTTCCCCGCCGCTTTATGCGTAATCCGTCCCACACGCTACACCAAGAAGTGGATAGACGAGACACACACGTACACGCTTACCTTCTTTCCTGAAAAATACAAGAAGCAGCTCTCCTTACTCGGCTCCAAGAGCGGCAGGGAAATGGACAAGATGCACGATTCCGGACTGACGCCGATACCTCTGCCGACAGGCGACGTGGGATATGAGGAAGCTACTCTGACACTCGTATGCCGTGTGGCATACGCCCAGAATATGGATGAGTCTGATTTCTTTGACAAGTCGGTCATGCCACGTTGGTATCCGAAGGGCGCCTCGGACCTCCACACCATGTACATAGGGCAGATAGTAGCCGCATATACCCATTCCAAAAGTCTGATATAAAAACAATCAGTCGGTAAAACGAATAACCCGTCGCCGGAGTTCCGGAGACGGGTTATTCTTATATTATGTCATGGACGGTTCCGAGGTGGGCATGAGTGTTGAAAAACGGCGAGATGTGGCTTGAAACGGGCGTTTTTGGCTGTTCCTATTTTGTCGGTTAAGGAAAATTTTATATTTTTGCGTTTAGAAAACACAACGTTTTTCCAATGATGTTGAGCCGCACTGCGTGGCCGTTTTCTTCCGATTAATATTTGAAGACTATGCCTACAATGTACGAAACAATACAGGAATTGCCGCTGTTCAAGGGAACTACGCCGGCCTTGATATCCTCTTTCCTTGAAAAGACCAATGTCGAGTTTGTAAAGTGCCCTCCCGGAGCCATCTTGGTCGAAGAGGATAACGATTGTACGGACTTGAAATTCGTGATATCCGGCCACATCCGCACTTATATGAGTCTGGCCGGAGGAAAAGCGTCGCTGAGTTATGTGAGCGGTCCGGGGGCGGTCATAAGCCCTGTCTATCTATTCGGTATGCACACACGTTATCCTACGAGTGTGGTCAGCACAGAAGAGGTCAGCTATATGCAGATACGCAAGGACCAATATTTCGAATTGCTGAGGGCGGATAACATCTATCTTCTTAATATTCTCAATTACCTGAGTTACAATGCGCAACGCGCCATGTCGGCATTGCGTGACCTAAAAGAAATGTCGGTAAAGGGCTGGGTTGAATCAATACGTATGGGGCTACTTGAACGTCATACCACGCAGGCGTGCATAGCCACAACACGCGCCGACCTGAGCGATATGCTCAACCTAAGTATCGAGACCTTGACATCAGAACTTGAGACTCTACGCGAATCAGGCGAGATTGAAATTCAAAACGACCTCTCCATCATTCTTAATTGAATGTTCCGTCTTTCTCCGATTTCGGGGAATCATTCAGTACGCGGTTGCGCGCTGAAACCTTATTGCAGGCGGATGCGAGGGCACATCCGCTGCATGATGCGGTACCGCCTTTTGACTTGAAGTGTTTTTTTATTGATACGGTCAGCCAAAGCAGACAGCCCAACAATATAATTGCTACAGCTGTGAGCTGCAGTGCATAAGATGTATTGACGCTGAGTATGTGTGCTGCTATAAATGACATTTATTCCGAGGAGGTTCCTGGATTTTCAGCCTGTTTGTTTTTGGCAGCTCTGGGACTCTCCTTCTGTTGTGTAACACTTATACGCCGTGGATTGTTGTCCGAGAGGACGGAATAGACAATTTCGGAAATCATCTTTTTCTGAGCGGCTATGAACTCGGAGGCATCGTATTGGCCCTGCTCTATGCGGCGCAGGCGATTTTCCCATATACCGGTGAGTTTCGCGCTTTTCAGCAGGTCTTCCTTAATAAGGGAAATCAGGTCAATGCCGGCCTGAGTGGCGCGGATACTTTTGCGCTCGCGACGGATGTAGCCACGCTTGTAGAGAATCTCGATAATCGCCGCTCGGGTGGAGGGACGTCCTATTCCATTGGCCTTAAGCGACTCCCGCAGCTCTTCATCCTCGACTAAGTTCCCGGCTGTCTCCATTGCTTTGAGCAGGGTGCCTTCAGTGAAATACTTGGGAGGCTGCGAAGTCTTCTTGGCAAGCAAGGGTGCGTGAGGACCACTCTCTCCTTCGGCAAAAGCGGGAAGCGTCTTCTCCTCGTTGTTCTGAACATTCCGGTCTGTGGCAGACTCCTTGGCGTAAACGATTCTCCACCCCGGGTCTTTGATTACTTTTCCGCCCACTTTGAAGTTTACCTTTCCGGCGGAGGCTTCCACATTAGTCTGTTCGAAGGTGCAGTCGGGGAAAAAGGCACTTACAAACCGCCGGGCTATGGTGTGGAAAACATTCTTCTCAAAATCCGTGAGGTCAGAGGGAAGGGGGATGCCTGTGGGAATTATGGCGTGGTGGTCGGTCACTTTGCTGTTGTCGAACACCTTTTTGCTTTTTCTCAGGCGTTTTCCACGTATGTTCTGCAGCAGGTCCTGATAGTCCCTTAGGGAATTCAGGATTTTACCGCATTTGGGATAGACGTCGTCAGTGAGGTAGGTGGTGTCCACACGCGGGTAAGTGGTCAGCTTTTTCTCATATAGGCTTTGGATGGTGCGTAGGGTGGTGTCTGCGCTCATTCCGAATTTTTTATTGCACTCCACCTGCAGGCTTGTGAGGTCAAAGAGTTTCGGAGGCGCTTCTTTGCCGGGTTTGTGGGTCACTTTGTTTATGGATAGCGGCAGCTCTTTGATGCTGTCCAGCACTTTTTGTCCTTCTTCCGGAGTCTTGAACGGTTTGAGGGTGGCGGTGAAAGTGGTATCGCGGTAAAGGGTGCGCAACTCCCATGTGTCCACAGGCACAAAATCCTCGATTTCAAGCTGACGATTCACCACCAATGCCAGGGTCGGGGTCTGCACGCGCCCTATGGAGAGGACCTGTCCGGACTCAGCGTACTTCAATGTATAGAGACGAGTGGCGTTCATGCCTAAAATCCAGTCACCTATCGCACGGCATAGGCCGGCGATATAAAGGGGCTGGAGTTCGTTTTCGGGACGCAGATGCTCAAAACCCTCGCGTATGGATTCGTCGGTGAGCGAGGAAATCCAGAGACGCTTGACAGGCTTTCTGCATCCGGCTTTCTGCATCACCCAGCGCTGAATCAGTTCACCCTCCTGACCGGCATCGCCGCAGTTTATTACCTCGTCGCACTCCTGAATCAGCCTCTCTATGACCTTGAACTGTCGCTCGATGCTCTCCTGCGGTATCACCTTTATCGCGAACTTAGGGGGAATCATAGGCAGCGCGCTCAGGCTCCATCGCTTCCAGAGGGGGGAGTAGTCATGTGGCTCCTTGAGACAGCAGAGGTGCCCGAAAGTCCAGGTCACCCGGTAGCCGTTGCCCTCGTAGTAACCGTCGTGGCGCGAGGTGGCTCCGAGTATCTGGGCTATGTCGCGTCCTACGCTCGGTTTCTCGGTGATACAGAGTTTCATCGCTCAGTTTTTAAGGACTTTCTTTGCCTCTTCCCAGATAGCATCCATTTCCTCAAGGCTCATCTCTTTCAGAGACTTGTCCAGCTCGTGGCAACGGGCCTCCATGTAGTTGAAGCGGTCTATGAACTTGCGGTTGGTATGCTCCAGGGCATTGTCCGGGTTCACTCCATGCAGGCGAGCGGCATTGACCACGGCGAACAAAAGGTCTCCGAACTCATTCTCAAGTCCTGCGTTGTTGCCGTTCCTGATTTCCGTCTCCACCTCGGCGGCTTCTTCGCGCACCTTGTCCCACACCTGTGAGGGCTCTTCCCAATCAAAGCCTACGTTGCGGGCCTTTTCCTGAATACGGGAAGCCTTAATCAGCGAGGGGAGAGCAGCGGGCACACCTGCCAGAACGGTCTTGTTGCCACCTTTCTCTTTCAGTTTGATTTCCTCCCAGTTGCGTTTCACCTGTTCCGCGTCATCGGCCTGGACGTTCCCGTAAATATGGGGGTGACGGAAAATCAGTTTGTCGCAGAGGGCGTCGCAGACATCGGCAATATCGAATTGTCCTTTCTCCGAAGCTATCTTGGCATAGAAGCATACATGAAGCAGGACATCGCCCAACTCTTTTTTTATATCGGCGGGTTCATCCTTTATGAGGGCGTCCACGAGTTCGTACACCTCTTCAATTGTATTTGACCTCAGTGAATCGTTGGTCTGTTTGGCATCCCAAGGGCATTTTACTCTCAGAGTGTCAAGCACGTCAAGAAGCCTGCCGAATGCCTCTAATTTCTCTTCTCTGGTGTGCATATATATTTGCGGTTAAAAAACATCACAAAGTTACGGCTTTTTCGGGATTTTTTAGCTAACTTTGTCAATTGAATTGTCCTCGATGAGCCGACATGGTTCGTCGAGACCTTGCAATGTATTGAAATACAGATGATTGATAATTTGATTAAAGAAACACATATCCGGCATCTGCGCCCGCTTTTAGACAATGCCAAACGAGTGGTGCTCACCTGCCATGTGCGCCCTGACGGCGATGCCATAGGCAGTACGCTCGCGCTGATGCACCTGTTGCGTGCCCGTAAGGTACAGGCCCATGTGGTGACTCCGGACACGCCGCCGCGCGTGCTTGAGTTCCTGCCCGGATACCGCGATGTGGTGCCTTTTTCTAAATATGAGGAATACGGGACCCGCCTTATTAAAGAGGCGGACCTGATAATATGCTGTGACTTCAATACACCCTCGCGCCTGAGCGGACTGGAAACGGTGTTTGCCGAGTCCGGCGCCAAGCGGGTCGTGATAGACCATCACGAGGGCCCGGAGAACTTTGCGGACTTGACCGTCAGCTATCCGGAAATGTCGAGTACTTGCGAACTCGTATTCAGACTGCTCTGCGGTATCGGTATTTTCAACGAGCTGTCCGACTGCACGGATGCCGCCACTTGTCTTTGTACAGGCATCATAACGGACACCCGCAATCTGAGTGTCAATACCCGTCACCTTGACTTATACGACATAATGAAGGAGCTGTTGGCCTTGGGCGTGAACAAACGCCTGATTCTGCGTGAGACCATGGAGACGAAGAGCGAGAACGCGATGAAGCTAAATGCCTTCGCTCTTTGTGAACGCCTGAAGGTGTACCCCAAGCATCGCGCCGCTGTCGTATGGCTGACTGAGGAGGACCTGGAACGTTACCGTTACGAAAAGGGGGACACGGAAGGACTCGTAAACCAGGCGCTTGAGCTGCGCGGCACCATATACGCCATCTTCATGCGCCAGGAGAAGGAAAAGGTGCGTCTCTCCATGCGCAGCCTCGGCTCATTCCCGGTGAGCAAGATTTGCTCGGAACACTTTGGCGGAGGGGGGCACATACAGGCTGCCGGCGGCGATTTCGACGGCAATGTGGCCGACTGCATCAAATACCTGGAGTCTGTGCTTCCCGAGTACGATACTGAGAGCCGAAGGGCTGCCGAGCGGCTTAAAGAGCAAGGCTATACGTTTAATTGACTAATTTTTAATACGAAAAATACAAGATGAAAAAATACTGTTCCCTGACCCTGATGTTTGGAGCGCTCCTGATGCTGACAGGCATCTCTGCCTGCAGCAAGAGCAAGAGCTATTCCGAGCTTCTCCGCACTGAGGAAAAGGCTGTAAACTGGTTCATGGCCCAACATGAAATAGTCAGCTCTGTTCCTGAGGACAGCGTGTTCGAGGTAGGTAAGGATGCTCCCTATTACCGCATGGATGAGGAAGGATATGTCTATATGCAGGTGCTGAAGACCGGAGATTTGAAGAACAAGGCAAAAAAAGACCAGCAGATTTATTTCCGCTATATGCGTACCAATATACAGGAAATGTACGATGGCCTCAACCCTCAGCCTACCGGTAACGCAGGCAGTGTGGGCGCCGACAATGCCTGCAGCTTCCGTTTCGACAATTTGGAGTTGCCCTCCACTATAGCATGGGGCAGCGGAATCCAGACGCCTTTGCGATACCTGGGCATTGATTGCGAAGTGAATATTGTAATCCGTTCCTATTACGGCGTTCAGAGCGAGATGGGCGCTTGTCAGGCTTATCTCTACAATGTGCGTTATTTCCCGGCAAACTATTGATAAAAAGATAATTAGAAACAAACAGATATGTCACTTATTAAGTCTATATCCGGCATACGCGGCACCATC
The DNA here is from genome assembly GCA_900547755.1 of uncultured Bacteroidales bacterium. Classification (GTDB taxonomy): domain Bacteria; phylum Bacteroidota; class Bacteroidia; order Bacteroidales; family Muribaculaceae; genus Lepagella. The sequence goes on from URIC01000033.1 coordinate 6,287, forward strand.
GGCGGCCGCCCCGGCGACGGTCTCAGCGCCGTTGATATCGTGAAATTTACATCCGCATACGCTTCATTCATACGCGAGAACACTACCAGGACATCCAATACTATCGTTGTGGGACGGGATGCGCGTATCTCCGGACAAATGGTTGACTCCCTGGTGTGCGGCGCACTTATGGCCATGGGCTTTGATGTGGTGAACATAGGTCTTGCATCCACTCCCACCACTGAAATCGCTGTCACGGAAGAGGGCGCTTGCGGCGGTATCATACTGACCGCCAGCCATAACCCTATGCAGTGGAACGCCCTTAAGCTGCTCAACGAGAATGGCGAGTTCCTTAACGATGCCGAGGGTAAGAAGGTGCTGGCACTGGCCGAAACCGGCGATTATTCATACGCTGAAGTGACCGAACTCGGACACCTGTACAAAAATGAGACTTATACTCGGCGCCATATAGAGAAAGTGCTTTCACTGCCTTTGGTGAACCGCGAGGCGATAGCCGAGGCCAACCTCACTGTGGCAGTCGATGCTGTGAACTCAGTGGGCGGAATTGTTATTCCGCAGTTGCTTAAAGCGCTGGGCGTCAAGAATGTAATCGAGTTGAACTGTGAGCCTCACGGGCATTTCGCACACACTCCCGAGCCTATACCGGAGAACCTTACCCAGATTTCCGATTTGATGAAGCAGGGCGTTGCGGATGTGGGTTTTGTCGTAGACCCGGATGTGGACCGTCTGGCCATTGTGATGGAAAACGGCGAGATGTTTGTGGAGGAGTATACCCTTGTGGCGGTGGCCGATTATGTGCTTTCTCACACTCCCGGCAATACAGTGAGCAACCTCAGTTCATCCCGTGCCCTGCGCGATATGACAGCCATCCATCCCGGCTGCGAGTACAACGCTGCTGCCGTAGGCGAAGTAAATGTCGTGACCCGCATGAAAGAGACCGGCGCTGTAATCGGCGGCGAGGGAAATGGCGGAGTGATTTATCCGGAAAGCCACTACGGTCGCGATGCTTTGGTGGGCGTGGCTCTGTTCTTGACCCTGCTGGCGGAGAGCGGCAAAAAAGTGAGCGAGCTTAAAGCCGGTTACCCGCAGTACGCCATTGCTAAAAACAAAATACAGCTTACCCCTGAAATCAATGTGGACAAGCTGCTTAAGACCGTAAAGGAAAAATATATGGCCGACCCCGCATACGCCGAGGGTAAAATAGCTTTGACAGACATAGACGGCGTCAAGATAGACTTCCCGGACAGCTGGGTACATCTGCGCAAGTCAAATACCGAACCTATTATCCGCATCTACAGCGAGGCCCACTCAATGGAGGAAGCCGAACACCTGGCTGAAGAAATACGTAAGGTGATAGCCTCTTTGGCCTGATGTGGTTGTGGATTTTAATAATTGACGTGAAGGTTGTCATAGCCTCAAATATAGAATAGAAAATGAAGAAATTCTTTCTGAATGTCTTGTCGTCTTTTGTAGGCACGTGGATTGCAATAGTGCTGGCCGGCGTTGTGGCGGTACTCCTCGTAGTCGCTGCGGTCAGTAAAATGGCCGGAGGTCCCTCCGTGTCTTTAGACAATAATTCGGTACTTGAAATCAAGCTGAATGGCCCTGTCACAGAGCGTGACGATGCGAGAAGCATATCAGTATACTCTATACTCTCGGATGACTTTACCGTGCCTCTGAGTCTGGAAACGTTGACGACTGCTATAAATGAGGCTAAGACCAACGACAACATAAAAGCGATATATCTTGACTGTGGGGCGGTTTCGGCTGCTCCGGCCACTTTGCAGGCCCTTCGCCAGGCGTTGGTAGACTTCAAGACCTCCGGCAAAAAGGTGTACGCATACGCCGATGTCATGACTCAGGGTTCCTATTTCGTGGCTACAGTGGCCGATGAGATTTCTCTCAACCCGGCAGGTAACGTCTCTTTCTATGGTCTGGGGGGACAGACACTTTTCTATAAGGATTTCTTTGACAAGATAGGTCTGCAGTTTCAGGCAGTGAGGGTAGGCAAGGGCAAAGCGGCTGTTGAGCCATACACTTTGGACACGATGAGCAATGTGGCCCGCGAACAGAACATGACACTTCTGAATACCTTGTGGAGTCAGATACGCACAGATATAGACAAGTCCCGCCCGGCGGTGACTCCCGCTCTTATGGACAGCCTTATAAATGTGGAATATGTGTCCCAGCGTCCTGCGAAGTATGTGCTTGATGCCAGACTCGTTGACCGTCTGGAATACCGTCACGCCTTTGAAGAGAGACTGGCAAGTGCCGTAGGTCAGGAGCCGGAGCTGGAAGGACGCATTTATCCTGAGCAGCTTGCCCTGTTCGCCCCGGTCCCCTCTTATGAGGATAATAATCAGGTGGCTGTGCTTTATGCCTGTGGAGGCATTGATGACATAGCCGGCGGTTCGGGCATCGACTCCGAGAAGCTGGTGAAGGATATACTTAAACTCAAGGAGAATGAAAATGTAAAGGCTCTGGTCCTGCGTGTCAATTCTCCCGGCGGTTCGGCTTTCGGCAGCGAGCAGATATGGGAGGCACTTGAGACTTTCAAGAAAACAGGGAAGCCTTTTGTGGTATCCATGGGTGACTATGCCGCCAGCGGCGGATATTACATTTCTTGTGGCGCCGACCGCATTTTCGCCAACCCTATGTGCGTGACCGGGTCCATCGGAATTTTCGGGCTTATTCCCAACATACACGGGCTTATGGAAAAGTTGGGTATAAATTCCGTGACTGTGGCTACAAACCCGGCCGGACAGTTCCCCGACATTTTTGACCCGATGGACCCACAGCAGGAAGCAGCCATGCAGCGCATGGTCGAGGACGGTTACGAACTGTTTGTAAAGCGTTGCGCCGACGGGCGTAAGATGGATGTCGGCAAAATCAAGGAGATTGCCGATGGGCGTCCGCTGCCTGCCGCACTCGCCAAGAAATATGGCCTGGTGGATGAGTTGGGCGGTCTGGACTCCGCAATAAAGTATGCGGCCAAGCAAGCCAAACTTAAGGAGGGCGACTACAATACAGTACCTTATCCGATGGTGGAAATGTCGCTTGCCGCTTTTATGGCGTCCTTGCAGAACGGCACATCCGAAGTGGCATCCATAGTCCGGCTTTTCACATGTGGCGATGTGGAGACTTATGCGGAGCAGGCACGCTCGCTCTTGCAGGGTCTGCGCAGTCCTTACCTTATCCGCACCGAGACCGCTCCTATAAGTATCAGATTTTAAACAGCCTCTAACACCTCGATTCCCATGGCTCAGACCGAGAAATCCCTCAAAGACCGTATGATTTCCTATGTACTCACTCCATCTTCGTGGCTTTACGGAGGTGTCGTGTACCTGCGTAACAAGTTATATGACTGGGGGGTATTCAGCTCAGCGAGCTTTGACATCCCGGTAGTCTCGGTGGGTAATCTCACAGTGGGAGGTACAGGTAAGACACCCCATGTGGAATACATTGTGGAGTACCTGGCTTCGGTCTATAACATAGCGGTGGTAAGTCGTGGCTATAAACGCAGGACAAAGGGGTTTGTACTCGCGTCTTCCCACAGCACTCCGGATTCCATCGGCGACGAGCCATATCAGATTTACAGGAAATACGGCAACCGGATTAAGGTGGCTGTGTGCGAAAACCGGGCCAAGGGAATACGCGCGCTATTGGAAATTGACCCGAATATAAACCTTGTGATACTGGACGACGGTTTCCAGCACCGCAAAATCCAGCCTAAGGTGCATCTCCTATTGGTGGATTATAACCGGCCGGTGTATGAGGATAAGCTGCTCCCTTTGGGTCGTCTGCGCGAACCACGCCGTTCAATGGAACGTGCCGATATCGTGGTCGTGACTAAGGTGCCGGCGGACACCAAACCCATTGATATGCGTGTGATTAAGAAGAAGCTGGACCTTTGGGCATTCCAGAAGCTGTTCTTCTCTACGGTCAGGTACGGGGAACTGACTCCTGTATTCGACAGGGAGGCTCGCTATACCGTATATCTTGACCAGCTTACCCACAACGATGCGGCGTTGTTGTTGACCGGTATAGCCAATCCGCGCCCATTTGTGAGACACTTCAAAGGCTATCAGGTGCGTGTGAAGGTGAAACACTTTGCCGACCACCACGACTTTACCCGCGAAGACCTGGAGGCGATAGCAGAGGCATACGAGAACCTCAAAGGGGCTCGCAAACTGATTATCACTACCGAGAAGGACGCTGTGCGACTGGCCAATAATCCATATTTCCCGGAAAATCTGAAACCATACATCTTTTACCTGCCCATAAGCGTTGATACATTAGAGGGCCTCGGAGACTCGGACCTCATCGGCGCCCTCAGACAGGCCATTAATGCCACCCCGCAGCCTCAGCTTCCTTCCCAGACTGAACCTGACGCTGAGGAAGAATAAAGGAGCGAAGCAACTACACGCAGGCTTCGTTTGATGTGGAAGTGTCTGGCTTTCAGGTAGATAATGTATATTAACCCGGCGGAATCCGCAGGACCGTCTGTCCCGGCTTTCCCCTAATAATTTGAACAGTATGTTGGAAAAAATCAGAAAAGCCGCTGCTTATATAAGCGAGCGCGTAGAGATGTTGCCCAAGACCGGAATCATACTCGGAACAGGTCTTGGCCAGCTTGTGGACCATATAAAAATCGTTAAGGAAATCCCTTATGGCGAAATTCCCGAGATGCCCGTATCCACGGTCGAGGGTCACAGCGGAAAACTCATTTTCGGCTATCTGGGCGAAAAATATGTGATGGCAATGCAAGGACGTTTCCACTACTATGAGGGCTATGACATGAAACAGGTCACTTTCCCTGTTCGCGTCATGCGTCATCTTGGTGTGGACACCCTGTTTGTAAGCAATGCCGCCGGCGGTATGAATCCTGAATTCAAGGTTGGCGACATAATGATTATCACAGACCATATAAACCTCTTCCCTGAGAACCCTTTGCGCGGCAGGAACTACGAGGAGCTGGGCACCCGTTTTCCGGCCATGACCGAGGCTTATAGCCACAGACTTATCGAGATGGCGGACAAGATAGCGGCGGAGAAGGGTATACGTGTGATGCACGGCGTGTATGTAGGTACCCCCGGTCCCACTTTCGAGACCCCGGCTGAGTATGAGTATTTCCGCATTATAGGTGGCGATGCGGTGGGTATGAGTACAGTGCCTGAGGTGATAGTCGCCAACCATGCGGGTATGCGTGTTTTTGGAGTGAGTGTAATCACCGACCTCGGGGGCAAGGAGATTCGCGAAGTGCCTACCCACGAGGAGGTGCAGAAAGCAGCTCTGAAGGCACAGCCTTTCATGACTGAAATAATGAAGGAGATGGTCGCTCGTCTTTGAACAGCTCATTCCGCCTTCATAAAGTATCGGAAAGAATGGAAAACAAAGAAACAGAAATATCAACCCTCGGCGAGTTCGGACTTATCTCCAGGCTCACCGAGGATTTTCCTTTGCGCAATGCGTCAAGCAAAAAAGGGGTAGGTGATGATGCCGCCGTTCTCGACTATGGGGACAAACGTGTGCTTGTCACCACCGACCTGCTCCTTGAGGGGATACATTTCGACCTCCGTTATGTGCCCTTGAAGCATCTCGGTTACAAGGCTGCGGTGGTGAACTTCAGCGATATATATGCCATGAACGGCACACCGCGTCAGATTACGGTCAGCCTCGGTGCCTCCTCGCGCTTTACAGTAGAGCATCTGCAGGAATTATACGGCGGTATCCGTCTGGCCTGTGATATTTATGGCGTCGACCTGGTGGGAGGTGATACATCCGCCTCGGCCACAGGTCTGGTAATCAGCATAACATGTCTTGGCGATGCGGATGAAAAAGACATTGTGTATCGCTCGGGCGCGAAGCCTACCGACCTTATATGTGTCAGCGGAGACCTCGGTGCGGCCTACATGGGTCTGCAATTGCTTGAGAGAGAGAATCGTGTGGCTGCCGGTACCGGGAAGGATTTCCAACCGGATTTTGCCGGGAAAGTATATCCTGGAGCGTCAGCTTAAGCCGGAGGCCCGACGCGACATTGTGGAGGCGCTGCGCAAGGCTGGCGTCAAGCCCACGTCGATGATGGATGTGAGCGACGGTCTTTCCAGCGAGCTGCTGCATATATGCAAGGAGTCCGGCGTAGGTTGCCGTGTCTATGAGGACAAGATACCTATCGACTACCAGACGGCGATAATGGCCGAGGAGCTGAACATGAATCTAGTCACTGCCGCTCTTAACGGCGGCGAGGATTATGAACTCCTCTTCACGGTCCCGCTCACTGAGCATGACGCTGTCTCCAGGATGGAGGGCGTAAAGGTGATAGGCTATGTTACCCGCCCGGAAGCCGGATGCGCGCTGATTTCCCGCGACGGTCAGGAGTTCCAGCTCAAGGCGCAAGGTTGGAATGCTTTTAGCGACAATAATTCCGAATCCGGCGCAAAATAGGTCTTTACCCTTGGAAAGTATGTGAAAATCAAACGCTCCGCTGAAAAGTCGGGGCGTTTTTAACACTTTTGTAAATACTAAAGTTTCTTTAACACTAATGATTTCTCAGGCAGGCGGATTATTCGTAATTTTGTGCCCGCTAAGAACAAATCAAGGCCCTTGCGCCTTTAATATAAAGACAATTAAACCAGCATATAAATCGCTCTCAAGATGAATGAATCAGTAAATGTCCGTGAGTTGAACGAGGTGATAGCCCGCAACAGCGATTTCATTAACCGCATCACGGAAGGTATGAATCAGCGCATTGTCGGCCAGAAGCATCTGGTTGACTCCTTGTTGGTGGCGCTCCTGTGCAACGGCCATGTCCTTCTGGAGGGTGTGCCCGGTTTGGCCAAGACCCTCGCTATCAAGACCCTCGCGCAGCTTGTAGACGCCAAGTACAGCCGCATACAGTTTACCCCCGACTTGCTTCCCGCCGATGTCACCGGCACTATGATTTACAGTGTCAAGAACGAGAAGTTCGAGATTAAGAAAGGTCCCGTGTTCGCCAACTTCGTTTTAGCCGATGAGATAAACCGAGCTCCGGCCAAGGTGCAGAGTGCCCTGCTTGAGGCAATGCAGGAGCGACAGGTCACTATCGGCGATGACACTTTTGCCTTGCCGCGTCCTTTCCTGGTGATGGCGACTCAGAACCCTATCGAACAGGAGGGCACTTACCCGCTGCCGGAGGCTCAGATGGACCGTTTCCTCCTTAAGGTGGTTATAGGTTATCCCACACCCCAGGAAGAGAAACAGATTATACGCATGAACATCAGTGGCGGGCAGACTCCCGTACAACCCCTGCTCGACACCTCCGACATAGAGGAGGCACAGAAGATATGTGCCCGCATATACATAGACCAGAAGATAGAGGATTATATAGTAAGCATCGTATTCGCCACTCGCGAACCCTCAAAGTACGGGCTGAAGAGCCTGGCCGGAATTATTGACTTCGGCGCTTCCCCCCGAGCATCCATAAGCCTTGCGCTGGCCTCCCGTGCATACGCTTATCTGCGTGGACGCGGTTATGTCATTCCCGAGGACGTGCGTTCTGTCTGCCATGATGTGCTGCGCCACCGTATCGGCCTGACTTACGAGGCCGAAGCCAATAATATCACCGCTGACGATGTGATTACAGATATCCTTGACGCCGTTCAGGTTCCCTGATTTTTCAACTATGGATTCAAACGAGCTCCTTAAGAAAATACGCAAGATTGAAATCAAGAGCCGTGGGCTCTCGCAGAACATCTTCGCCGGTGAATACCACACCGCGTTCAAGGGGCGAGGCGTTATATTCTCCGAGGTCAGGGAATACCAGTACGGCGATGACATACGCGACATAGACTGGAATGTCACGGCAAGGCACAACAGGCCTTTCGTGAAAGTCTATGAGGAAGAGCGCGAACTCACCCTTATGCTCCTGATAGATGTGTCCGGCAGCCGTAATTTCGGCGCTTTGGGTCCGGAGAAAAAAGAGGTGATGGCTGAAATAGCCGCTACCCTTGCTTTTTCCTCTATCCAGAACAACGACAAGGTGGGCGTGATTTTCTTCTCCGACAAGGTGGAGAAATTTATACCTCCGAAGAAAGGGCGCAAGCATATACTGCTGATTATACGCGAGATACTTGGCTTTGAACCGGAAGGAAAACATACAGATATTAATCTGGCACTGGAGTATATGACCAATGTGGTGAAGAAGCGTTGCACTGCGTTCCTGATTTCCGACTTTATAGATGACCATGACTACTCGCGGTCTATGGCCATGGCAAACCGCAAGCATGACCTGGTAGCCGTTCAGGTCTACGATAAGCGCGATGCTCAGTTGCCCGATGTCGGGCTTGTGAAAATGCGCGACTCGGAGACGGGACAGACAATGTGGATCGACACCTCTTCCCAAAAGGTGCGTCAGGAGTACAATCGCGCCTGGTATGACCGTCAGCAACGGCTCACTCAAATTACTGTGAAGAGCGGTGTGGACATAGCCTCCATCTCTACGGACGAGGATTTTGTCAAGGCGTTGCTCGCGCTGTTCAAACGTAGAGGCTGAGGACCTCTGATAAAGTGTTTTACGATGAACGTAATTTGCAGATATATATCGAGAACCTGTCTGGTGTCGCTGTTGGCTTTGAGTTTCGGAAAGGCTGCGGCCGCGACTCCTCCGGTGCGGGTGAAGGCGAGTCTTGACTCCGCCACACTCTTGATGGGGCAGACTACCCGTCTAAACCTATCGGTGGTAAAGCCGGAAGGCCGTTCAGGGTATTTCCCGCTGCTCACCGACTCTGACCCCAGGCCTTATGCCACTCTGCTCGGTGACACTATTGAACTCTCGAAGTCGTTTACTACCGATACCACACGTCTGGCTGACGGCTCCACAAGTATTAATTATCACATACCTATACAGGTATTCGACTCCGGCTATTACCACGTGCCCGGCATTGAATTTGTCACCGGCGCAGACACTGTACGCAGCAACCCCTTCGACCTGAAGGTGGTGCCTGTGAGCGCCAAGGCCAACGACAAAATTTCCGACCTCACGGATGTGGCCGAGCCGGCCCCCGGCTCCTGGACAGACAAATTGCCTGACTGGCTCCTCAATTACTGGTGGGCCATTTTGGCCGGTCTCGTCCTGCTTGCAGCGTTGGTATTCCTGCTCCGCAAGATGCTCAAATCCCGCAAGAATACGCCCAAGCCCAAAGTTACAGTGCCTCCTTACGAAGAGGCGATGGCTGCTCTCGCGCAGTTGAGTGCCAGGCAGCTATGGCAAAAAGGGGAGAACGAGCGGTATTTCATTGAGTTGACAGACATCCTGCGCCGCTACCTCAGCCGTCGTTTCGGCGTAGCTGCTCCGGAGATGACCACCACCCAGTTCCTTGAAGCGGTCTCCGACAATGCGAAACTGGTTACATATAAAGGTGAGTTGCGCAGACTGCTGGAACTGGCGGACTTCATTAAGTTCGCCAAGGGAGCTTCCATGCCCGGGGAGAACGAGGAGGCCTTCTCCATCGTGCGCGAGTTCGTGCAGAACACACGTCCCACTCCGGAGGAAGAGGCGCTGGCCAGGGAAACCGCCAAAGCCAACGGCGAGAAATCGGCTGCTTCCGGCAAACAGACTCGGCGAATGGCTGACAGGCGTAAGAAACCGCATAAGTCCGGAAAGGAGGGTCAACGATGATGCTAAAACATCCCTGGCTCCTGCTCCTGTTTCTGATTTATGTACCCGTAATCATAAATTACGTCAGGCGTCGTAAGAGTTCCGACCCCACTCTTGAGGTGTCCACCCTTTCAGCCCTGGCATCTTACAGGGGTACCTGGCGTACACGTATGATGACGTGGTGCTTCGTACTGAGACTCCTGGCCATAGGTTGCATAATAGTCGCCATCTGTCGTCCGCAGAAACACGATGACAGCGTTCATTCCCAGATTGAGGGTACCGACATTGTCATAGCCATGGACGTGTCCGGCAGTATGCAGACCAACGATTTCGTGCCCAACCGATTCGAGGCCTCCCGTGAGATAGCATCCGACTTTGTCAGACACCGCGAGAACGACAATATAGGCATTGTCGCTTTTGCCGGAGAAAGTCTAACTTATATGCCGCTCACCACTGACCGTGCCACTGTGCTGAACACAATCCGTATGCTGAACATAGGTGTGCTGGGCAACGGTACGGCCATAGGAGACGGCCTGGTGAGCGCCATTAACCGTGTGCTTGGCGGCAAGGCTGTGTCAAAGAGCGTAATCTTGCTGACCGATGGTTCCAACAATGCCGGCGAGGTTGACCCTCTGATGGCTGCCGACATAGCCAAGCAGAAAGGGGTGAAGGTCTATACCATCGGTATAGGTTCGGACATTTCACAGGACCCTTACAGCTCCTATCTGAATGTGGGAGCGGCATACGACCTGGATGAGGAAACCCTTACCCATATAGCCAAAACCACAGGCGGCAAATATTACAGGGCCACCGACAAGGAAAGTCTCCAACAGATATTCAAAGAGATAGACAAGTTGGAAAAAACCAAGATAGATGCGGACAACTATGTGCGCTGGCAGGACGACTTTATGCCCTGGATAGGTGCGGCTATTGTGCTGCTGCTCCTCTCCCTCATATTCCGGTACACATGGCTCAGACGTATTCCTTAACAGAACAAAAATGCTGACATTTGCATATCCCATATTATTGATGTCGCTTATAGCCGTGCCGCTGGTGTGGCTCCTGTATTGGAGCGCGCGTCGCAGCCGCAAGGCGCGTCTCAGGAAATTCGGTCGTCCGGAAGTGCTGGCACCGCTGATGCCTGACGTCTCCAGATACAAACCCGGCATACGTATAGGCTTGCGCCTTTTTGCCTTAGGCATGCTTCTCATAGCATTTGCCCGCCCTTGGGGTGGTCTGGTACAGCAGAGTGCCAACCGCGAGGGTATCGAGGTCATGGCGGTTGTGGACGTGAGCAATTCGATGCTTGCATCCGCTTCCGACAATCCGGATGGCTCTTCCCGTATCGATGCCGCGAAACTGATGCTTGAGCGGATGGTGGAGACCATGGGCAACGACCGTGTGGGCCTGGTGGTGTTCGCGCAGGATGCCTATCAGCTCATCCCGGTTTCATCAGATTACGCATCCGTAAGGAGCTTCCTCGGAATGATTGACCCTAACCAGGTCACCGCCCAGGGTACCAATATCGCCGATGCCATAGACACCGCTTTAGGTTCGTTCACTCCCGACAAAAACGTGGGGAAAGCGATGGTAATCCTTACCGACGTGGAGGACCTTGACGACGAGGATGCCGTGATGGCGGCAGTGAAACGCGCTCGTGAGAAAAACGTGCAGATAGATGTAGTGGGTGTAGGCTCCCCGAAAGGAGCAGTAATCAACACTCCACAGGGTGTGTTTACCGACGACAACGGCGAAGTGGTACATACTAAGCTGAACGAGGACCTGGGCAAACAGATAGCAAAGGCCGGCGGCGGTGTCTATGTCAATGCTTCCTCCGGCAACGCCTTGCCAACTGTACAGAAGCAGCTCAAGGAAGTGAAACGTTCTGCTTTGGCCGGGAATATGCTGGCGCTGCACGACGAGCTTTTCATCTATTTCGCTGTACTCGCCTTGTTGGCTCTCGTGGCCGACTGCTTTATGGTCAATCGTAAAAACGACCTGCTTCGCAAGGTTACATTCTTCAAGAAGGAGGAAAAGAAATGAGAAGATTCATAACTATAATATTGTGTCTGTTCGCTATCACTTCCATCCATGCGTTGGATATGAACGCCCGTCAGGAGCGCAAGTCTATAGTCCGGGGAAACGAGGCCTACCGGGCCAAAGATTACCAAAAGGCACTGACGGACTATAACGAAGCCCTGAAGATAAATCCTTCGAATCTGACGGCCCTGTTCAACAAGGCATTGGCTACAACCCAGATAGCCAACGGGCTTCCGGCAGACAAGGCTCAGGACAAAGCCCGGATGCTGGAACAGGCAAGCAAGGACTTTGAATCCGTGGCAAAACATACTTCGGACAATCCGAGCCTTGCCGCCCGTGCCAATTACAACCGGGGCAACCTCAGTTTCTCAGACAAAAAGTATGAGGACGCCATCCAATACTACAAGAATGCGTTGCGTCTTAATCCAAAGGATGACAAGGCCCGTCGAAATCTGCGCATAGCCCAGCAGAACTTGCCCAAACAGCAGCAGAACCAGAACAAGAACAAAGACAAGAATAAAGACCAGGATAAGGATAAAAACAAGGATAAAGACCGGAATCAAGACAATAACAAGGATAAAGACAAAAATCAAAATCAGAATCCCCGACAGCAGCCTCAGCAGCAGAAACAGGACATGAACAACCAGGCCGCCGACCGTATCCTGAAACGCAGTACGGACAAGGAGAACCAGACGCGCAAAAACTTCACTATAGGTAACCCCAACAGACACTCCAGAGGCTGGTAACTACTTGTTGAATCCACTTTTATATCGTGTAATATAACCCAACCCATGCGACTCAAGACAATACTGATATTGCAGCTCTTGCTGGCATTTGCATACATTCCGTGTTTACAAGCCGCAAGCATAAAACTGTCTTGCGACCGGGAGGTGCGTACAGGCCAGCAATTTATGATTAAAGTCACCGCACAGGGAGTTAACGGCAATATCTCCCTTTCCCGCGACATACCCGGTTGCGCCATGCTCGGTGTACAGGAAAGCAGCTCCTATACTTCGGTGACGAGTGACAGTCGGGGCAACGCACGTGTGGTTTCCTACAAGGAGATACAGATATTGGCACGGGCCGAGCGACCGGGTCACTACAGGTTCGGTCCGGTGAGTGCCGGAGGAGTCAAATCCAATGTAGTGGAATACACCGTCTCGGGTTCTTCTGCCGGAGCCGCGAGCCAGACTCCTGTCTCTCAGTCTTTCAACGGTCCGGTAGAGAACGATGACGTTTTTATCCGCGCATCGGTGTCGGACAAATCTCCCTACATACAGCAGGGTGTGATTTACGACCTCACATTATACACGCGCGTAAATATCTCCAGATTCCCGGATGTGAACCTGCCCAAGTTTGACAACTGCACCTTTGAGCAGTTGCCCGAGAATACCCGTCACAATATGGGTGAGGCTGTCGTAAACGGCAAGACTTACAAGACATTCCGGTTGTATTCTTTTGTAGTCTATCCCTCAAAGTCCGGTACTACCACTCTCAAGGGTAGTACGGCTACCATCCCCCTGAGCGTGTTTGATGAACTTCCTGTCAAAATCAACGACGTGCAGCTGAATGTGCGCGACTTGCCGGGTATGGATACAAACAAAGATGTGAATGGCGTGGGAGAATACAACGTGAGCATGAATGTGCTGACCAAACAGTTCCGCACCGGTGAGGCCGGAAAGGTCAGCTTCACTGTCAAAGGTATGGGTAACCCCGCCTTCGTGTCTATGCCAACCGATTTTGCATCACTTCTGCCGGATGGCTTCAAGCTCATAAAGACAGAGTCCAACATCTCCAAGACTGTTATCACAGGGGGCGTGGATGCTACAATCACCCTCGACTGCTACATACTCCCATCCAAGACGGGAGATTTTGAAATACCCTCCGTGACATTCACATTCTTCAATACGAAGACCGGGGAGTGGTACACCCGAAAGACCAAGGCGGTCAAGCTCAATGTGGCGCAAGGCTCGCAGACATCCGGCGCGGACGAGGACGAGAACCTGACTTTGGACTCGGAGCTTCAGGAAACAGGTGAGCTCTCCGCAGACTATTCCTTCTATTTGGGAAATGTTGTCTATTGGTTGCTCTACATATTGCCGGTTGTGGCCATGCTTATCTCGCTTGCCCTCTATCGCCGGCATTTGGCTCTCCTTTCCGACCCCGACAAGCTGAAGTTGCGCCGCGCCAACAGTGTGGCACGCCGACGCCTGCGCGAGGCTGCCAATGCCATGAAACGCAACGATAAAGACCTCTTCTACGACGAGACGCTGAAGGCGCTATGGGGCTATCTTAGCGACAAACTCGGCATTCCTACTTCTGACCTCTCGCGTCAGAACATTTCTGCGGAGCTTTCCAAAATCGGAGTCTCCCCGGAGGTCGCAAAAGAGACAATTGAGTTTATAGACGATTGTGAGTTTGCCAAGTACGGCTCCTCCGCCGACATGGATATGCAAAGTGTCTACGACAAGGCTTCGCGCCTGATTGACTCCCTGGAGAACGAGATAAATAAAGTAGACAACCCAACCCAAAACAGATAAGCAATGAAGTCCTCAATTCGTATATATCTCACTATTTTGGTGCTGTGCTTATGCAGCTCTGCCGGCCTCCGAGCGCAGAGTGCCGCCGAGGCGTACCAGGCCGGAGACTACAAGACGGCAATACGCATCTGGGAGGAGGAGCGCGACACCAAGGGTGTGAGTACAGAGCTTTTCTATAACCTCGGCAACGCTTACGCCAAGAGCGGAAATCAGGGGGGAGCGGTCCTCAATTACGAGAAAGCGCTTCGCATAGACCCCTCCGATAGCCGGGCCCGCAACAATCTCCGCTACACCGACAACCTGGTGCTGCTCGCCAACGAGACCTTTACCGACGGCAAGAATATGGACCCCACGCCGGCTGACCCCTCATTCTTCGAGAATTTGGGGGATAAAGTCTCACAGTTCGGCAGTGATACCTGGGCTGTATGGGCGCTGGTTATGTTCATCCTTTGTGTGGGATGCTGTGCAGCTTACTTTTTCTCGCCCAAGGTGTCGGTGCGCAAGGTTGGGTTCTTCGGCGGCGGAGCCATGCTCCTGTTGTGCGCCCTGTGCATAGTCTGCTCAGTGGTCTCCAAGCGTCACGCCCTGTCAAAAGATGTATGTGTGCTTATGGCCGCTGAGTCCTCCCTGATGCTTGAGCCTGACGAGGCGTCCAAAACGGTGGGCACACCCCTCAGCGCCGGCACACGTTTCAAGGTGATGAGTGTGAAAAAAGGTGCCGACGGGACTCAGTGGACTCAGGTATATCTGAACGCTGAATACAGCGGTTGGATTCCCTCTTCGGATGTGGCTGTAGTCACCGTTCCGCAGCTTGGCGAATAAGTGTTTGCTATATGCTTAATTATTAGCGATATAAGCAAATGATGCTGAATAACATTAAAAAATATTACTGAAAAACTTGTAGATTTGGCGAAATGTATGTAAATTAGCAAATCAAAAGAATTATTTATCAACCTCATAAAATTTATTATCATGAGCAAGACCATATCATTCAACGAGTTGCGTCGCATCAAAGACGCTTTGCCCGATGGAGCCACCCACCGCATTGCCAACGAACTCAACTGCACTGTGCAGACTGTACGTAACTACTTCGGTGGTGTGAATTATCAGTTTGGCAAGAATGCCGGTTTACACATTGAGCCGGGTCCCGACGGTGGCATTGTTGTACTTGATGACACTACTATCTACGATATGGCTGTCGCCATCCTCGAGGAGCAAAACAAGAAGGACTGAAAAACCTTCGTGAAAATTCAAAAGCGGGAATTACGGTGTGAACTTTCATGCCTCTTCCCGCTTTTTATTTTTAAACAGCCTCTAAAGATATGGAACGGAATTACGTCACTCTTGCAATACATACATATTCTTTTGCATCGGCTCTTAAAAAGCTGTTGGAGAAACATGGAATCCCCGTGCAGTTGGAGAATGTCAATATTGCCAACCCTGAACCTGCTTGCGGCATACGTGTGCGCATACCGCAGGATGAGCTTCCAAAGGCCCTGACAATCGTAGAGAGCTCGGCCTCATTGTCTCCCTCTGCCATTGAGATGGAATTTGAGGGCGTACAGAACAAGATGCTTGTGCCTGTTGATTTTTCGGACACGAGTCTCGAGGCTTGCAGGGTAGCCTTTGACTTCGCGCAAGCGCTGAAATTGCATCCTGTAATTCTTCATGTCTACGCCACCCCTTATTTCGACAGCTCGCTTTCAAGTACCGACAGTTTTACGCTTGATGTGCGTGATGCGGAGGCTCGGAAAAGCCTGGAGAGCAGTGCCCGATACGAGATGAAGCGGTTTTGCGCCAGGTTGGATGCAATGATGGCTGACGGCTTGTTGCCCGCTATCAGGTATTCCACGTTGCTCAACGAGGGTATGCCTGAAGAAGCGATACTTTCCTTCACACGTCAGACTCCTCCCGAACTTGTGGTGATGTCTACCCGTAATGCCGACAAACGTTCTCGCGAACTGATAGGCAGCGTCACCGCCGAGGTGGTGGACAGTTGCAGGGTGAGTGTGCTTACATGGCCTGCCGGTACTGATTACGAACTTTTGGACAGACTGACACGCTCGGTCTTTTTCTGCAACATAGACCAGAATGATTTGCTGGCCATGGATATGTACATACGGCTATTCAACGATATGCCTCTGCATATCACTCTTGTCCCGGTGGCTGACAAATCCGGCAGCAAATCCACGGGGCGCTTGCGCTCGCTGCTCCGATATTTCAGACAGAATTATCCGCAATGTGAATTTGACAGCTTTGTGGCTGATGCACCCGTGTTCCGCGAACAGCTTGAACCATGGGCTGCCGGAGAAGGAATAAAGCTGATTGTGGTCCCGAACAAGAAGAAAAATATTTTTGCCCGTCTGTTTAATCCGGGCATGGCGCATCGCGTGGTGTTTGACAGCAATTTACCGATGCTTGCCTTGCCGGTATGAACTATTTCACTTTAATTGATTATGATATATCCGGCCGGTTTTGAAAGTAAAATAGGCTTTGATACCATACGTGCCCTCCTTAACGACTATTGCCTGAGTCCTCTGGGGCAGGCCCGTTGCAGGAGTATGTCTTTTTCAGACTCTTTTGACACTGTGAAGCGCTTGCTCACACAGACTGCGGAGATGCTTGCCCTGCTTGTGCGTGGGCTTGAACTGCCCGTGGACAACATATACGACATCACTGGACGCCTTAAGGAAATACAGACAGAAGGGTCTTTCCTTACCCCTCAGGAGCTGTACAGGCTGCGGATGTCGCTGGATACTGTCAACCGTATTCGAGACTTTTTCAGTCGTACTGACGATTCCGGTTCGCCCCTTGCGCCCACATTGGCCTCCCTTTTCTCAGAAATGGAGGTTTTTCCCTTGGTAATCGCGGCCATTGACAAGGTAGTGAATAAATTCGGCGAAATCGCAGACAACGCCTCTCTCGAGCTTAGCGAGGTAAGGGGGAAGATTACAGCATCCTCAGCGTCCCTCTCTTCGATTATGCAACGTGTGGTAAGCCGGTGTGTCGCCGAAGGATTGCTTGATAAGGATGCCGCACCCTCCGTGCGGGACGGACGTCTGGTAATACCTGTCAGCGCAGCCATGAAGCGCCGTATCCCTGGAATCGTACACGATGAGAGCGCAACTGGAAAGACCTCTTACATAGAACCGGCCGAGGTGGTGGAAGCATCCAACCGCCTTAGGGAGTTACGCGAACAGGAAAAGCGTGAGATACATCGTATTCTGGTGGAAGTGGCGGATTCCTTGCGCCCTGACGTGCCGGATATGCTTGCCAGCTATCGTATGCTCGGCATTTATGACTTTATTCGTGCCAAGGCTCTGTTCGCCAAAGAGTTCGATGCTTGTATGCCGGTGCTTGAGAAAGCTCCGGAGCTGGATTGGTACGGTGCTGTCCATCCCGTGCTGTCCATGTCGCTGAAGGCACAGGGTAGGGAAGTGGTGCCGCTGTCATTGCGTCTTGATGCCAAAAACCGGATACTCATTATTTCCGGTCCCAATGCCGGCGGTAAGTCTGTATGCCTCAAGACTGCCGGTATAGTCCAATATATGCTGCAATGCGGTCTGCTCCCGACCATGCACGCCAACTCTCACGCTTGCGTGTTTTCTAATATTCTTATTGACATTGGCGATGAGCAGTCTATTGAGAACGACCTGAGTACATATAGTTCTCACCTCCGCAACATGAAGGTGTTCATGCAGCGTGCCACTCCTCGTACTTTCATTCTTATCGACGAGATGGGAACCGGCACGGAGCCTCAGATAGGAGGAGCCTTGGCGCAGGCTATACTTGTACAGCTGAACCAGGCTAAGGTGATGGGTATCATCACCACTCACTATCAGAATCTTAAGACATTTGCAGACAATGAGCCCGGGTTCGTGAACGGTGCCATGCTTTACGACAGGCAGCACATGAATCCTCTCTTCAGACTGTCTATAGGAAATCCGGGAAGTTCCTTTGCCCTTGAGATTGCCAACAAAATCGGCCTTCCTCATCAGGTGATTGAGGATGCTCGCGATATAGTTGGCTCGGACTATGTGAACATGGATAAATACCTCCTTGATATTGCCCGCGACCGCCGCTACTGGGCGAATAAGCGTCAGGCCGTCAAGGAAAAGGAGGCTAAATTGGAATCCCTGATGGCCAGGTTGCAGGAGCAAGGGGACGCGCTGAAGGAGAAGAAACGCGAGATTTTAGAGGATGCACGTCGCGAGGCTGCCGAGCTCCTTGCCGATTCCAATGCACGTCTGGAACGTACGATTATGGAAATACGCACCTCGCAGGCGGAAAAAGAGCGCACCAAGAAGGTACGTCAGGAATTGGACGAGTACAAGAAGAAATTGTCCCGTCCGGCTGATAAGGAGGTGAAAATAGAAGGCTTGCCCAAGTTGCCGAAAGTTAAGAAAAAGGCGGAACCGGATAAACCCTCTGCTGAGACCAGGCAGCCGATATGTGTCGGCGACTATGTACGTATGTCCAAAGACGGGATGGCGGGATGTGTGCTTTCTATAAGTGGCAAGGAGGCAGAGGTGGCTTTCGGGGCGATGCGCACCCGTGTCGCACTCGGCAGACTGACACGAGCGGTGAAACCCGTCCGGTCTGCCGCTACACAGACGGCCTCGATATCCCGTTCCACTACTGACGACAGCCGCAAGCGTCAGCTCGGATTCAGACAGGAAATAGACCTGCGCGGCATGAGGGCCGACGAAGCCATTCAAGCCGTGGCTTATTTCCTTGACGATGCCATACAGTTTGCCATTTCGCGAGTCCGTATTCTGCACGGTACCGGTACCGGAGCCTTACGCCTTGCCATACGCCGCTATTTGCAAACGCATCCGGATGTAGTATCATTCCACGATGAAGATGTCCGTTTCGGAGGAGCCGGAATCACGGTTGTAAATCTTGACTGAACCATAATGTATATAATTTCAGGGAATTTGACTTATATTTTCAAGGGGAGCGCGGTTTATGTGTAGGTGCTTGCGCATATAGTTTTTATACGTATTGTAAAACTTGATTTCATAGCATGATTTTTGTGTCGGGGATTGGCGTTTTTTTGTGTCTTTTACTTTGCTGCCTCGTGCGAAAGTACTAATTTTGTACCTGTTTTTAACTTTTTCATGCACGTAATTCTTCAGCTATGAAGTCAAGATATACAGGGCTATGGATTTTGCTTGCTTTTTCACTCTTGATAATTACCATTGTCGCTTTCATGGATGACATTGAGGTTTTCGGAGTCAAAATCAAGAAAGCCCCTATTGCCGATAACCTTATAGGTGAGTACAAGACCACCGAGGAGGTGAAGCAGGAGGAGGAAATAGTGAAGCTGCAGGCCGAGAAAAAGACTGCGGCTCAGCATAATGAGGTGGATACATTGCCAAAGACATTCCTTATTTTCGGTGACTCGATGACTCAGAATATAGCAATCCGTTTGGCTGCGTACGCTCGCCAGAACGGCCATGAGATACATACTGTAAACTGGGATAGCTCAGGCACTAAAATATGGGCGAAGACCGACACATTGGCCCATTATATACAGGAATTTCATCCGGATTACATATTCGTTTCCCTCGGAGGCAACGAGTCCGGATATGGCAATCCCGAGACACTTGTACCTAATGTCAAGAAAATCCTGTCTGTAATCGGTGATATACCTTTCATATGGATAGGGCCGCCGTCGCTGAAGAACGGCGCTTCCGACAAGTATAGCGATATGTTAGGCGCCAACCTCCCTGCCGGTACTTTTTTCCGCTCGGACGGCCTTACGCTGGAACGCAGGGGAGACAAGGTGCATCCCACAGTCGGTGCGGCTGCTTATCAGGTGGACTCGCTGGCACGCTGGATGCCGAAATCCGCGCATCCTATCCGTATGAAATTTCCTGTAGACTCCATCTCCCACACCAAGATTAAAGATACCAATATTATTTATCTCAAGCCCATGCACTGACGGCGACGGCGCATTTAACAGCTTCTTTACAAGTATGATTGACCAGTTTCTTACGGCTCTGTCCAATATAGGCAAAATGCTCGTCTACGACCCGGGGGCGCCGATGATTTTCTCCAGCGGGCTCTTTTGGCTTGTGTTTCTTATTTTTCTGCCTGTCTTTGCGGCACTCAGAGGCAACCGGCTGCGCATGGTGGTGTTCGTATCGGCGTTCAGCCTCTATTTCTACTACAAATCCAGTGGTGTCTTCTTCCTGTTGCTCTTGGCGACTTCTATAATAGATTGGACTGTCTCGCGCCTGATTGCGCGCACTGATGTGAAGTGGAAAAGAAAGACACTGATGTGGATTTCAATCTGTATGTCTCTATCGGTCCTCTCATACTTTAAGTATATTAACTTCTTTGGCGAAATATGGAATCAGATAGTAATTAACAACTATCAGCCGATGGACATTATTTTGCCTGTCGGTATCTCTTTCTACACCTTCCAGTCCATATCATACGTGGTCGATGTATACAGAGGCCGGTTGGCTCCTACCGACAGTTGGCTTGACTATTTCTTTTTCCTCTCTTTCTTTCCTGCGCTTGTGGCCGGCCCTATTGTTCGTGCGGACTACTTCATTCCGCAGATAAGGAAGAATCGCAAACCTACCGGTGTCGATATATGGGCCGGCCTTTGGCTTATTATTATAGGCATAGTCAAGAAAGCCATTATTGCCGACTACATAGCCCAGTACAACGACGGCGTGTTCCAATATCCCGGTGCCGAAGGGTTCCTGGGTCTCCAGTCTCTGATGGGAGTACTCGGATATACATTCCAGATATATTGCGATTTCTCCGGATACTCAGACATGGCTATCGGTATTGCGTTGATTATGGGCTTCCGCCTTGCGGTCAATTTCGATTTCCCCTACAAGAGCCGCAACGTTTCCGAGTTTTGGCACCGCTGGCATATTTCTCTCTCCACATGGCTCAGAGACTACATCTACATACCTCTCGGCGGTAACCGCAAGGGTAAAGTGCGTACTTATGTCAATAATTTTCTGACTATGCTCCTTGGGGGACTTTGGCATGGGGCGGCCTGGAAGTTCATTTATTGGGGTGCGATGCACGGTATCGGTCTTGCCATACATAAATTGTGCAGACCCTGGCTTGATAAAATCCCTGATAACTGGTTTACCAAGGCTGTCTTCTGGTGCATTACTTTCTGCTTCATAGCTGCTTCAATGACTCTGTTCCGAGCCGAGAGTGTAGGTGATGCTATTACTATCCTTCACAGTATATTCATAAATTTCCGCATATCACATTTACCACAATTCTTTGACGCCCAGCCGGTTTGGTGTGTAATGATGTTCGTCCTTATAGTCGGTCACGCTATTCCTGCCGCCTGGGCCGGGAAAGCCAAGATGGCTTTTATCCGCTCCCCATGGATTGTAAAATTCTTGATATTCCTGATAGTAATACAATTTGTAATTACATATATGAGTGCTGAAGTCGCGCCCTTCATCTATTTCCAATTCTAAATTTGTATTGGCATCTTCAGAATAGCCCGAATTTTCCTGAAAAAATATAATGCTGACAATCAGCGTATTGTAAAAAAGTTCATAAAATAATCGCGAAAATATTTTGTCAGTTCGGGAAAAGGGCGTAACTTTGCACTCGCAAAACGGGACAGGCCCCAGGGCTTGACCGGGACGCGAGAGGACATTGACAGACTGCGACAGACAGAAAAGTCAG